>NZ_JBNHIN010000064.1:0-3507 GCF_050054615.1 Streptomyces sp. YGL11-2
AGGGGCGGATCGAGTTTTTGGGGAGGTCTGACGACCAGGTCAAGTTGCGGGGTTATCGCATCGAGCTGGGTGAGGTCGAAAGTGCGCTGACGGCACTCCCGGGCATTACCGCGGCGTGTGCGCTGATCCGCGAGGACCGGCCAGGTGACAGACGTCTGGTCGCGTATGTGGTGGTTGATGCCGAACAGTCGGTGGACGCCGCCGGGCTGCGCCGGGGTCTTGCGACGGCACTGCCGGAGTACATGGTTCCGGCCGCGTTCGTCGTCCTCGACGCGTTGCCGCTGCTGCCCAACGGCAAGGTCGACCGCCGCGCCCTGCCCGCACCCGAACCGGAGACACACCGGGTCGGTGGGCAGGCACCGCGTACCGACGAGGAAAGGATCCTGTGCGGGGTGGTCGCCGAGACACTCGGCATCCCGGAGGTCGGTGTCGACGACGACTTCTTCGCCCTCGGCGGCGACAGCATCCTGTCGATCCAGGTCGTCAGCAGGGCACGTAACGCGGGACTGGTGATCACGCCGCGCGACGTCTTCGTCCACCGCACCGTGGCGGTGATCGCGTCGGTCGCCCTGCCGCTGGGTGCGGAGCCGGAGACCGCGGCCACGCCGGGCATCGGCGAGGTGCCGCTCACGCCCATCGCCGCGTGGTTCCTCGACCGGCCCGGCACGCGCGACGGTTACAACCAGTCGAGCGTGCTGCGCTCACCGGCCGGAGCAACGGAGAGCGACATCGCCTCGGCGCTCCAACTACTCCTGGATCACCACGACATGCTGCGGCTCCGGGTGAGTGGAACACCCGGCGGGCGGCCCGGTCTCGAAGTCCTGCCACAGGGCGCGGTGAGCGCCCGCGCGCGGCTGACACGGGTCGACATCGCCGGGCTCGACGGCGCACGGACCGATGCGGTGGTCGCCGAGGCCGCGGAGGCCGCCCGCCTGCGGCTGCGGCCCGGCACGGGCGGCGTGCTGGAGGCCGTCTGGTACGACGCGGGGCCCGACCGGCCCGGTCGGCTGCTGCTCGTCGTCCATCACCTCGCGGTGGACGCGGTCTCGTGGCGCACCCTCACCGCAGATCTGGCCACCGCCTGGCAGGCGGTCACCGCCGGCGCGGCGGGCGACACCTCGCCCCTGCCGCCGGTGCGTACTTCCTACCGTAGATGGGCGGAGCTGCTGGTGGCCGATGCGCGGAGCGCCGAGCGCGCCGCTGAGCTGCCGCTCTGGCAGGAGATCCTGCGCACCGAGGACCCGCAGTGGGGATACCGACCGCTCGACCCGGACCGGGACACCGCCGACGGTGTGCGGACGCTGACGGTCACGCTGCCTGCGCAGTGGACACGGCCCCTGCTGACCACCGCGCCGGCCGCGTTCCACGCGGGCATCAACGACGTGCTGCTGACCGGCCTCGCCCTGGCGATCGCCGGGTGGCGTGCCGAACGTGGGGGCGCGGGCGGGTCGGCCGTACTGCTCGACCTGGAGGGGCACGGCCGTGAGCAGATCGCCGAGAGCATCGACCTGTCCCGTACCGTCGGCTGGTTCACCAGCATGTACCCGGTGCGGCTCGACCCGGGGCCGGTGAGCCGCTACGAGGCGCGGGCGTTCGACGGCCCGCTCGTCGACCGCGCGCTGAAGCGGATCAAGGAGCAGTTGCGGGCCGTACCGGACCACGGCATCGGCTACGGCCTGTTGCGTCACCTCAACCCGCGCACCCGCGCCGTGCTCTTGGACGCGGTGACGCCGCAGATCGGCTTCAACTACCTTGGTCGCTATGCCGGTTCATCGGCGGCGGGCAACGCCGGGGACTGGCAGCTGCTCTTCGACGGGGGCGGACCACGCAGCCAGGACCCGGACATGCCGGTCCATCACGTGCTGGACATCAACGCCTACACCAAGGACCTGCCGGAGGGGCCGCAACTGGTCGCCGGCTGGACCTGGCCGACGGATCTGCTCAAGGAGGAGGACGTCGAGGAACTCGCCGAAGGCTGGCTGCGGGCACTGCGTGCCGTCGCGGAACACGCCCAGGCGCCCGACGCCGGCGGTTATACGCCCTCCGACCTTCCGTTGGTCTCGCTCAACCAGGCTCAGATCGATCGACTGCAGAACAAGCTGCAGAACAAGTGGGGTGGACGCAAGTGACCGGGTTCCAGCTGCAGGACGTCCTGCCGTTGACACCGCTGCAGGCGGGCATGCTGTTCCATGCCGTGTACGACTCCGAGGCGGTGGACGTCTACACCGCGCAGTTCGTCTTCGACATCGAGGGACCGGTCGACGCGGCGGTGCTGTACGCGGCCGTCAAGGGACTGCTTCGCCGGCACGCGAACCTTCGGGTGGGGTTCCTCTACGAGGACCTCGACGAACCGGTCCAGGCCGTCGCCGTCGAAGTCCCACCGGTCTTCGAGGAACTCGACTTCGGCGCGGGCGACGACGCCGAGCGCGCCGAGCGGCTCGCGACGTTCCTGGCCGTCGACCGCACGCGGCGTTTCGACCTCTCCGAACCGCCCCTGATGCGGTTCACCCTGATCCGGATGGCGCACCATCGCTACCACCTGGTCATGACGAACCATCACCTCCTCCTCGACGGCTGGTCGATGCCGCTACTGGTACGGGAACTGTTCGAGCTCTATGCGCGCGGCGGAGACGGCGGCGCGATGCCGCGCGTCGCCCCTTACCGGGACTACCTCGCCTGGCTGGCCGCCCAGGACCGTACGGCCGCGGCCGGCGCCTGGCGCGCGGCCCTCGCCGGAGTGGCGCAGCCGACCCTGCTGGCCGGGGACAAACCGGCCTCCGCGTCGTCGGGCGAGCTGCCCGAGCAACTGGTGCTGAACCTGGGCGCGGCCACCACCGCCCGCCTGCGGGAGACGGCCCGCCGGAACCGCTTGACGCTCAACACGGTGGTGCAGGGCGCCTGGGGGGTCCTGCTGCACCAACTCACCGGACAGGACGACGTGTTGTTCGGCACCACCGTCTCGGGCCGGCCGCCGGAGATCCCCGGTGTCGAGACCATGGTCGGCCTGTTCATCAACACGATTCCGGTCCGCGTCGGCATACGCCCGGACGACACCCTGGCAACGCTGCTGCGCCGGATGCAGGACGAGCAGGGCCGGCTCCTGGGCTCCCAGCACCTCGGGCTGACCGAGATCCGCGCCCTGACCGACCTGGACGACCTCTTCGACACGCTCGCCGTGTTCGAGAACTACCCCATGGACGCCGAGGCGCTGCGACAGGCCCAGGAGGGCCTCCCCGGCCTGCGGGTCACCGGATTCCGGGGCACCGACGCGGCGCACTATCCGCTCACCCTCACCATCGCGCCGGGGGATGACCTGCGGATCACCTTCGGCCATCGCGCGGACGCCTTCGCATCCGGGACCGTGCGGCTGATGGCCGAGCGGCTGCGGCTGCTGCTGGAAGCCTGTGCCGAGGACCTGGAGCAGCGTGTCGCGGGCCTCTCGGTGCTGCTCGACGGAGAGCGGGCACGGCTGCTCGACCAGGGGAAGGGCGCCCCCCTGCCGGGCGG
>NZ_JBNHIN010000064.1:3558-25180 GCF_050054615.1 Streptomyces sp. YGL11-2
CGGTGCTGCTCGACGGAGAGCGGGCACGGCTGCTCGACCAGGGGAAGGGCGCCCCCCTGCCGGCCGGCCCGTCGAGGGCCGGCCTCCCGGAACTGTTCGCCGCCCGGGTGGCGTCGTCCCCGGACACGGTGGCGGTCAGGCAGGGTGAAAGCGCCCTGACCTACGGAGAGTTGGACGGACTCTCCGGTTCCCTGGCGCGGTGCCTGACGGGCCTGGGCGTCACTGCCGAGGACGGTGTCGGTGTGCTGGTCGGCCGCTCGGCCGCAGTGGTGACGGCCTCGCTCGCCGCAGTCCGGGCCGGCGGCGCGTACGTACCGCTGGACGCCCGCTGGCCGGCCGCGAGACTGCGCCGGATATCCGCCTCGGCGGGGCTGCGCGCCCTCGTCGTCGGGGCGGACCTCGCCGGCCATCCCTGGGTGGCGGAAGCCCGCGGCTCGCTCCCGGTCGTCGTGGTCGACACCGACGGCCGGGTCATCGACGGCGCACCCGCCGAGCCGGGCACGCTTCCCGGCCTCCCCGGTGGCGCGCGGCTGGCGTACGTGATGTTCACCTCCGGCTCCACCGGCACCCCCAAGGCCATCGGTGTCACGCACGCCGACGTGGCGGCACTCGCCGCCGATGCCATGTGGCGCGGCGCGGCCGACGCGGTCCTCCTGCACTCCGCCTACGTCTTCGACGCCTCGACCTGCGAGATCTGGGTCCCGCTGCTCAACGGCGGAACGGTCGTCGTCGCCCCTGACGGCCCGCTCGAACCGCATCGCCTCGGCCGCCTACTGGCAGCCGAGAAGATCACCGCCCTCTTCCTGACCACCGCCCTGTTCAACATCGTCGCCGACACCGACCCCCACCTGTTCGCGACGGTACGCCTGGTGGCGACCGGCGGTGAGGCGGCGGCAGCCGGCGTCCTGCAACGCGCGGCGACCGCCTGCCCCCGGACGTCGTTCGTCAACGCCTACGGGCCGACCGAGACGACGACGTTCGCGACCCGGTACGAGGTGCCGTCGCGGCCGATCGCGGAACACCGGGTTCCGCCCATCGGCAGGCCGCTGGACGGCATGTGGTGCTACGTCCTCGACGCCCGGCTGCGGCCGGTGCCTGCGGGCGTGGTGGGCGAGCTGTACCTCGCCGGACCGGGGGTGGCCCGCGGGTACGTGGGCCGACCCGACCTGACGGCCACGCGTTTCGTGGCTGATCCGTTCGATCCGTCGGGTGGGCGGATGTACCGTACCGGCGATCTCGTCCGGTGGGACGCGGACGGTCGGCTCGTCTACCTCTCCCGCGCCGACGATCAGGTCAAACTCCGCGGCCACCGCATCGAACCCGGCGAGATCGAAGCCGCGCTCACCGCCCTGCCGACGGTGACGGCCGCCTGCGTCGTCGTCCGCGAAGACGCCCCTGGCGACCGGCGGCTGGTGGCCTATGCCGTGGCGGCGGACGGCGCGACGACCTCCGCGGAGGCACTGGCCGAGCAGCTGGGCCGGACGCTGCCCGGGTACCTGGTCCCGTCGGCGTTCGTCGTGCTGGACGCACTGCCGCTGACCCCGAACGGAAAGCTCGACCGACGGGCACTGCCGGCGCCCCGGCACGCCGCGGACACCGACGGGCGCGGCCCGCGCACCGTGCGGGAAGAACTGCTCGCCGATCTGTTCGCCGACGTGCTCGGCATCGGCCGCGTCCCCGTCGACGAGAGCTTCTTCTCGCTCGGCGGACACTCCCTGCTGGCCACCCGCCTGGTCAGCCGTATTCGCACCGCACTCGGCGTCGAACTCGAAGTACGCACGCTCTTCGAGCGCCCCACCGTCACGCAACTGGCCGCGGCCCTCGACGGCGCGGGCGCGGCCCGGGACGCCATCGTGCCCGCGCAGCGCCCGGCGAGACTTCCGCTGTCCTTCGCGCAGCAGCGGCTGTGGTTCCTGGGCCGGCTGGACGGGCCCGGCGCCACCTACAACATCCCCATGGTGCTGCGCCTCGACGGTCCGCTCGACGTCGATGCGCTCAGTGCCGCGCTGGGCGACGTCGTCGAGCGACATGAGGCGCTGCGCACCGTCTTCCCCCAGCACGACGGCGAGCCCGAACAGATGGTCCTCGGCCCGGCGCAGGCGCAGCTCGCCCTGACCGTCGACGATGTCGAGGAGCCCGACCTGCCCGGCCGGATCTCGGCGGCGGTGACCGAGCCGATCGACGTGGAAGCCGAAGTACCGCTGCGGGTAAGCCTGTTGCGGTTGGGCGTGGAGAGCCATGTGGTGGTTCTGGCGTTGCATCACATCGCTGGCGACGGCTGGTCGTTGGCGCCGTTGGGCCGGGACCTGGGTGCTGCCTATCGGGCGCGGGTCGCGGGCAGGGCTCCTGACTGGTCGCCGTTGCCGGTGCAGTACGCGGATTACACCCTGTGGCAGCGGCGCATGCTCGGGGAGGAGTCCGACCCCGGGAGCCTGACGTCACGCCAACTGGCCTTCTGGCGCCAGGCCCTGGCCGGTGTCCCGGAGGCGCTGGTGCTGCCGTGGGACCGTCCGCGGCCGGCCGTGACGGACCACAGGGGCGAGGCGCACTTCTTCAGCCTGGACCAGGACACGCACCGGGGGCTCGTGGAGTTGGCGCGGTCGTGCGGGTGCACGTTGTTCATGGTGATGCAGGCGGCGGTGTCGGTGTTGTTGTCGCGGCATGGTGCGGGTGATGATGTCCCGCTCGGTACGGCGGTGGCGGGTCGGAGCGATGAGGCTCTGGACGACTTGGTGGGGTTCTTCGTCAACACGCTCGTGTTGCGGACGGATCTGTCGGGGGATCCCACCTTCCGTGAACTGCTCAACCGTGTGCGGGAGTTCGATCTGGCGGCGTTTGCGCATCAGGATGTGCCGTTCGAGCGGTTGGTGGAGGCGCTCAATCCGGTGCGTTCGCAGGATCGTCATCCGCTCTTCCAGGTCATGTTGGTGTTGCAGAACCAGGCGGCGGCCGGCGTTGAGCTGCCGGGGGTCACGGTGAGCGGTCAGCCGGTGCACACGGGCATCAGCAAGTTCGACCTGACGTTCAGCTTCACCGAGACGCGGGACGCGGCGGGTGGTGCCGCGGGCATCGAGGGCCATCTGGAGTACTCCACCGAGCTGTTCGAGGCCGAGACGGTGCACCGGCTCGCCCGCAGGCTCCGCCGCCTGCTGTCCGCGGTCGTGGCCGACGCCGACCTGCCCGTCCGCGGCTATGACCTGCTCACCGCCGAGGAGCGGTCGCGGATCCTGGAGGAGTGGGGCCGTGGACCCGCCGCGTCCCTGACGGCCCCGACGGTGCCGGAGCTCTTCGGGGAGTGGGTGACCCGTACCCCCGATGCCCAGGCCGTACGCGACGCCACGGGCACCCTGACCTACGCGCAGCTCAACGCCCGTGCCAACGACCTCGCCCGGCACCTGTCCGCACAGGGCATCGGCCCCGAGGACCTGGTGGCCCTCGCGCTGCCCCGCTCGGCCGACATGATCGTCGCGATACTGGCGGTCCTGAAAACAGGAGCGGCCTACCTGCCGGTCGACCCCGCATACCCGCCCGCCCGCATCACCTTCATGCTCGACGACGCCGCGCCGGCCTTCCTGATCACCACCACGGCCCTGCGCACCGGACTGCCCACCACCGCCCGCTGCCTGGCACTCGACGACACCGCCGCCTGGTCCACCGGCCACACCGCGGACCCGCGCACCGGCCCCCTGCCCGCCCACCCCGCCTACGTCATCTACACCTCCGGCTCCACCGGCCGGCCCAAGGGCGTCGTCGTCACCCACCAGGGCGTCGGCGCGATGGTCCGTACGCAGGCGGAAAGGCTCGGCCTCACCTCCACCAGCCGGGTGCTGCAGATGGCGTCGTCCAGTTTCGACGCGGCGTTCTGGGACATCTGCATGGGACTGCTGACCGGTGCCTGCCTGGAGGTCGCCGACCCGGCACACCTGGTGCCGGGGCCCCCGCTCGCCGCCCTCCTCGCGGAACGCGGCATCACCCACCTGACCCTCCCTCCCGCCGCCCTGGCGGTCATGCCGCAGGACGAGGGCATACCAGGCGGTACCACCCTGGTGCTCGCCGGGGAGGCGTGCACGCCGGCGCTGGTCGCCCGGTGGGCCCGCGGCCGGCGGCTGGTCAACGCCTACGGGCCCACCGAGACCACGGTCTGCGCGACCATGAGCGACGTGCAGGAGGCGGCCGGCCCGAAGGCGCCGACCCACCGCGTACCGATCGGCGTCCCGGTGCGCAACGCACGGGTGTATGTGCTCGACGCCGCACTGGAGTTGGTGCCGCCGGGCGTGATCGGAGAACTGTACGTGGCCGGCGACGGACTGGGCCGCGGCTACCTCCACCGTCCGGGTCTGACCGCTGCCCGGTTCGTCGCCGACCCGTTCAGCCGCACCGGCGGACGCATGTACCGCACGGGCGACCTCGTCCGCTGGAACGACCGGGGCGAACTCGAATACGTCTCCCGCTCCGACGACCAGGTCAAGCTACGGGGCTTCCGCATCGAACTCGGGGAGATCGAGGCGGCGTTGGCCGCGGTGCCCGGGATCAGTGCCGCCTGCGCCGTCGTCCGCGAGGACCGGCCCGGTGACCGGCGGCTGGTGGCCTACGCCGTTCCCGCCGACGGGCAGCGGGAGCCGGCGATCGCCCGGATGCGCCAGGCACTCTTCTCACAACTGCCCGAGTACATGGTGCCGTCCACGTTCGTCGCGCTCGACACCCTGCCGCTCACCCCGAACGGAAAGATCGACCGTCGGGGACTGCCCGCCCCCGGCCCCTCCACCAGCACAGGCACCGGACGCGCCCCGGACACCGAGCAGGAGAAGCTGCTGTGCGCGGTGTTCGCCGACGTCCTCGGCGTACCTGATGTCGGTCTCGACGACGACTTCTTCGAGGCCGGCGGACACTCCCTGCTCGCGGTCAAGCTGGCCCGCCGCATCGAGGACAGGTTCGGCGTACGACTGTCGATGCGTGCCCTCTTCGCCGCAGCCACCCCGGACGGTGTACGGCGCCTCCTGGACGAGCCGGCCGGCGGTTCCGGAAACGCGACCAGCCCCGATCCGCGCCAGGACGTGCGCCTGGCGCCGGACATCACCCCGGCGACCGGGCCCGCGCCGAGTGAACCCCCGGCCGCGCGCCGCCCGTTGCTGACCGGCGCCTCGGGCTTCCTCGGAGCGTTCCTCCTGCGCGATCTGCTGGAATCGACGGGCGGTCCGGTGGACTGCCTGGTGCGGGCACGCGACACCGCCGAGGGAGCGCGCAGGCTGCGGTCCGGCCTGCAGCGGTACGGGTTGTGGAAGGAGCACTACGGCGAGCTGATCCGTCCACTGCCGGGCGACCTGGGCGCGCCGGGCCTGGGCCTGTCCGACACGGAGCACAAGGCACTACGGAAGCGGGTCGGCGCCGTCTACCACAACGGCGCCAGGGTCAACTTCGCCGCCCCGTACACCGAACTCCGCGCTGCCAACGTAACGGGCACCGAGGAACTCCTCCGCATCGCCGCAGCATCGGAAGCGACCGGCATGCACTACGTCTCGACCACCGGCGTGTACCCACCGCACACGTCCGCCCGCGGCCCCCTCACGGAAGCGTCCGCCATCGGCCCCGTGCACGAACTGCCCGACGGCTACTCGCAGAGCAAGTGGGTCGCCGAGGAGATCGTACATATCGCGCAGAGCCGCGGAATCCCGGTGACCGTCTACCGACCCGCACGCATCTCGGGCGCCTCGGGCACGGGCGCCTGCCAGGACCGCGACCTGCTGTGGCAGTACATCAAGGGATGCCTCCAGGCACAGGCGGTACCCGAAGGAGCCGACGAGTCGACCGACTGGATACCGGTGGACTACGTGAGCGCGGCAGTCGTGGCCCTGGCGAGCAACCGGCAAGCGACGCGGAACCCGGCCGGCCGGGAACGGACAGCCTTCCATCTCACCCACCCCGCGCCGCCCATGCTCTCGCAGGTGTTCCAGGTAGCCGCCACGATGGGCTACACGGTGCAGCCGGTACCACTCGACCACTGGCGCAAGCTGGTGGCCGACCAGCCGGACAACGCCGCCCAGCTCTTCCTCGGCGGCACCGGCCGGCAGGGGACGGCCGGCGAAGCGGAGGGCCGGGCCCGCCGCACGCGTCGGACCTTCGACTCCTCCCTCACCCACGGAGCGGCCGCGGCATCGGGGGTCCACCTCCCGTCCATGACCGACGAGACCGTGCGGGCCTACCTGACGTTCTTCGCCGGCACGGGATTCCTCCCCGCGCCCGCGCTCGACCGTTGAACCGGCCCGGCACATCCGCTCGGCACCGGCGACGCACACGCTGGAGGTAGGTTCGTGACCTGCCCCTCGACCTGCGCCCCAGCAGGTCGAGGGGCAGGTCACGATGCCTTGTCGTGCCTGTCGTGCCTTGTCATGCCGTGAGGGCGATGAGGCGATACAGCGGGTCCGGCCGCGGCGCGTCCTGGTCCGGCAGCGCGGAGAGCCGTCGGCTGACCTCCGCCACCTGGCCCGGGTCGGCGTGGGTACACCAGGGGATGCGGCCTGCCTCGATGGCCTTGCGCCATCTTCTGGGGCTGCGGCCTTGACCGGTGCCTGGGAACACGGTCTCGTCGACGAGTCCCAGCCCGTGCTCGGCCGCCAGGTCGAGTATCCGGGAGAGGCGATCAGGCACACGCAGCGCATACCGGCGTCGCAGCTCCGCCGTGATCCGGGCGACGTCGCTGTCCTCCACGAAGTACGCATCGTCCTTGTCCGCGGTAGTGATCAGCACGCCGCCGGGCCGCAGCACTCTGGCCGCCTCGGCCAGCACCGCGGCGGGGTCCGGCACAAGATGCAGCAGCCAGACCATCACCACGGCGTCCACACCCTCCGACGCGACAGGAAGCCGCATGGCATCGCCGCACAGCACGCCTCCGGGCACCCGCCGTGCGGCCAGGCCGAGCATCCCGGGCGAGCGATCGACGCCCAGAACCCTGCGCTCCGGCCGCAGCAGCCTGCCGGTCACGATTCCCGTGCCGCACGCGATGTCCAGGAGCGTGCAGGCGCCTTGGGGCAACAACTGCTCCAAGGCGTCCGCCGCAGCCTGCGCTCGTGGTTCGCCGCCGCGGGAAGCGTCGTATTCCCGGGCCTCGCCGTCGTAGTCGATCACCTGTCACCCTGTCCGTGCGCCACGCAGCGCACCCTCCGTGAGCATGTTCAGGACATCGTTCGAGGCCGAACCGTGAAAAACAAGCCCGGAGACTGTCGTCAAGGTCCAAGCGGTGCGCCGCTTTTGCCGATCCCGGCGACGCCGCGCACGGTGATTCCTGGCCGCAACACAGACACGGGGCCGAACCGAGCGCGGCAGCGGCGGGGCCGAGGGTTCCTGCAGTGTACGTGTCCGGTTGCAGGAAAAACCCGCTGGGCAAGGGGCGTTCATCCCCGCGGTCAGCGTGGGTGGTTGTGCCTCCGGTGGCCACGTCCTCCCCATGCCTGGCGGGCGGTGCTTACGGGGACGGGCGAGCGGCCGGGCGGTGCCGATGCGGAGGCCGACCGGGCACTGGACATGGCGATGCACGAACGCCATGACCTGGTGAGCGCGAGGCTGGGGGAGCAGCCCGTGCTACGGGAGGTGACCCCAGCGGCCGACGAGCAGGCACAGGCAGCCGGGACGGAAGAGGCCGCCGTGCCCAGTGACCCTGTCCACCGCCACCCTCGCACCGGGAACACCGCACTTCAGTCCTCCTGCCGTGTTCCGGCCGCATCCCGTGTGGGGTCCACACGCTCCAGCTTGGTCCAGCCGGTCCAGCCTCGCTTCTTTAGCAGGTGGATCAGTCGACGGGCCGGCGGCGCGGTGTCGAAGGCCAGGGTGTCCATCAGCTTGGCGAACGATGGCTCGATGTCGGCATCGTCGACGTAGTACTCGCCTTGCTCATCGGCCAACTGTATGATGTAGGCGGCTAGTTCGTCGGCCAGCTCGACCAGCTGTGGATCGTCTTCGGTGTGATCGAGTGCCTGCCCCAGGGTGAGATAGAAGTTGATGAGCTGCGGGTCGGCGATCTGCTCCCGCTTACGCGCCATCCACTCCGGGACTCGCTCGGGTGAGTGCGCGGCCAGCAGGATCCAGCCGTCGCGTTCGACCCGAACGATCCGCTCGTCGACCCCGAGTGCCCGCAGTCGGTCGAGAAACCCGACCACATCCAAGGGCAGCGCCAGGCCGTCCCCGGAGGCGAGGCGGGCGATCCCCTCGCGATGCCGCTGCCGTTCCCGGATCTCCGCCCGCAACCGCTGGTCGATGTCTGTGACGACCACGGCGAACTCCTGCTCGTCGGCCTGCAGCAGCTCCCGCACGCGCGCCAGCGGGACGCCGGCCCCGGCGAGGGTCCGGATCTTGATCAACTCGACCACGGCGCCGGCATCGTACCTCCGATAGCCGGAGCGGTCCCGCTCCGGCTCCGGCAGCAGACCCTTGGCGTGATAGTGCCGCACCGCGCGCACCGTCACTCCGGCGTACGACGCCAGCTCGCCGATTGTCAGCATCGAACCAGTCTCCCAGGAGTTGTTTACGAAGTCGGCCTGCCGACAGGACGGTGCGCGCTCCGGATGATCCGGGCGATTTCCGGGGCGTGGGTGAAGACCAGCCGGTGATCGGCGTCGAGCCAGGATGTGGAGACGTGCGGCCGCTCGCGGACGAGCCGTTCGACTCCGTCACGCCAGAGCTGGTTGTGTCGCGGTGCACGCCCTTCGGTGCTGTCGCCGGCGATCGAGGTCGACATGATCATGCTGATCGGGTGGTCGATCTTCCGGTACTGGTTGAGGATTCCGGAACGAAGCACGTCGAGTTCGAGATTCAGATCGAGTATGTCCTGTGCCGTGAGCGACACTTCAGGCGTGGTGTCCGTGGTCCACTCGGCCTCTTGCCGCGCCGCCTGCTCCTCCCACATGCTGCGGAACTCCGCCAGGTCAGCCTCGGTGATGAACGGTTCGGGCACCGGGTTCGCGCCGTCGATGAGAACAAGTTCGGCTACGGTGTCAGGGTGCCCGGAGGCATAGTGCACGGCCAGGTCCGCGCCGAGCGAGTAGCCCACGAGCAGGGGTGCCTCGGGCAGGTCGAGTCGTCCCAACTCCGCCATCACCGAGGTGAGATCGCCGAGGAACGCCTCGAAGGAGTACCGGTCGGCGGCCGAGGCGAGGCCATGGCCTCTGAGGTCGAAGGTCACGACGTCGTAGTCGCGCCGCAGCAGCTCGGTCAGCTCGCGCAGATCGGCCTGTGTCGAGCTCAGCCCAGGGCACAGGACCAGCGGTCGTCCCTGGCCGCCGCGGGACACCGGGATCGTCACGCCATCGTGGTGGACCGCGAAGTGCCGCATCGTCCTGTCGTCTCTCCCGATCCGCCCCGCGCCGTTGCCCGGCGGCATGTCGGCGCTTGTCCGCTGGCGCAGTCGCTGGTCGACTCCGGCGACCACCTCATGCTCGCCGTACGCCTTGTGGAGTCCCGCGACCTCGCTCGCACTGGTTCTCGTAGTCATGCCCACCATGCTGAGAGGTTGCCCCTGCGTCAGGGGCAACCTCCGCGGCGAGCGATCTCGGCACACCTGCCGCCGCCGACCTCGGACCGCTGCGGCCGGCCTCAGCTGTCACCATGGCGCAACCCCTGACAGCCGTGCTGCCGTACGGCGGCCGGTGCGCCTCGCAGTTGTGGACAGCGCAACCTGAACTTCCATCCGGGCGAGTGGTGCTCCCAGGCAGTAGTGGATGCCGTGGCCGACGCCACCCGACTCCTCCCCACCAACACCTCCAACGCCTTTGCTGGGACCTCTCATTCGGGTTGGCCGGGGCTGCTGCCCACGAGACACTCGATGAGCTGGGCGAGCTGCCCGGCGAAGTGCTCGACCAGCTCCGGTGAGCTTCCGTCGGCGCCGAACAGCCCGCGCGCCAGTTGGGGGTAGATCGCTAGCGCATTCGCCGCACTCATTTCGATGAGCAGCAGCGCTGCCGGGTCGAACCGGTCGTCAAGCTCGCCGGCCAGCTGACGCTTGCGGATCAGCTCCACTTCGTGTTGCAGCCGGGCGTTGCGTTCGGTCGCCTCTTCGTCGTCCTCCCCGGTGTCGGCGAGGCCCTCCCAGGCGAGGAGGCGCCCGCCGAGACGGGGGTCGACGCTCGCCCGCACATAGTGCTTGATCATCTCGGCGTGGTCCATGTCGTCGGGGACCGCCTGGGCCTCGTAAGCCCGCCACCGCCGGCCGATCTCACGGTAGAGGCCCTCCTTGCCGTTGAAGTAGTACGTGATGAGCTGCTGGTTCACACCGGCGCGCGCGGCGATCTCGGACACCCGGGCGCCGGCGAAGCCCTTGGCGGAGAACACCTCGGTCGCGGCGTCGAGGATCAACGCCTTGGTGCGCTCGGGATCGCGTTGCCGCTCGTGCGCCGCCGGCGCCCGCCGCGTCGACCGCCGTGCGTTGGTGCCGCTCTTCTCACTGGTCATGGCCAGGATTCTGCCATCCAGCCGAGCAGCATAATCAACCATCTGGTTGACAAGTTCATTCAGGTGATTGATCCTCCTCGGTATGAATCAGCAGAAGACTCAGGTACTCGTCGTCGGAGGCGCCCTCACCGGGCTGAGCGCCGCCGTCTTCCTCGCCAGCAAGGACGTCCGGGTGACGGTGGTGGAGCGCCACCCCGACCTGCTCTTACACCCGAGGCTGCGCGGCATCACACCGCGGACCGTCGAGGTCTTCCGCCAGGTCGGACTCGGTCCGGCGATCAGTCAGGAGAGCTTCCGCGGCGGCGACGACGTCTTCGTGCCGCTGCGGGGGAACACGCTCGCAGACGAGTACGAACCAGTTGAGGAAGCCAACCACGTAGAGTCCGTCGACCCCCGCACCTACAGCCCATCGGCCTACGCGGGGATCGACCAGGACCGGCTCGAACTCCTGCTGCGCGACCGCGCCCGCGAACTCGGCGCCGACATCCGGTACTTGACCGAGGTGACCGCCCTCGACCAGGACATCGACGGAGTCACGGTGACCGTCCGGGACCGCGCCGGCGGCGGCGAGGGAACGATCCGCGCGGACTACGTCATCGCGGCCGACGGGACGAACAGCCGGATCCGCACGTGGCTGGGGATCGAAACGGACGGGCCGGGAGTGCTGTTCGACACGATCACCGCAATCGTCGACGCGAACCTTTCGGCCGCCGTACGCGGCCGAAACATTGGCATCGCCTACCTGCAAAAACCACGCCCGTTCAGCTCGATGATGCCGCACGACGACTCGGGCACGCGATGGCTGTTCAGCACCGGATACGACCCGCGTCGCGAGTCGGTGGAGGACTTCACCCCCGAACGCGTAGCGGAGATGGTGCGGGACGCGTCCGGACTGGACGAGATCGACGTCTCGTTGCGGCCCCAAATCCCCGGCACCGACGTCACCGTGCTCGGCTTCCCGATCGGCGCCCACGTCGCACGGTCCTACCACTCGGGCCGAGTGTTCCTGGCCGGGGACGCCGCGCGCATCCAACCTCCCACGGGCGGGTTCGGCGGGAGCACCGGGATCCAGGACGCCCACAACCTGGCCTGGAAACTCGCCGCCGTCCTTAACGGGTGGGCCGGCCCCGGCTTGCTCGACACCTACGACGCCGAGCGGCGCCCCTACGGACGGCTCGCCATGCAGCAGGCGTTCGCCCGTTTCGGCGACAGGATGGCCGGCGGTGCGGAGGTGGAGCTGCTCGACTACTCGGCGGTGACGATGGGCTTCCGGTACGCCTCGGCGGCCGTGCCTGGCAACCACGAGACCGCACCGATCCCCGCCGTCGAGCTGCTCGCTCAACCGGGCACGCGGGCACCACACCACCCGACCGCGGACGGCGGCTCCCTCCTCGACCTGTACGGCGAGACCTTCGTCCTCCTGGCCGGCCACCACGGCCAGCTGTGGGCCAAAACCGCCAACGACCTTGGCACCGCGATGGGGGTGGAAGTCCACCCGTACGTCCTCGGCGCAGACATCGACACCGAGGACGGTGAGAAGGCGCACGGCATCGGCGCCCACGGCGCGGTACTCGTCCGCCCGGACGGCTTCGTCGCCTGGCGCAGCCAATCCACCGCGAAGGACCCGGCCGCGGTACTTGCCGAGGTCCTCCGCACGGTCCTCGCCAGGCAGAGCTGACCACGGCAAGCACGCCGCGGCGGGAAGCAGCCCCGTAGCCCCGGTCCCACCTGCGCAGCTGGCTCCGCCAGGGAGGTGTCGCGTCACCGCATCGCCGGCCAAGGCATCGAGTCCTCCACACGACTGGGCCGCCACCGCCGGGTGGTCGAGAGAACCGTGTCCTGCCGGCCGGCTGGCCGCCGACGCCGGTACCTCTGCCACGAGCACCATGCCGAACACGCCCTCGCCTTCATCGGCATGGCCCCGGCCGCTATCGGCTACCGCCGACTCGCCAACTCAAGCGGCATCTGAACACGTACTCAATCCCGGACATCGACTGAAGGCTTGATCGCACCCACGGCGCCGTCCCGCCCGCCGCGTCAGCTGCGTCCTGGCGGCGACGCGGCGCGGTGAGCGTAGTCGCGGGAGGAGACGATCCGCCCGTCGCGGACGCGGATCACGAAGACACATGCGATCTCGATCGGTTCCTCTGTCGCCACCACCCGGCCACGGTAGGCGAACTCGGCAATGATCACCTCGGGGTCGGCGGTCTCGTGGACCAGCACGTCCTCTGCCCGCATGTCGAGTTCACGGGTGAGGACCCGGCTGAAGTGTTCCCGCAGCTCGTCGCGGCCGCGCAGCAACCGCTCTGGTGAGCCCACTGGAGCAAACGGGTGCTCCACGACGGCGTCCTCGGCGTACAGCTCGGGCAGCTTGGTGAACTCGCGGTGGGTGACTCCGTGGATCAGTCGCTCGAACACAGAGCGCGGTGAGGTCAGCTCGGGCATGCACGCACCCTACTGGGCCGGTCATCGCCGAACCATGCCGGCCCGGCATCCTCGGACGCGCGGGGCTACGACTCCGGGCCACCCAGCGCGCGGGATGGCAATCCGGCACTGCGCTTGTCTTGCCAGGGTGCTTGCTGACCAGGGCTGAAGGGCCCCGCCCCACTGCAACCTTGGCCGAACACCACGCGGAGAGCCGGGTGGTGTCGCTGCCCGCGGAACTCGGCGAACCACCTGGCAGGCTCCGGTCCACCAGGGCTGAGAACGATGGCTGAGGGGAGGCCCGTTCAGGCTCCTCCGCGACTTGGGAACCACAGCCGAGCCGGGGAAGAGTCCCTCAACTGGTGGGAGACGCAGGGAGAATGCCTGCCGGGCGTCCTATCGAGGTTTTTCCATCGGACCGCCAAGCGACGCCAGCGATACGCGAACGACCTGGGTGCCGAACGCACCTTGGTGGCCTTCAGCTGGGCCTCGACGGAGCCGAGGGCGACAAGGATCCGGTCGCGTGGATACCGCCTGCCCAGTATGTCGCCTGCCCCTACGCCACCGATGGGGTCGCCGCCGAAATCCGCCGTGAACTCACCGCCGACCGTGCGGAGAAGCACGCGCTGAGCAAGATCGCGCCCGGGTGCCGGGACGCGACGGTCCGTTCCTCAACGGCAAGGCAGCCGGCGGAGGTTCTCCGGTTCCTGTGTGCGCCGTTCCTCGTACGGTCGGGGTCGTGCGCGCGGTCAGAGATCGAGCAGCTCCGCGAGGGTGCCGCCCAGGACGCGATCGCGCAGTGCACCTGGCCTGGTCACGCGTTCGACGGTGGCGCGGGCGAGAGCCGGGTCACCATAGGGCGCGTCCGAACCGAACAGTGTGCGGTCGGGCACCTCCTCGATGGCCAGTCGCACCGCGAAGATGATGTTCGCCGTCGACAGTTCCAGGTACAGGTTCGGGGTGTCCCGGGCCAACTCGATTGCCGTCAGCCAGTGCAGTCCGCCGAGTTGGCTGATCACCAGGGGGACGGTCGGGTGACGGCGCGCGAGACCGGCCAGAGTCGCCACGTCTCCCGCCGTGGTGGGCGCGAAACCGTGCACGACAACGGGTAGTCCACCGTGATCGGCGGCCGCCCGCAGAACCGGCTCGATCCGACCGGCATCGTCCGGGGGCGGGGTCAGCTCACCGATGCCCCGAAAGCCCCGGCCGACGATCTCCCGCTCGACTTCCGCCGCGATCTGCTGGGTCGGCAAGTCCAGGTGTACCTTGCCGAAGCCAATGAAACGATCGGGGTATGCCGCACACGCCGAGTCCAGTTCCTGCCACGCGGCCTGGTAGCTGTCCGGACCGCTGGGCCGTCCACTGACCGTCTCGGCCAGCACGCTCATCTCGCGCCGGAACGAGGCCAGATCGGTGGCTCGCTCGGGATGCGCCCGGGTGCCGAAAAGCACCGCGCGATCGACTCCTGCCTCGTCCAGCAGTGCGATGTGGCGGTGCACGGGATCGTGGACATGGCTGTGCGCGTCGATGATCAACGGATTCTCCTGTTCAGGACCGGTGACGGCGGCGGACTGCCGCCGCCGGCCCCATTGTTGAAGGTTGACACCATGGCAAGGTCAAGCTCCGTGGAGAAGCGATGCTGATTGGGCAGTTGGCCAAGAGAACCGAGACGAGTGAGCGCCTGCTCCGGTACTACGAACGCGTCGGCCTTCTCGCCTCAAGCCGTCAGGCCAACGGATACCGCGATGACGACGATGCCGCCGAGCAGACGGTCGGACAGATTCGCGCCCTGCTGGCGGCCGGGCTGTCCACCAACCTGATCCGGCAGGTGCTGCCCTGCGCCTTCGCGGACGGCTCGCCGTGTCCGTGTCCGGGAGTGCTGGACAAGCTCCGCGCCCAGCTCGCCCAACTCGACCGGCGTGCGGAGGGGTTGGCTCAATCCTGTCAGACCCTGCAACGGGCCATCGCAACGGCCGAACACGCCGAGTAGCCGCCCGGTTCGGCGTCATGTGTCCGCTGGGCTCGCCGAACAAGTAGGGGGCGATCCCGCGCAGTTAGGTGCCTCGTATCTCGAAGCCCAGCCGGCGCAGGACCTTCCCAGCGCAAGACCTTCCCTTCGCCGTCGCCTTTCCGATGGGAGAGACCGGAGGCGAGGACGAATCCTTCGACGCTCTGCACCTTGGAGGAGAGCACGGCGATGGGGCATCCGCATCCATCGACCGTGACCACGTACCGCCTCCGCCGCGCACGCTCAGCCGGTGGTGGCACAGGCCAACAGCAAGCATCCGACCGCTGTCTCCATCCCACCCCAACACCCTCCGACAGGGTTAAAGAAGCAGGTTAAAAGTAAGGGTAAGTGTTGCTACTGTGGGGGTGGAGGTGCGGAGAATGGCGAGTGAGGAAGAGCTGTTCGCAAACATCGATGCCCTGCTGGAGGAGGAGCCGCAGCTCCCGCCCCCGGTGGAGCGCGCCCGACTGCGGGAGGCTGCCGGCATCACCCAGGCTCGTCTTGCGCAGGCTCTGAAGACCACGACGCAGTCGGTCAAGAACTACGAGAACGGGCGCTCCGAGCCGAAGTCGCCGCGTCTGGAGGCATACCAGCGGCTCCTGAGCGGCTGGGCGGCGAAGTATCCGGCCCACGGCGCCCCCGCGGCTCCGTCCGCCCCGGACCCGGCGCCGCGGGTCCCGCAGAGGGTCTCCGGCCCAGCCGTCGTTCCTGAACCTGTGGCCACGGCCGTGCCGCCGGCTGCCGCTGCCCAAGCCGCCCCGGCAGCACAGCGCCCCGCCGGGCGGCCGTCGATGTCGTCGCGCCGCCCGCCGGCGATGCAGGCCGCCGCGCCCGCCGTCGACCCGCGTTTCCCGCACGGTCCGCTCGCCGTGCTGGACGGTGACGGGTCCGCGTACGGCGTGGACGGGATCGTGCTGGACTGCCCCGCGACCACCGTCCCGCAGCTGGTGGAGTGGACGCTGCGCGAGTCCGGTCTCGGTGCGGCGAAGCTGCACCGCAACGGCAAGGACTCCGACCCGCTGATCGTGCTCACCGCCGCTGCGGCCGTGAGACTCGGACTGCCGGAGCGCCTGGAGGGCCACGAGCAGCGCCGCTCGCTGCGCCTGCCCGAGGACCACCCCGCGGTCAAGCAGGTCACCAAGGCGAAGTGGAAGCTCACCCAGCGCGGGTTCGGCCCCTGGGCGCGGATCTACCGCCCCGCCCAGGCCGGGCAGCGGCAGTGTGTGCAGCTCGCGATCCTGTCCTGGGACGCCCTCGATGCCCGCTCCTGGCCGGGAGTTGCCCAGATGCCCCCGGCTGACATCGCCCGCGTCCTGGGCGTGTACGCCCAGCGGGTCATCACCCCGCGCGGCTCCACCGCGGTGTCCGGACTGGAGCTGATGACGGCGCTGCGCCCGGCGACCCGGGCCGTGCAGGACCGGGCGACGGGCAACTGGGTTTCCGGCCACAACCCCGGCTCGCTGGGCACGGACCCGATGGACCCGGCACCGCCGGAGGCCACTCCCGAGCACCCCGTGGTCGTCGGCTCCGGCTGGACGGGTGGCTTCCTGGACGAGGAGGCGTACCAGTGGGTGCGCGACGTCAAGCTGCTGACCGATGAGGAGTGCCTGCTGCCCTTCGCGGTCGGCCTGGACCTCAACACCGCCTTCCTCGCGGCCGCAGCCCGCCTCACCGTCGGCCTGTCCGGCCCCGACCACTTCCACCACCCTCAGTTCAACCCGAAGATCCCCGGCTCCTGGCTGGTCGACTTGAGCCATGTCGAGCTGGACCCCCGCCTCCCGTCACCGTTCACCCCGTCCGGAAATCCCCCGGAAGGTCCGGCGTGGTACCAGACGCACACCATCGCCTACGCCCAGGAACTCGGCTACAACGTCGCCCCGATCGAGGCGTACCTGCGCCGCGAGACCGGCGCGTATCTGGACCCGTGGCACGACCGGCTCAAGACCGCCTACGTCGACACCCTCGCCGACCTGGGCGTCACCAAGGACCTCACGGACGCGGAGTTCCTGGCGGCAATGGAGAGGCACAAGAACGCCGACCCGGCCCTGGCCGCGGTGCTGGCCGCCATCAAGGCCACGGTCAAGGGCGGCGTCGGCAAGCTGCGCGAGCGTCCGCAGGGCCGCCACTACAAGCAGGGCGAGCGGTGGCCGGCCCTGGAACGCCCGACCTGGCGCCCCGACATCCGCGCCGCAGTCATCAGCAAGGCGCGGGTCAACATGCACCGCAAGCTGCTGAACATGGCGAAGATGACGGGCCTGTTCCCGCTGGCGGTGCTGTCCGACTGCGTCGTCTACCCGAGCCCCGGCCCCTCGCCGCTGGATTTCCTGCCGTACGCGGCCTCCGGCAAGCCTCAGCCCGGCGCCTTCCGGCTGGGGCCCACACCGGGCCTCGCGAAGCTGGAGGGTGTCCAGCCGATGTACTGGGCGGTCGAGCTGATGGAAAAGGGTCTCAACCCCGCCCGCCACATCAAGGGCGGCGACGCCGTCGTGGACGAAGGCGAGTAGGCCGTGGCCAGGGACACCGGCTGCACGATGTCGTCGCGGGAGGCCGGCGTGGAGCTGGAGCGGACGCTGGACCGCCTGGAGGCGCGTAGGGAAGTCCTGCCGTACGCCCTGCGCGCCCGGCGCAGGGCACCTCGGTTCGAGCTGTGGCGGCACGACCTTCGCGAGACGCGCGACACCGGGTTCCGATTCGTCGACCTCGACGGTCAGGACCCCACCCCCGAAGGGAGCTGAGCCGTGGGCGAGATCGAGGACGCCATCGAGCGGGCCGACCGGGAAGCGTTCACCCGGGAGCCGCCCAAGACCCTCAAGGGCCAGATCAACTACCTGGTGAAGCAACTCAAGACGACCAGGGCCGTCGCCCAGGAGCTCGGAGTCACCCAACGCTCTGTGGAGCGCTACCGCACGGGCGAGCGCAAGCACCCGCCCAGGGACATCGCCGCGAAGATCGACGCTGCGGTGCGGTCCCGCTGGCAGCCCCAGGTCCGTAAGCGCCGTCGCAAGCAGGCCGCCACGACCACCGGCATCACGGTGGAGACGCGGGCCCGCTTCGGCTACACCGCGCCGATCGGCACCACCGACGACGGCCGCTTCCGCAGGCTGACCGTCCACCTGCCCGCCTCGTACGCACAGCGCCTGTTCGACGCCCGCGACGAGGGCGTCAGCGACCAGCAGATGCGCGACATCATCGCCGAAGGATTCAAAGAGACCTATTTCCAGGACGGCGGAGCCCGCGCGATGGGACTCTCGGACGTTGCCATCAACGATATCGATTACCTCGACCTGGACTTCTGAAAAGCCGTCCGTCATCGACTTCGCCAACCGCGCGTGACGGAGCCCGTTACTTGGCCGCTGGCGCTCCAACTGGCCACGGGGGAGCAGGACATGTGGCCGACAGACGAAGTCGGCCTACTTGTCGGAGGGGTCGGAAGGGTCGGAGGGGGCAGGTCTGTCCCGCTGACCGGCAAGCCGACCGAGGGGACGCATGCAGACCGACTCCAAGAACCACGACTGGTGGATCGACCCCCGGGAGTACGCGCGGCAAGAGGAGCGGCGCGGCAGGCGGCACGCGTACGAGCGCCTGGATGCGGCGCGCACCGCGCTGGTCGTGATCGACATGGTGCCGTTCTTCGCCGAGGCGAATCCGTACGTCCGCGGCATCGTGCCCAACATCGGCCGTATCGCTGAGGCGCTGCGCACAGCGGACGGCCTCGTCACCTGGGTGCTGCCGGCGAACGAGGCGCCGCTCGGGAGCGTGAGCAGCGAGTTCTACGGACCGACGGTCAGCGAGGCGTTCGCGGCGACCGGCGGTGAAGGCCGGTTGCGCTCGCGTCTGTGGCACGCCCTCGATGTCCGGCCGGAAGACCTGGTGGTGGAGAAGACCGCGTACAGCGCCTTCTTCCCCGGCCGCTCGCCGCTACCGGAATTGCTGGCACAGCGCGATATCGACACCGTGCTCATCGCGGGCACGCTCACGAACGTCTGCTGCGAGTCCTCGGCCCGGGACGCGGCCACCACGGGCCTGCGCGTGCTGATGGTCGCCGATGCGAACGCGGCCCGGCGTGACCAGGACCACAACGCCACGCTGCACACGATCTACCGGTCATTCGGCGACGTACGGACCACAGACGAGGTGCTCGACCTGATCGGACAGCGCCCGAACTGACGGTGCTGGACCACAAGTTCCGCCGTATTACGTGGCGGCGGCGAGGTCGGACGATGCGGCCCACTGTGGTGAAGAGAGTGCCAAGTGGCGCGCCCAGTCACACCCACACCCACAC
The DNA here is from genome assembly GCF_050054615.1 of Streptomyces sp. YGL11-2. NCBI lineage: Bacteria > Bacillati > Actinomycetota > Actinomycetes > Kitasatosporales > Streptomycetaceae > Streptomyces > Streptomyces sp. YGL11-2. The sequence continues at coordinate 22,710 of NZ_JBNHIN010000064.1, forward strand.
AGCGCCCTACGTCACCTGTCCCGCCTCGGAGCACGGGGGACAAGGAGCAGCCCTCGTAGCGGATAGCGTGCGGGCAAGCGACGATGACGTGCAGTCGGAGCGCCGATGGGTGCCGCTCTCGCGCACCGAGCCGGGCGCCCTTCTACATCTGCCCGCTCTGGCCAAGGTCGCGGGGGATCTGCAGATCTCTGCTGCCGTGATGAGCGGTCACCGTCCGAAGGGCGCGACTGACGGGCCTGAAGGAGACAGAGCATGCAGTAGGTGTTCTGCCCCAGGCCAATGACGACTCGGAAACGGTTCTGCACGTGGCAGTGGTGCTGAACCTCGCCGACGACCGCCGCTGTCGGTGAAGTGTCGGCGCGCTGTAGGCCGGACAGCACAGAATTGCGTGCATGACCGAGCTTCGCGCAGTATCCGCCGATGGCACGCCCATCACTGCTCTCGACAACGGCACAGGTCCGACGCTGCTCCTCGTTCACGGAGGCGGCGGGGACGCCACGTCCTGGGACGGCGTCATACCGTCGCTGATCGACGACTTCCGCGTGGTCAGGGTCGCCCGTCGCATCTATGTCCCGGGGGCGAGCATCCCGCCGACGTACTCAATGGCCGTTGAGGCGGCGGACGTTCTGGCAATCGCGGAACTCCTCGACCGGCCTGTGCTCCTGGTCGGTCACTCCTCGGGTGGGGTCGCCGCACTGGAAGCCGCCTTGCTGGCCCCCGAGATGTTCGCTGGCCTGTACCTTTACGAACCACCGATGCCCACCAGATCGTTGGTCGGATCGGAGGCGGCTGCTCGCGCCCGCGAGGCCGTGGCCGCAGGAGATCCGCGTGAGGCGATGCGCATCCAACTCCGCGACATTGTCCAAGAACCGGCGGAGCTGGTCGAAATGCTGATCGCGAATCCGAATCCGAATCCGAATGCGCAGGCGGCGTTCGCTTCGAAGGTGGCAGCGCAGGTCGCCGACATCGATGCGCTCGACGCACTCGGGGTCGGCGTCGACCGCTTCAGGCAACTCGATGTGCCGACCACCCTGGTCGAGGGCGACGCGAGCCCAGCGCATCTGCACGAGCGGCTGGCTGACTTGGCGACAACCCTGCCGAAATCGCGGATCGTCACACTCGCAGGCCAAGGACATGCCGCTCACCTCACAGCCCCCGACGTACTGGCGGACACGATCCGCGAGGCTGCCGAGCGGGTGCTTCGCTGACTTCTCGTTGCGCATGACGGTTGCAGCAAAATACGGCGGGATGTCCCACTGACAGCAGTCCGCTCAGCGCAGGCTGGACGGCGCCGAACAGTAGAAGAACTACCGGTACTCGACCGATCACCAGGTCGTCATCGACACCGACCCCCGACTCTGGCACCGGGTACGGGATCTTGTGGGAGCGGGAGCGCCCCTTCTGACGATGGTGTGCGATGCATCCAGGGGAAGGGAATGAGTGGTGAGTTCGTCGTCGGGGACTTCGACGATCCGGCGTCGGTTGACCGGTGCGGCGCCGAACTCCTCTACCGAGTCGACGCCCTCAATGAGTGGACAGGCATCCGACCCTGCGGGGCAGGTAGCTGTCGGGTGAGTTGACGTCCTCGCACGGCCGCGCGTACGACCCGTTCGGGCACGCCGCAGCGAACAGCTTCTGCGGAGCGTTCTCAGGCACCGGCACGTTCAGCGGGGAAGCCCTTTGGGTGAGAGCTGCCGAAAAATGACGAACTGCGGGGCAACGGTGCTCCCTTATTCGCCCTCTGACAGGTTGCGATCGGTGAGCGGAACGGTCGGCTGTGGGCCGAGGAACAGCTTTGTGCCCTGAAGCCTCTTCCCTCTTGCCGAGCACAAGACCATCCGAAGGGGGAGACAGGCGATGGGCGTTGTCAACCGACGTACTGCACGTGCGGCCGTCGTTGCGGCGGTCGGCATATCGGCACTCGGGCTGAGTGCGGTGACGGCTTTTGCGAAGATCAGTTACGACTTCAAGGTGAGCCCGCACGCTGTGAAGGCCGGCGCGCGCGTCCACGTGAAGGGGGATGCCTCGAACGACGATGACCGCTTTCAGAGGTTCTGTGTGCAGCAACGACAGGGCACCGGATCCTGGCGCACGGTGAAGTGCGCTCACGGTGCGGTCTTCGACGGTGGCGCGGTCGACACCTGGGTCCGGGCCGAGCACCGTGGCACGCTGCAGTTCCGCGGCGCGCTTTACGAGACGGGTTGGAACTCGAACAAGCTCCATCTGCAGATGTTCACGCCCACCGAGACCGTCAGGGTGCGTTGACCGAGCTTCGGCGAGAGCGCTCAACTGTCCACGTTGTCCTGCGGGATGTGGTGGGCTCTTCGGCGTGACGGGGCAGTCAGCTTGTTGCATGGGACTGTGGAAGGCGCGTACGAAGGGCGTCCGGGTCGGCGAGAGCCACCCGGTGCGAGGTGGGCGTGCTACCGGCCCCGCGCCGCCGTCGGTAGTGCCCCGTCGGTAGGACCGAC
>NZ_JBNHIN010000064.1:25302-38465 GCF_050054615.1 Streptomyces sp. YGL11-2
CCGTCGGTAGGACCGACGGCGGCGCGACCCGAACCGGAACACACCACGGCTCCACGGAATCCGGCATGACGTCCCCGGGGCCCGAAACAAGGGATACCGGCCGGCTCGATGACGTCCCGGCCCTGTCGTCAAGCGGGGCCGGCTACGGTCTTCCACACCTCGATGCCACGTTCATCTGCAGCGACAGCGATTGCCGGTGGTTTCCGGTGCGTTTGATGATCCGTTGGCTGGTGAACGTCGTTGAGAATGACGACAGTGACGTGGCCGAGGACGCCGCTCCATCTCCCCGACGACTGTTCCTCCCCGACGATTGGCCTCCTCGAATGCTGGCCCTTCTCACCGAAACCTGACCGGCTGCACGTCTGGCCGGTGAGATGCGTTCGTGGCTGCCAGTCTTCGGCGAGGGGCCTGGCCAGGTGGTGAGGGGAGTGGACACGGCATGCGGTGTCAGCCGATGGGTGGGCTCGGTGTGACCGCTTGCGATACCGCCGTGAGGAGGGTTTCGACTTCGGCTCCCCAGCGGGAGCTGATGACCAGGTCGCGGGCAGGTCAACCCACAGCAGGTGACCGCCGCCGTTCCGCGGGCGCAGCGCCCGGTCGCCGGAGCGGCCGGCCATACCGTGCGGCTGTCGTTGAGCCACCAGGACAGGCCGTAGTTGGGCTTGACCCGGCACGGTGTCCACATCTCCTCGATCCAGCGGGCGGAGAGACCTGGGTGTGGCCCCATCGGCCACCGCGCAGGCACAAATGGCCGATGCGGGCCAGGTCGAGTGCGTTGATCCACAGTCCTCCGCCCCAGTGGGCACCGCCGGAGACCCCCGGCACGCGGGTGCCGTCGATGTCCAGGAAGGAGTCGCTGTAGCCGTGCCACGACCACGACGACGATGCGCCGATCGGGGCCATGACGCGGTCCTGCAGGATGTCCGGCAGTGCACGGCGGAGCAGGGCGGCCGCTCGCACCCTGGCCATCGAGCAGCGGACCGACGACCTCCCGGTGGGAGTCATCGGAAGCCTGAGCCGCGAGATACGAGGCCATGTCCGTGACGCCCGGCACCGGGCGCTCTGCCTGCTGCAGGGCAGCTCGTGCCACAGCCTCCGCGTCCACGCCCTCCCAGGGATCCCCCAAGCCGATCTCCTCGTCCAGGACGTGACGGACCCTTTCCAACACCAGGCTCCCCGAGACCGCTCCCTGGCCCGCCGACGAAGCCGACGGCGCCCCTGGGCAGCCTGCCAGGTCTCGGGGCGCGAACCCGGTCAATGCCCGAGAACAACCCACCTTCGACGAGATCGATCCAACTTCGCCCTGCCGCACCGGAACCCGCGCACTCACATCGAAGTCCAAGCAAGGGCGACGCTACCGGTCAACGCACCGGCGTTCCTTGCCGAGTGAGCTGCTACGGCCTCAGAGAGACGGCAGAGACGGCGACCAGCCAGCGCCCCTCGGCCGGTCCGGCGACGTCCTGAACTGCGCACTCACATGTCCGGTGAGACGAGCTGTGAGTCACCGGCTGTCGGTGAGAACCGCTGAGGAACCGATCTCGTTTGCACGTCGCTGAGTTCCGCTGTTCGCAGCCCAGTACTCCTGACGCCGGAGCGGTCATACTCCGATGAAGCTCACTGTTTCCATCATGTCCGCCCGCCCGGTGCGAAGCCGCGGTACGCCTTCCTTCTCGAATCCCACCGCGACACCGCAGAACAGTACGAGCCCGTCATCGGCTCCGACGATCTGGCTGACAGTCCTGCGATACATCGTCCACATCACCTGGGGACAGCTGTGCAACCCTTCCGCCCTCAGCAACAGCATGACCGTCTGGAGGTACATTCCCACGTCCCCCCACTGCCCAGGCCCCATCGTCCGGTCGAGGTAGCAGAACAGTACGACGGGCGCTCCGAACGCCTCCGAGTTCAAGGCGGCGATCTTCATGGGCCTGTCGGGGGCGTCGCGCTCGATTCCCAGCGCCTTGTACCGCTGGGTGGCCGCGGCGGAACGGCGGTCCAGATACGGCGAGGCCAGTTCGGCCGGGTACATCGGATACTCCCGCTCGTCACCCGGGTCTCCTGCCAGTGCCCTGGCCGTCGCGCGCCTCTTCAGTTCGGCCAAGGGCTCGCCGGTCACGACATAGACATGCCACGGCTGGAGGTTCCCGCTCGACGGAGCCCGTGTCGCTGCAGCCAGCACTCGTTCGAGAGTCTCTTTGGACACCGGCTCATCGCTGAACGCCCGCACAGCCCGGCGACTGTCCACCGCCTCATACACATCCACGTCTTCTCCACCTCTCAGTCAACGACAACCACCTCTCTATCGTCTTGAGCACACACAGGGGCAACAACGTGATCCGCATCGCATGGAGTTCTGCGGCAGGCGGCAGCGCTGTTCCTTGGCCTGTGCCGGGCTTCGAGCTGGTGCCCCGTCGCCGCCTCGCCGAGGTGGAAGGACTTCACCTGGTCCTCGTTGTGTGTGCTCCAGTTGGTAGTTGGTGAATCTGGCGGGGTGGAGGGTGATGTTTGAACGCGAGCGGGGTTTCGGCCGGCGCTGCTCCTTCAAAGCTCTCAAGCTCGCCGGCCAGGCCGAAGACCACGTCACGTGTTGCTGGATTCTGAGAGGGATGGCGTTGCGCGGATCCCATGTCGGCTTCGGTCCCAAGGTGCTGGAATCGGCCAACAGCGGAGCCGGGGGCCACCCCGCGTCCGGACCTCGCCTGGTGGCGTTGCTATGCGGTATGCGGACAGCAGGCCCACCGCGCGGCCATGGTGAAAGGCCGTCACCAGGCATCCACCCGCTCTGGGAGACCCTGACCGGCCGAGTTCGCCACGTGGCGGGCATCAAAGGACTGCCCCTGGGCGGGTAGCGCGCTTGCTGACGTGCCTTGGCGGCTGCAAGCGTGAACTCCTCGAATTCCGCGCCCGCAACGAGCGCGCGGCCACCGCGGAATGGGCCGCTCGCGAGGTGATGGTGCACATCGGCACCAGTCCGGACGTCGGCATTCTCTTCGTGGTGATGACGGACACCACCCTCATCGTCGCCACCGAGCAGGTTGCCGCCGAGCAGCCGGAGTCGCTTGCCTGCCACGGCACTTCGCGGGGAACTGGGTCGTCGGCTGCCGGCCGCAGATTGAGCGTGACGATGGCCGGCAGTTCGAGAGGCAAGGGTCTTGTTGGGAGCGCTTGGCCCATCGTTGCTGCTGGTTCCCGGCTGGAATTGATCTTGATTCCGTTAAGGCCCATTGATCGTGAATTGGTCTTCGGTAGGTTGGCGTGTGGCAGGTTTTGCCCCTTCGTTTCCCATTCAAGGAGTTCTCGTGCCACATGGCGCCATACGCCTCGGTCTGGCCGCTCTGGCGGTCATCGGCCTCTCGGTATCCGTCACGCCCGTCGCCTCGGCCGCCGACGCCTCCGAGGCGTCAAACGCCTGCCACCAGGGCGAGTTCTGCCTCTTCGGCGGGCCGCACCAGACCGGGCAGGTCCTCTACCGGCTCAACGTCAAGGTCACCAAGACCGGCTTCACCTTTCCCGAGGTCGACTCGCTCGACCCGGTGATCAAGCCACTGTCGGCGCGTAACCCGATCCCCGACACCTTCGGCTGCATCGTGCGCCTCAACGACAAGGCGCACTTCGCCGGTTCTGAACAGGAGATCGATGGCTTCGGCGACAAGGAACTGAGCGGCGCGCCCGTCGGCTCGATGACGCCCGACTGCGGCTGACCCAGCCCGCGCCGCGAAGCGGTCCCGTTGCGAAGCGCGCTGAGCAGTCGGCAACGTCTGGCTCGCCCAGCCGAGCCGCACCCCCTCCAGGGTGCGGCTTTCGCCTGCTCCGGGGCGGGCTGTACGCCTCACGGGCTGAAGGGTGGTTCCCCGGCGACCCGCAGGAGGCGGTGACACGTGGGCCGAGGACCTCGGTGAGGAACTCCGCGAACGAGGCCACGACACACCTGAGCCGGAGCTGTTCAAGTAGCACCGGCGTGGCGTTGGAGTGACATGGCTGCCGGCTGGAGGCGGTTCGGGCGGCGGGGGGAAGGATGGCGAGTGATCTTGCTGATAAGTCGCCTTGACGAGTGGAGTCCCTCATGAAGCGCCTGACCGCTCTCGCTGCAGCAGTAACGGCCTCCGTACTGATCATCCTTGGAGCTGGCACCGCCAACGCCGACGGGCCCGAATCCGGAGCTGCTCGGGTCGGAACTGCCCCGATCACCGAAGGTCTTCAAAACATCTTGAGCGGCTCCTTCCTTCTCGACGGCTGAGCTCCCTGCCTGGGAAATGTTCGGGAGGAAGCAGGTGTGGTGGGCGCCGGGCAGGTCGGCCGCGATCCGGTGAGCGACGCAGGCGATGCGGGCGGTCAGCGGGGCGCGGTGGTCGTCTCCGGATCGAAGCCGACCAGCCGACCAGCCGGCCCAGATGTCAGGGCACGCTGTCCTGGGGATGATCAAGGCGACGCGAGATGCGCAGTGCTGATCAACGTGCAGCGCCCTCGGGGCCAGCACTGATGCTGTCGTGCGTCAGAGGGTCGGCAGGATGCCTCCGTCGACCGAGACGGCGATGCCGGTGAGGTAGGAGGCGCGCGGGGAGGGGAGGAAGGCGATCAGTTCTGCGGCTTCCTCGGGCTGTCCGGGGCGGCCGAGCGGGGCGGCGAGGCGCTGGTGGAACTCCTTGTGGATGATGTCCAGGTCGCGGCCGGTGCGTTCGGCCGCCTGCCGCAGGCCGGCTTTCACGGCGTCGGTCTCGATGACTCCGGGCATGACCGCGGTGACGCGCACGCCGTGCGGGCCGCAGGCGAGCGCGAGGCTCTTGCTGTAGGCGTTGAGGGCGGCTTTGGCCGCCGCGTACGGGGCGCCGTTGGGCTGAGGGAAGCGGGCGGCGTTCGATGACACGTGCACGACGGCGCCGTGGCCCTGGTCGGTCAGGTGCGGCACGAGCGTGCGGTCGAGGCGGACGACGGACAGCAGGTTGGCGTCGAGGTTCACCTGCCAGTCGTCGTCGGTCGCGGCGAGGACACCGTCGGGGACCTGTGTGTTGCGTCCGGCGTTGCCCGGCGCTCGCAGCTCACGCGCCTCCTGGCCCTGGTCCGAGACGACCTGACGGGCGGAAACGAGCACTGCGGCACACCGGCCTCCCTCGACGGGAAGACACAGTAGAGCGAGCCGAGTTTCCCAAGGCTTCGGCGAAGACACCTCGTGACGACCGACAGTGCCTTCGCCGCGCCGAGACGACCCCCTGTGGTAGTCCGTGATGCCATGGGCTGCCACCCGGACACCACCCGGGACGTTCCGGATCCGCATCGTGCACGTGCCCGCGGAGCCGTGCACTCAGGTGGTGGCATCCGAGGGCGGCCAGGGCCTCCTCAGGGGCCTGATGGTCCTGCTCGTAGGTGCCGCCGCCGGAGATTCCGAGGCCGCCGACGCACCGGCCGTCGCTTCCCTGCGGAGCCCAAACACCTTCCCCTCAGGGAGAGGCAGCGTGGGGTCAAGAGCCCCGGTGGTAATCCGCATGAGTCACCGGGGCGGCCGTCGACACCTGTTGGGGTCGGCAGCCTCAGCTTGTCGAGCCCCTTTCCCGGCCGTATCCGTCAATCTCGGCCAGGTGGCGGCCGAGGAAGGGGCCCCGGTCGGGAAAGGGAGCCGAAGCGGTGCGGCTGCTTCGCTCAGCACTCCAAGGGCTGGCCGTTGTGGCGTGAGTGGGAGCGGTGCGATCGGGGCGGGGCCGGAGCCGGCGGCGGTGGCGCGTGCGCCTGCCGTTTGAGACCGGTTGGCCGCCAGAGGCGGGGGTTTGCGGGGACTTCCCGACGGCCCCGCCGTGCAGCATCAGCAGCGTGCCGGTGGCGAAGACCACCACGAACAGTGCGATCGAGCCGGTGGCCATCAACACGGTGGGGGCGTGGAGCATCTGGTGGGCCATGGCGAGGACCGCGGCCGGCACGCCGCTTCCCGCGGGCCGGTGCTCAGGTGCAGGTACGTCGGTGCCCATCGGCGCTCGGGTATCTACCCTGCGGCCGTTCGTGGAGCGCACCTTGCGCCTGGGCGGCCCCGCATCAGGCTCTCCTCCCCTCAGCCGTCCCGTCCCGCCGGGCGGGCACTTTCCAGCACCCGCACCACCGCGTCATACGTCACCCCGTGTCCGGCGAGTACCGCCCCTGCCGGACCGGGTCGGGTGGTCAGCGCCAGGAGCAGATGTTCCTCGCCGATGTGCCGGTCGCCGCGCCCGCCCGCGATCCGCAGCGAGCGCTCCAGTACCGCCTTCCCCTCCGGCGTGAACCTCCGGCGCACACGCTTCCCGCGCCCGGCGCGCCGGGCTCCGTCGGCCAGCGCGCCGGCGCCGTGCGCCTGCTCCACTCGCGCGACGATCTCGTCCACGTCGATTCCGAGATCTGCCAGCGCCGCCGCGTCCGCCGCCGAGATTCCGCCCCGGCGCCGGTCCGCCGCCAGCTCCCCGGCCAGCGAATCCCGCCGCGCGCCGAGCGTGTCGAGCGCGGCCGCGGCCGGGGAGCCGGTGCGGTCCAGCAGCGCGAGCAGCAGCTCCGGCTCGCCGACGGTGTCGCTGCCGGTGCGCTCCGCGTGCTCGACGGCGCCCCGCACCACCTCCCGGGAACCAGCCGTCAACCTCTCGAACATCAGCGCCTCCCATGCTTCTTGTGGACCGCCTGCCTGCTGACCCCCAGCTCGGTGGCGATCTCCTGCCAGGACCAGCCCTTCACGCGGGCGCTCCGCACCTGTACGGCTTCGAGCTGCTCCAGCAGCCGGCGCAGCGCGGCCACGGCGCGGAGCCCGGCCCGGGGGTCCGGGTCGCTCGCCCGTGCGGCGAGATCCGTTGCTTCGGTCATGTGCGTCAACTTACATTGACAACGAAGATCGTGTCAACACTGGTTGACGCCAACCGGTATCGCGCCAATCCCACCGCACCTGTTGGGCGTCCCGGAGTCGGGCACCCGTAGATGCCAAAGGACCCGGCGGCGGCGAGATGCCCGGGGGTGACCTGGCCAGGGTCGCGCTGCGGGCCGCGATGGAGGCGGCGCGGAAGACCGGCGGAGCCCCCCGATGACATCCTGCTCGGGGGCGCTTTCGGGCTGCGCCGTATTCCGCGTGTGGCCGCTGGAAGAGGGCGGCCCGACGGCCCGGACCGGTTGTGGTCCGGGCCGTGGTGCGGCCAGTCGCTCCTCAGCGTCGAGCAGGCGTCAGCCGTCGTTCTCCGAGGAGGGGATGTATGCCCCTGGGACATCCTGCGGTGCGAGGATGTCGTTCTCGCCGGGGTAGGGCTTGTTCCAGTTGTGCGTCTCGTACCAGGTGAGGTGGTTCATCTGGGCGGGGTTGGCGTAGTCGGGGACGGCGTGCGGGCCGGTCAGCCGCTGCTTGGACTTCCACTTGTCCCAGATTGCCGCCAGGTCCTGCTTGTCCGCGGGTACCTTCGCGGGCGAGACGGCCGCTGCCTTGGGGCTCTGCGGTGCCGGGTTGTCCGAGCCGCAGGGCGGCTGGGTCTTCAGGCCGTCGGTGAGGGGGACGCGGTTGGGCTGCGCCTTGAACGGGGTGGTGTCCGGTTTGGTGGCGAAGGCGCTGCTCATGGGGGTGGCCGCGCTGTCCTTCTGGTTCATCGGGTGGATCCCGAGGATCTGCTCGATGGTCCGGATCATCGTGATCTGGGTGTAGTAGTGGCTGTCGGTCTTGCCGTGCTGTGCCCAGGGGCTGATGATCTGGATCGGGGCCCGGTGGCCGTCGATGTGGTCGAGGCCGGCCTGGGAGTCGTCCTCGACGACGAAGATGGCCGAGTCCTTCCAGTACTTGCTGTGCGAGATCTTGTCGACCATCTTGCCGACCGCGAGGTCGTTGTCCGCGACCTGGGCGGACGGGCTCGCGGGACCACCGGTGTGGTCGTTGGAGAACCAGAGCATGTTCAGGTTCGCCGGCCCGTTCTTCTCGAAGTCCCGCTTCCAGACCTGGTACTTGTAGATGTCCGGGACGTCGAGGTCGAACATCGGGAAGCCGGGCACCGACACGTCGTTGAGCGAGGGAATCGCCGACCCGGTCTTGATGGGGTAGGCCGTGGGCCGTCCGGTCGTGTCCATGGTCTTGGCGTCGCAGTACAGGTTCTGCCAGGACGCTGCGGACGGCTTGCTCTCCACCGACTGGAACTCGCCGAAGTCCTTGACGGACTTGCCTGCCGCCTGCGCGCCGGTCCACAGAAGACCGGACTTCTGGTGGCCGAGAGCGTCGTTCTCGGTGTCGTAGCTGCGCTGGTACTCTCCGGCCGAGGACTCGGTGTACTCCGGATTGTCGCTCTGCATCAGCCAGTTGTGGCCCTCGGCAGAGTTCGTGCCGATGTCGTAGGTGTTGTCGTACAGCCCGAACTGCTTGGCCATCGCATGCTGGTTCGGCGTCACGTTCTCGCCGAACTGCGTCAGCTTCGCATCGCCGTTGCCCCGCGGCATGTCGCCGAAGACCTGGTCGTAGGTCCGGTTCTCCTTGACGATCAGGAAGACGTGCTTGATCGTCGAGGGGTCGCCGAGCCGCTTCGGGACCGCTATCGGCTTGGCGTGGCTCCTGCCGTCGGTCTTGTCGACCGAGTCGCCCATCCAGCCGTTCTGCTTGAAGACCTTGGCGGTCTCGGACCTGATGACGCTGTCGTCGGGCAGAGCGAACCGCTGCAGGCTGGAGGTGGTGTCGTGGGTGCCGTGCGCGCCGCTGGCGTTGGGGCGGCGGGCGTCGACACCACGGGTGTTGGAGACCAGCACCTGGTTGCCGACGGCGGCGATCTTCGAGGGGAAGTAGTCCGTGGGGAGCAGGCCGACGTAGCTGACCGGCTCCTTGGGGCTCTTGTACTTGTAGACGGCGACCGCGTTGGCGCGGCCGAGCGTCACCAGCAGATGACCGTCGTCGGTGAGCGTCACCGCGTTGGGCTCGTAACCCACCGACGCCTCCGGCCACGGACGGGTGGCGATGGTCTGCACGACCTTGTCGCCGGCGGTGCTGATGACCGACACGTCGTTGGTGGCGGTGTTGGTGACGAACAGTGCCCCGCCCTTGGCGTACAGGGCGGTCGGGTGCAGACCGACGTCGATGCTCTTGACGGCGGCATTGGGCTTCGCCAGGTTGATGACGCTGACCGTGCCGGTGGTGGTGGCACCGGTCTTCGGGTCGGCGGGCACCTGGGTGTCGTAGGAGTTGATCGTGGTGTCGCCGGGCTTGGCCGGACGGCCGCCCTCGTTGCTGACGTAGAGCTTGTCGCCGACCTTGACCATGTCGCGTGGGGCGTTGCCCACGTTCCAGCTGTGCTTGACGGCCCCGGTCGCCGCATCGAGGGCAACTACCTTGTTCTGGCCGTTGACCGCGGCGTACACGGTGGAGCCGTCGGACGAGAACACCGGCTCACCCACCAGCGCGTGCCTGGATCCGTCCGCCGGGATCTTGACGAACGTCGGGTCGGTGACGCTGCCGTCCGGGCGCACGGTGAACTTGGTGTAGCCGTCGGTCTGACCCAGCCACAGCTGCTTGCCGTCGGGCGAGTACGTGGGGCCTTCCTGGCCCACGGAGTTGCTGCTGATGCGCGGGTTCGACGACGCGGAGGCGCTGACGAGCTGCTGCACCTTCCAGTTCTTGCGGTCGACGATGGCCAGCGCCGCGTCGCCGTCGGTCAGCGAGGCCGCGACGTGGCTGCCGTCGGGGCTGACCGAGGACGACATGATCTTGCCGTTGTTGATGACGAGACGGTCGCCGTAAGGGGCGATGTACTGGTCGCTGGAGACGACCTGGCCATCAGCCGTCTTCTGGCCGACCTGTTCGGTGCCGAACTGGTGCGTCTGGGCATAGCCGATGCCGGTGGTGGCGGCGAGAACGACCGCGGTGGCCGTTGCCAGGGCACCGCGGCGGCTGAAGCGTCTGTCGAGAAAGCCGGAACGGTCGTGCTCGTCATGCCGCCGGCGGCGTATGACCTGCATGGAGTCATCCCTTCGAGGTGGAGAGAAGTTCGACATTGCCGTCGAACTGCCAGAGCGGGTTCGGCGCGTCCCCCTCCGGGGTCCGCACCAGGAAGTAGCCGTTGACTTCCTTCGGCCCATCGCCATCGGCCATGAACCGCCCATCCGGTGTCACGTCGAGCTGATAGATGGCCTGCCCCGCGGCCTGGACGCCGGGGAGATACCAGGAGACGACGCAGCGCCAGTCGTTGCCCGGCCCCTGTGCGGCGACCTGGAGGCTGCCCTTGTCGCACGTCGCCGTGGCTCGCAGCTGGGCCTCGGTGACGGCGGGCCGGTGGAGTTGCTCGGTCTGCATGCGGTACAGGTGGGCGAATGCCGTGGCGACCGAGCTTTGCACCTTCGCCTGCCCGATCCCGGAGCCGGTCGCCGTCGCCGTGGTCGTGTCCGTGGCCGTGATCGACGTGGTGAGGACCGCCACCGTCGTGGCGACCAGCCCGACCAGCGGCAGCACTCCGACCGTGACCGCGCGGCGCCCCGAGCCGTCGTAGCTCAGGTTCGTGAAGTCGCGCCGCAGGAACAGCAGATAGGCCAGCGCTGTCGCCAGCACGGCCCACGCCAGGCAGACACCGATGCCGATCAGGATCGGGGCGACCTGGGCCGGGCCGGTGAACAGACCGTTCCAGGCGATGAAGGCGTAGCTGGGCAGGGCGAGGCGTACGGCGACGGGCAGTGGCATCATCTGGGCGAGCTGCATCGCGAGGGCGACGAGCACGGGCAGCAGCAGTCCCATCGGAGAGCGTCCCAGCGCGACGGACCCGAGCAGTCCGATCCCGGCGAGGGCGAGGGTCGGAGCAAGGACGCAGACCCAGGCGAGCAGGACCTTGACGGCGGCGTCCGCCGGCGTCAGCAGATGGCCGTCGAGGCCGACCAGCGGCTGGTTGCCGACTGCCACGACCCCACCGGCAGCGCTGGAACAGGCCAGCCCGGCCACGAGCAGCATCAGGACGGTGAGGCTGGCGAACGCCTTCGCGGCGAAGATCCGCCTGGGCGACCGGACCGCCACGAGCAGGTGGCGCCAGGTGCCGAGCCGGTCCTCGGCGGCGAACACGTCGCCGGCGACCACCGAGGTCAGCAACGGAAGCGCCCAGGTGCCCGCGAAACCGAGCATCACCAGCGGCCCGGCCCATCCCGTGGCGTGCATCCAGCGGCCGAAAAGGGTGTCGACGGGGAGCGTGCTCTGCTGGCTCACCGCGGCCACGAAGAGCGCCGGCGCGATCCAGCAGGCAAGGACCAGCAAACGGATCCGCCATTGCGAGACCAGCTTGACCAACTCGAAGCGGTAGCCACGCGCCACCGAGACGCGGCGGGTACCAGCACTGTGGGGCTGGGCGTGGGTGAGGGGCGCGGTCATCGCCCGGCCTCCTCAGGTTCGGTGAGGGCGAGGAACGCCGCCTCGAGCGGCGATACCACGGGGGAGAGCTCGCGTACCGCGACGCCCGCCTGCACCAGCCGCACCACCAGTTCGTCGAGGGCAGGCGCCAGCGCGCGCACGACGAGCACCTGCGCGTCGTGCCGTGCCCCGGCGTCGTCTACGAGGCGGATCCCGGCCGTTTCGGCAGCCAGTTGGCGGGCGGCTTGGGCATCGCAGGTGCGTACCCGGTAGTCGAGTTCCTGCTCCTCGGCGGCCAGCTTGCTCAGCGGCCCGGAGAAGACGACCCGCCCGGTGGCGAGGATGGTGACGTCGGAGCACAGGGCTTCGAGGTCGTCCATGCGGTGATTGGAGAGCACGATGCTGGTGCCGTCCGTCGCGAGCCGGGTCAGGACACCGTGAACGTGCTTTTTGCCGGCCGGGTCCAGACCGTTGGACGGCTCGTCAAGCACCAGCAGCCGGGGCTTGGTGAGCAGCGCCGCGGCCAGCCCCAGCCGCTGTCGCATGCCGAGGGAGAAGCCGCGAGCCCGTTCGTCGGCGACATCGGTGAGACCGACCTGTGCAAGTGCGTCGTCGATCGCCGTCGTCCGCGCGTCGTCACCACGGAGAGCGGCCAGCGCGGCGAGGTTCTGCCGGGCGGTGAGCGAGGGGTAGAGACCGGGGCCGTCCACGAAGCCCGCGACACCGTCGGGAGCGTCGAGCGCCCGCCCGACCGGTGTACCCCACATGTCGAGGCTGCCGCTGTCGGCGACGGCCAGACCCAGCAGGAGGCCGAGCAAGGTCGTCTTGCCGGCACCGTTCGGTCCGACCAGGCCGTGAATCTGCCCCTGTGCCACATCCAGGTCGACGCCGTCGAGCGCGACGACATCGCCGAACCACTTGGTGATCCCGCGAGCACGGACTGCGAGGAGTGCGTCCATGAGTCCCTTCCTTCGAAAGCCTCACGGACCGTAGATGAAGTGCACTTCGGTCATCAGGAGCAGTCAGTTGAATGCCCATGAAACGGTTGACGACCGGCGTGCACCGCGACGATGCCCGGGCGGGCGCCGAGAAGCGCCGGGGGCGGCAGCGTCGGGCGCGGGTGACGGCGCGGGTGTGTGGGAGAAGGTGCGGCACTGCGTGCGGATGCGTGGATGCCTGCCCGAAGAGCATTTTTTGGCAATTTCGTCGGCCGTGACAGCGGTCTGGCGGCTGTCGATGGCGTCTGTGCTCTGCTGTTGGGCAGGTTCGCGGCGCTGTGCATGAGTGGGCTCACCGGCGGTACTTCGAGGAGACGTGACCTGCCGCCTATGCCCCCGGCCCACCCGTGGTTTCATGCGGAGGCTTCCTCGACTCGGTTCCTTCACGGGCGAGTTGGCGGGCGGCATCGGCTCGGGGGAAAGGCCGTGCGTAGCGATGTACTGCGCGATTGCGGTCACTATGAAGCAGCCGGGGGAGCGGCACGATGACCGTCCTGTGTGGGATCGCGACGAAGCCTCTCGCCGGTAGACGACGGGCGACTCGGGCGGTCACCGCCCATCTCCGTTACCGGCGACGTCGACGCTGTGGTGCGGTGGTGGAATGTGCTTGATCCCCGGTATCTGTGGCCGCCGGCCTCTCTCCCTGGCCTCCCGCCGGACTCTCTCCCCGGTCATCCTCTCCGGCCACACGATGCGGTCACGCCGATGCGGTCGCCTCGGTGGTGTTCAGACCGGACAGCCATAGGCGCGGTGCGGGTTCTCTTCGGTGCTGGGGCAGGGGTGATGCGGGTGGGTTCAGCGTGCTGGGAAGGTGTAGGTGTAGCCCTGGGCGTCGAGTTGGTCCAGTAGTTTGGCGAGTGCTGCGATGGTTTGTGAGCGGT
>NZ_JBNHIN010000065.1:0-1549 GCF_050054615.1 Streptomyces sp. YGL11-2
ATCACCAACGCCATCCGCTACGCCCCCGGCCCGATCACGGTGCGCCTCCTGTACGACCGGACCCTGATCTGCGAGGTGAGCGACACCAGCAGCACCTCCCCGCACCTGCGCTACGCCGCCGACGAGGACGAGGGCGGCCGCGGCCTCTTCCTCATCGCCCAGCTCGCCGAACGCTGGGGCACCCGCTACTTCGCCCGGGGCAAGGTCATCTGGGCCGAGCAGGCGGTGACCTGAGAGACGCAGAGCAGGCCGTGCCCTGAGATCCGACGATACGCGCGAGAACGGAGGACCAGGCCGGAAGCCAGCGATGGGTTGCGCTGTGCCCCTTACCGAATGGGCTGCGGCGGTCGCCGTGAGCCCGCGCGGGGAAATGCGTTGGCACGCTTTCCGGTGATCTTGTTACGGTGCTGGGGACCGCAGATCGTGGACCCCATACCGGGCCTGTGTGCCCCAGGAAGAGTGTGTTGATGCCCCGGACCGCGCCGAGCGCGCCTCGCAGCACCGCGTAAACGTCCGTCTCTCCTGCCGCCGTTCCTGCGCGGCGACCGGACGTGGGTTCCGGTGCCCTCTAGCGCCAAGCAGCACCCTGCCCGCCCCTGGGCGGTGTGTGCGTGGCCTCTTCGTCGAGGACCGCTCGGCCGGCTCTTGCTGTCATCGCAGACTTCTCAGCAAGGAGCACCACGGGTGTCCCACATCAGCAACAACACTCACAAGAACACCACTCTCAAGGTCGACACGTTCACCTGCGCAGGGTGCGGTCTGACCGTCTCCACGTTCGCCGCCGCCGGCGCGCGGCGTAACCACTGCCCGTCGTGCCTGCACTCCCGGCACGTCAGCGACCACGTCGAGGGCGGCCCGAGCCAGTGCCACGGCCGCATGACCCCGATCGCCATCGCCGTGCTGCGCACCGCCGACTGGATGCTCATCCACCGTTGCGTGCGCTGCGACGAGCTCACCTCCCACCCGGTGTGCGCGGACGACAACCAGCTCATGCTGATGCGCATGGCCGTCCGCCCGCTCGCACAGCCGCCGTTCCCGCTCGAAGCCCTCGGCAGCCTGTGACCCCGGACGGAAGGAGGAACACCGTCATGCCACGACGCAAACAGTCACGGGGCCGGGACCGGTCGGAACGGCGTCCGCAGCGGCACAAGGACGTCCTGCACGGTAACGGCGGCCACCGCGCCAACGACTTCCGGTGCGTCAACTGTCGCCTGGACGTGTCCCTGACGGCCCCGGGCACCGCTCACCGCAACCACTGCCCGAACTGTCTGGCCAGCCTGCACGTCGACGGCCGTATCCCGGGCGATCGCGCCTCGGACTGCCGTGGGCGGATGACGGCACTGGCCATGTTCACGCGGCCGGACGACGAGTGGATGATCGTCCACCAGTGCCTGACCTGCGGTGAACTCAGCGCGAATCGCATCGCAGGCGACGACAACGCCCTCGCCCTGGTACGCCTGGCGCTCAAACCGCTCCAGGACACCATCATGGCCAGCCGCACCCTGCTCACCCTGTAGGAAACAGGGACGGGGTGCCGGTGCACAGCACC
>NZ_JBNHIN010000065.1:1669-37099 GCF_050054615.1 Streptomyces sp. YGL11-2
TCGCCCCGTCCCACCAGCAGCCGGACGCCGGGGCCGAAGCGGGCACCTGCGGGTGGTAGCGCGTCGACCCGCCCGCCGGCGGCCGTACCGTCGTGAGGGCGGAGGACGGCGTGCACGTTCAGGTTCGGGGGATCAGGACGAGCTTTCCTTTCGTGCGGCGGGCGAGCAGGTCCTCGTGCGCCTGGCGGGCCTGCCCGAGCGGGTACGCCGCTCCGACCAGCGGTTGCAGGCGCCGCCTGGCCGTGAGATCGAGCAGTTCCTCCAGCGGTGCGCCCCCGGCCCCGTCCCGGACGAGCAGCGGGGTGAGCCAGAAGCCTGCGACGGTAAGGCTGTCCACTGCCAAGCGGCTCGGCGCGACGGGGGAGGCCGGCTGCCGGGCAGAGGCTCCATAGGTGACAAGACGACCCAGGTATCCCAAGGTGTCCAGGGCGGCGTCGAGAACCGGGCCGCCGATGGCATCCAGCACGATGTCGACCGGCCGCCCGCCGTTGGCGGCAAGGACCCGCTCCCGATAGTCCCGCGCCTCACCGTCGATCGCCACGTCCGCGCCCAGTTCCAGGGCGAAGGCGCGCTTGTCCTCGGAGGACGCGGTGGCAATGACCCGTCCGGCCCCGAACTCCCGGGCCAGCTGGACGGCGAGGCTTCCGGTGCCGCCCGCGGCGGCATGCACCACCACGCTCTCGCCGGGCCTGATTCGGGCGACCGAGCGCAGCAGGTGCCAGGCAGTCAGCCCCTGGACGAGGACCGCCAGCGCCTCGCCCGCGTTCACGCCCTCCGGGACCGCGACCAGGTCGCGCTCGGCCACCACGGCCCGTTCGGCATAACCGCCCTGCAGGACGTGGCCGAGCACCCGGCGCCCGTCCGCCGTCCGGCCGACGACCTCCATGCCGGGGATCCGCGGCAGCGGACCCTTGGGCGCATAGGGGCCGTCGGGCTGCTCGCCGGCGATCTGCTTGATATCGCCGAAGTTGACGCCCGCGGCCTCCACTTCGACCACCGTCTCACCCGGCCCCGCCACCGGGTCGGGCACCTGGGCCTCCGCCAACACCTCGGGCCCGCCGAACCGTTCGAACCGCATGGCACGCATGCGTCTCCTCCTCGCTGAAAGGATCTTTTCATGGCCACCACGCCGATGGCCATCACGCCGATGCCGCACCCGGACATCACCTTCGACGGCACCGCGCTGCTCCGCGTCACGCTCCTACTGCGGCTCCGCACACGGATCGACGGCGCCGCGCCGGGCACCGTCGTGCACGCCATCGCCACCGGTCCAGCCGCCCCACTCGACCTGCCGGCATCGTGCCACCCGGTCGGCCACGCGTACCTGGGCGTGACCGACCGGGCCGCCTATGGCTCTCCGGCTCGCCGCCAACTTCCGGGGCACCCGATCCGATGTACCGTGGCGCCTTGTCGACTGGCCGCTTCCCACCCACGGCTGCCGTCTGACGGATCAGGCCGACAACTACGGCTCTACGGCTGGCCGATCGCGCGGCAGACGGTCGAGCTCGGCCGCCCAGCGGTCGGACCACCGCACCAGTCCCCGGAGTTCGTCATAGACATCCCGGCCCAACCCGGTCAGCCGGTAGGCGCCGGACGCGTCGCGTTCGACGAGCAAGGTCTCCTGCAGCTCGCCGAGGCGCTGCTGCAGCACGCTGGATGACATGCCGTCACACCGCTGCTGCAGTGGCCGGAAACCGAGCGGCCCGTCGCGTAGTTCCCACAGGATGCGCAGGATCCACCGCCGACCGAACAGGTCGAGTGCGGCCATGAGCGGACGGCCGGTGGTGGAACCACGAACGGGGCGTCGGGGGCGAGGTGTTGGGGTCATCCGGGATGCCGTCCTGCTGGGTGCCGTTGGGGCTAGTGCTTCGGAATCAGAAACACTACTCTCCCTCATGACGCTTCGAAATCCGAAGCAGCCCGAGGGGAGGAACCCGCCGCCATGGCCACCCGGATCCCACCACTGTCGGCTCCCTATCCCGGACCGACCGCGGCAATATTGCGGCGCATGATGCCGAACGGGGAGGAGCCCATCGCGCTCTTCCGCACCTGCGCCCGCAACCTCCCACTCGCCGAGGCGCTGCACGGCTGGGGCTCCTACCAGCTCAGCCGCCGTCTCAGCCTCGGCCTGCGAGACCGGGAACTCGTCATCGACCGCACCTGCGCCCGGTGCGGCTGCGAGTACGAATGGGGCGTCCACATCGCCCGCTTCGCCGATCGCGCCGGACTGACCACCGAACAGATCACTTCCCTCACCCATGGATCCAGCGCCGACGTCTGCTGGACCAGCGAGCGCGACCGACTGCTCCTCGATACCGCCGACGCCCTGCACGACGGCCACGACATCGACGACGCCCTGTGGGCTCGGCTCAGCGCCCAGTTCAGCTCCGAACAGATCCTCGACCTGCTGATGTTGTGCGGCTGGTACCACGCCATCAGCTTCACCGCCCGCGCCACCAGGCTCCCACCGGAACCGGGCGCACCGCGGTTCGATGCCTTCCACACAACCGACTCGCAGGTCGGCCGCTGATGAGTGAGCGCGGCCTGCCCGTCGCCATCGTCCGCGCATGCCTGCGCGACGGCAGAGGCGGCAGCCCGACGGCGGTGATGGATGAAGCGCCGTTGAGTGACGACGAGCGCCGCCGTGTGCCGGTCCTGATGGGAACCTCGCACGCCGTCTTCATCTCCGTGAACGACAGCCGATCCAGCGGTCCAGCAGTTTCCCTCCGCTTCTTCACCGCCGAGGGAGAACTGCCCGCGTGCGGCCACGGGACTATCGCAGCTCTGGCCTTCCTGGCCGACCGAGCCGAGGGCCGGGAGTACCGGGCCAGCCTCCATACGTCGGAGCGTGTCCTCCCCGGCTGGGCCGTACGCGAGAAGACGCGCGTCAAGGCCGCCTTCGCCCCCGGCCCCGTCGACCTGCGTGCCCCCACCGGGTTCGAGTGCCACCTCGTCCTGCCCGCACTCGGCGACACCTCGAACACGCTCGCTCCGGCTACCCGTGTCGCCTCCGTGGACATGGGGCGGCCACGGATACTGGTTCCCCTCAGCTCCCGGGCTGCTCTCGCCACCCTCGCCCCCGACCTCGAACGGCTCCGCGCCGCCTGTGACCGCCTCGGCATGCTCGGCTGCTACGTCCACACCGTGCCGACCTCCACAGGCCGCGTCGCAGCCCGCATGTTCGCCCCATCGATCGGCGTCGCGGAGGACATCGCCAACGCCAACAGCACCGCCTGCCTGGCCGCACACCTCGCCGGGCAGGGCATCACCAGCGTCGCGGTCGACATGGGCGACTCCCTCGGCAGCACCGCCACGATCACCGCCACCGCACAGCACACCCCGTCCGGCACCACCGTCCATCTGGGCGGCGCTGCCGAGGTCACGCAGGTTTCCCGCCTTCCACACCCCCCGTAACGGCTGGCGGGCAGCAGGCCGCGCCGACCCCCGTAGAGCCCGTCTGCGAACCGGCCGTGAAGCGGAATCCAGACCCCGATCCCTTCCCTCCCTGGCCAGTGTCCCGGTGAGTGGCCCGAAGGCGCTCGTGTCGTCGGAGCACCCGAACAGGAAAGAGTGAACGCGCAATGAACACAAGCACGTTGACCACACCGCTGTGCCGCCTACTGGGCATCCGCGTGCCCGTCATCCAGGCACCCATCGGATCGGCGGCCACACCCGAACTGGCCGCCGCGACCTCCCGCGCGGGCGGACTGGGCACGCTGGCGCTCACCTGGACCGGGCCCCAGCAAGCCGTGGAGCAGATCCGCCGGGTCCGCGAACTGGCCGACGGCCGCCCCTTCGCCGTGAACCTGGTGCTGGACTTCCCCATCGACGACGTGATGACCGCCTGCCTGAACGAGGAGGTGCCCATCGTCTCGACCTTCTGGGGCGACCCGGGCGACCTCTCCGGACGTCTCCACGCCGCGGGCGTGCTGCACCTGCACACCGTCGGCTCCGTCAAGGAGGCCGAGCGCGCGGCCGATTCCGGCGTGGACGCCATCGTGGCGCAAGGCTGGGAGGCAGGCGGCCACGTGCGGGGCCAGGTCTCCACCCTCGCCCTGGTGCCGGCGGTGGTCGACGCGGTCGCGCCGGTGCCGGTCATCGCCGCCGGCGGCATCGCGGACGGACGCGGCCTCGCCGCCGTCCTCGCCCTCGGCGCGCAGGCAGGGTGGCTCGGCACCCGCTTCCTGACCGCGCTGGAGGCCGCGACCCACGAGGTGTACCGCGCCGCCGTGCTGCGCGCGGCACCGCAGGACGCGGTCCATACCCGCTGCTTCGACGGCGGCTGGCCCAACGCACCCCACCGGTCGCTCCGCAACTCCACCCTCACGGCCTGGGAAGCAGCGGGCAGCCCCGCCGCCCCCAACCGGCCCGGAGAAGGCGTGATCGTGGCCACGGACAGCCAGGGACGCACCCACCAACGGTACGGGGACATGGTTCCGGTCCCCTGGATGACCGGCGATGTCGAGGCACTGGCGCTCTATGCCGGCCAGTCGGCCGGCCTGGTCCGCGACACCCTCACCGCAGAACGGATCGTGGCATCCATCTGCGATCAAGCCCAGCGGATCACGTCCGGTGCCTAGACGACTCAGGCCCCGCGATTCCTACCCGGACCACGCTGCCAACACCCAAGGGCGCAGCGGTTCACCACACAAAGCGAAGGAACAGACATGAAACTGGCCCCGGAGATGATCTACAGCGAGACCATCGACGGCCCTTGGGGGCCGACCACCGGCAGTCCTCTAGGAGAACGGCTGTGCTGGCGGGTGAACACCGCGCGCCTCGTCGGCGAGCGGATCGACGCCACACTGGTCACACCCGGGATGGACTGGATCCGGCTCGGCACGGACCAGGTGCGCCGACAGGATCTGCGGGTCACGCTGGCCACTGACGATGGCGAGGTGATCATGCTGAGCTACGACAACGCGCTGATCCGGGAAAGCCCGGCATTCCTCGCCGCGCTGAGCGAAGGACGGGAAACCCGGTTCGATGACCAGTACATGCGGATGGTCGCCCAGTTCGACACCGGCGCCCTGAAATACCGGTGGCTCATGCAGAGCCTGTTCATCGGCGAGGGCCGACTGGCCGGCCCACGCACCATCGAGTACCAGATTTACCGCCTGGACTGACTCGGCAGCCGTAAGTCCGGGTGCTGGCCGCCGTCCCCCGACTGGAGTTCAAGCCAGGGCTGAACTACTTCGCCGAGGGAGCCGTTCTCTCCGACCAGGAGCCGGCAGCCCCTCGCTGTTGCCGGCATCGTCGCCTCAGCCGCCCGGCGTCACCAGCCCCGTCTCGTACGCGACGACGACGGCCTGCGCCCTGCTGTCCAGGTCGAGCTTGGTCATGGTGCGGTTCAGGTGTGTCTTGACGGTCGCCTCGCTGATGTAGAGGCGGTCGGCGATCTCCAGGTTGGACAGCCCCCGCGCGATCAGTTTCAAAACCTCCACCTCGCGCGTGGTCAACGCGGCCAGGTCCGGGGGCGGTTCGGCCCCGTCCCCGACTCCGGTCCCGGCCTGCCGGGCGAACGCCTCGACCAGTCGCCGGGTGACGCTGGGCGCGAAGAGCGCGTCGCCACCGCCGACCGCGGCCACCGCGGCGAGCAGCCGCTCGGGCCCCGAGTCCTTGAGCAGAAACCCGGAGGCACCCGCCCGCAGCGCCCCGTAGACGTACTCGTCGAGGTCGAAGGTGGTCAGCACCAGGATCCTGGGCGCGGGGCCGTCGCCTTCATTGGCGGCCCCGGCGAGGATGCGCTCGGTGGCCTGGATGCCGTTGAGGCCGGGCATCCGGATGTCCATCAGGATCACGTCGGGCCGGGTCCGCGCGGCCAGTGCGACGGCCTCCGCGCCGTCGGCCGCCTCGCCGACCACCTCGACCCCGGGCGCGGCGCGCAGCAGCCCCACCAGGCCGGCGCGGATGAGGAACTGGTCGTCGACGACGAGCACTCTGGTCATCCCGTGGTGTCGTCCCCCTGCCCTGCGGCCTGTGCCGAGGTCGGCAGGGTCAGCCGCACGGCGAACCCCCCGTCGCTCCGCGGGCCGATGCTGACCGTCCCGCCGTAGAGCTTGGCCCGCTCCCGCATGCCAATCAAGCCATGCCCGCCCCCGGTTCGCACTCTGTCCGGATTCACCCCCTCTCCGTCGTCCGTGACCGACACGGTCACCTGGCGCGGCCCGTACGCCAGCACCACGTCCGCGCTCGCGCCCGGCGCGTGTTTCAGTACGTTGGTCAGCGCCTCCTGCACGACGCGGTGCGCGCACAGTTCGATGCCGGGCGCCAGGGGGCGCGGGGTGCCCTCGACGCGCAGTGCAACGGGGACTCCCCCGGCACGGATCCGCTCGACCATCCCGTCCAGGCGTGCGAGGCCCGGCATCGGCGCGGCCGGTGCGCCGCCGTCGTCCGCGACGCGCAGCACCTTCAGCATGCGCCGCAGCTCCTCCAGCCCTTCCTTGCTGGTGGCGTCGATGGTCTCGAGCGCCGTACGCGCGGTGTCCCGGTCGCTGTCGAAGACGAAGCGGGCGAGGCCCGTCTGGATCGATATGACGGACATGTGGTGGGCGACCACGTCGTGCAGTTCTCGCGCGATCCGGCCACGTTCCTCGGCGACTTCGCGCCGGGCCCGCTCCTCCTGCTCGCGGCGGAGGCGGCGGGCGAGGTCGGCCGACCGGCGGGCGACGACGCCGAACCGCCACAGGACGGCGGGGAACGCCAGCGCTTGGCTGACGACGGACGGCATCGACGCGTGGACGGTGACCGCACCGGCGTAGATCCACAGTGCGCCCGTCAGCGCCGCGCAGGGCACGGAGACGCGGGCGGGGCGCAGCGCGGCCACCGTGTAGACGGCGAGCAACGGTCCGAAGCTGCTCACGACGGGCCAGCAGCCCAGGGTGACGTACCCGGCGAACGCCAGGTGGACGGAGGCGAAGACGGCGAGCGGGGCCTTGCTGCGCAGGGCGACCGGCAGGTTCGCCAGGGCCACCAGCACATGGGCGGGCAGGTCGAGTGCGGGCCAGCCCTGAGCCGCGGACTCCCGCCCGAGCAGCAGAGCCACGCCGGTCTGGGCGAGCGCGATCAGGGTGTCGACGACCAGCACACGAGACAGGCGGATCCGCATCGCCGCAGCGTAACTCCGGTGCGGTGGGCCGGGCGTCAAACTCCCGCAGTACCACGGAAGTTGCAGGAACCGCACGGCTACCGCCCAGGGTGCGCACCGAGTTCAACCCGGTGTGGGACGCCCGCGGCGCCGGGTCGCCCGTACGTTCTTGAACCAGCGGCACCGCCCGACAAACGGAGCCGCGAGGCCACGGGCCTTCGGGGGACCCGAGGGGGCCCGGCCCGTGACCGGGGAAAGGGGAAACCGGAACCATGAACGCACGCAAGAGCATCGCCCTCGCGGCGGCGACCCTCGCGCTCGGTGCGGGGCTCGCGGCCACGGCCCCGTCGGCCCAGGCCGCGCAGTCGGCCGTCCCGGTCCGGGCCCAGGGCTGGCACCTGCTGTTCAGCGACACCCACACCCCGGCCTTCGGCTGGCGGACCAAGGACTTCGTCCCGGACGTCAACAACCTTGGGGTGAACTTCGGCTGCTATGGCGAAGACGGGCAGCGGATCGCAGCCGACATCGTCCGCACCAGCGACGGCAACGTCATGGCGTCGAGCCCGCACCACTACTGCCAGGGTGGCCACCAGTGGGAGGTCGATGCGGGCAACGTCCGGGCGGGCACGTCGTACTACGTCCACCTGTACCAGACGGGCTTGCACAAGCACAGCATGTATGTCAGGGCCTACGACTACCACTAGGCGCGGGGGGGGCGACCGGTGGCCCGTTCCCGCCGAGGCGGGGATGGGCCACCGTCGCCATCGCACGCGGTGTGTCCCTTGCGGCGCCCCTGCCCCACGGACACCGGCGAGAGAGGGAGGACGGCACCCTGGCTGTCCTACTGGCCAGGAGCTACTGGAGTGTCGCCGGTCGACCGAAGGCAGACCGAAGGCAGACCGAAACAAGTACGGGCGAAGGTCCTCACTCCACTCGCCCGACGCCCAGAGCCCGGCGA
Source organism: Streptomyces sp. YGL11-2 (assembly GCF_050054615.1). NCBI lineage: Bacteria > Bacillati > Actinomycetota > Actinomycetes > Kitasatosporales > Streptomycetaceae > Streptomyces > Streptomyces sp. YGL11-2. The sequence goes on from NZ_JBNHIN010000065.1 coordinate 9,715, forward strand.
GATCTTCCGCCCGAGAATCGAAGTCTCTGGGCACTGATGACGCCGGACCCGTTCGGCTTCACCAACTCCGACATCGAGGCGACCAACCCGGGGCCTGTGCCCAACGACACCCGCGCGTGAGCTGGTTCGCACACCCCGCTTCGTCCCGCACGCCACTGCCGTGCACCGACGCGCGCCTGCATCACCCATGTGAGTGGTGTCGTCGGCGAGGAGCCGTCAGCATGCTGAGAAGGCTAGCCCGTCCCGGTAGTGGCCGGTCAGGGACACCGCACCAGGCCGCTGACCGCATGGACCGGAGGTGTTCGCCTTGGCTCCGCTGGCCTGTACCGTCCTCTGCACTCTCCACGACGCACCCCACGGTGTGGGCCTACGGCACCCCCGGCACCGCAGGCAGTGCCGCGTCGTGGAGGCACAGATACGGGCACTTTCCAAGGCCGTGCCCCTGGCCGGACGGACGGTGGTGGCCTCCTGCCTGCCGACCCCGCCGCTCGGTCCGCCGCTCGGGCCGTTGCTGGACGCCACCAGACACATCCCTCGGACCGGCCGGATACGCTCCGGGCACCTGCGTGCCCGCCGCTCAGCACATACGGTGAACCGTACGGGGGCCGATGTCCTCATGGGTTCGCCCGCCCTCCTGGACCACCTCGCCCGTCACTGCATCCGCACCCTCACTCCCCTGCCGTCCTTGAGCCATGTCCTGTCCGTCGGCGTGTACTTGCCCTACGAGACCCTGGACAGGCTGAGGGTGTGCCTACCGGCCGCCACTACGGTGTACAGCGTCTACTGCGCCGCTGGGAGCATTCCCGTCAGCGCGATCGACCACCGACAACTGCTCGCACTGCGCCCGGCAACGGACCGGGGGCAGGGGGTGTGCCTGGGCCGTCCCGTCCCCGGCACCACCGTACGTCTCCTCCCGCCTGAGGTGTCCTCCACAGAACCGGACGCCGCGGCCCTGTCCAGCGCCTCGGTCGGCGAACTCGCCGTCACCGGGCCGTGTTTCCGCTACTGCTCGCTGGATCCGGTGACGACGACTCCGTCGGTGAAATCGTTCGAGGCTGCCGACGAGGCCGTGCACCGGACGGGCCATGCCGGCCGACTGGACGACCAGGGCCGGATCTGGTTCTACGGCCGCCTCGACCGCCAACTACGCACCCCCCAAGGCCCGTTGCTCGTCGGACGGGTGGAACCGGCCCTCAACGCCGTGCCCGGCGTGCACCGTGCCGTGCTGGTCGGCGTCGGGCCGGCCGCCGCGCAGCGGCCGGTGGTGGTCGTGGAACCGGAGCGAAGAACATCGCGCGCCGATCGCACAGAGCTCTGCCGGGGCATCCAGAGGGCGCTGGAAGACCTGGACCTTCCCATAGCGGGGGCAGGGGCGGCGCCTGCGGTGCCCGTCCTGTTCCACCGGTTGCCACCCATCGATCACGGCCACCCGTCCGCAACGGTCCACGCACGCCTGTCCACATGGGCCGCCACACGCCTTACGGAGGGAACATGACCGTCAGTGGATATCAGGCGGGCCCCATCGACCGAGCGGTCGCGGTGGTGGGAGCGGCTTGTCGGCTGCCCGGCGGCATCGCGGACCTGGGCGGGCTGTGGGACGCGCTGGCATCGGGGAAGGACCTGGTGACCGAGGTTCCCGAGGACCGCTTCTACGCCAAGCGGTTCGTCGACCCGGCGATGCCGCGCCCGGGCATGAGCTACACGGCGGCGGGTGGCTTCCTTCACGACATCAGCCGTTTCGACGCGGCGTACTTCGGCATCTCGCCGAAGGAGGCCGCAAAGATGGACCCGCAGCACCGGCTGTTGCTGGAGATGGCGGCGGAGGCGTGCGATGACGCGGCGGTGGATCCGGCTGCACTCGCCGGATCGGACACCGCCGTCTTCGTAGGCATCTCCGACAACTCTTACGGTGCGATGCAGATGGTCTCGGACAACATCAACGCGTACACCATGGCAGGAGCCGCGTCCTCCATCGCCGCGAACCGCCTGTCGCACTTCTTCGACCTGCACGGTCCCAGCCTGATCGTCGACACTGCCTGCTCCTCCTCCCTCGTCGCGGTGGTCCAGGCGTGCCGGACGCTGCTGGACGGTACGAGCCGTGCCGCGCTGGTGGGCGGCGTCAATGTCCTGCTCAGCCCGTTCCACTACGTGGGGTTCTGCCAGGCCGCCATGCTCTCCCCCACAGGTCGCTGCCGCTCGTTCTCGGCCGGAGCCGACGGATACGTGCGCGCCGAGGGCGGGGCCGTGGCTCTGCTGAAGCGGTTGACCGATGCCGTCGCCGACGGGGACCGGATTCACGGGGTGATCGTGGAGGGCGCGATCAACAGCGACGGCCGCACGCCGGGCCTGGCGCTGCCCCGGGTGGAGACCCAGGAAGCACTGTTGCGGGAGGTGTACTCACGGGCCGGTGTGGATCCCGACGACGTCGCCTACCTGGAAGCGCACGGCACCGGCACGCCCGTGGGCGATCCCGTCGAGTGCGAGGCGATCGGACGCGCGCTGGGTGTGCGGCGGACACGAGGTGAGCTGCCCCTCGGGTCGGTCAAGTCCAACCTGGGCCACCTGGAACCGGCCTCGGGAATGGCCGGGTTGCTCAAGGCCCTGCTCGTGCTGCGCCATGGCGAGATCCCCGCCTCCCTGCACGTCAGCGAACCGAACCCGCATGTCGACCTTCCGGCGCTGGGGCTGGAGATCGCCACCCGGCAACGCCGCGTCGAACTGACCGAGCGCTCCGTTGTGGGCGTCAACTCCTTCGGATTCGGTGGCGCCAACGCCCATGTCATCGTGGCCGCAGGCCCACCGGCCGCACCGCCACCACCGGCCCCGGCCCCGGCCCCGGCCCGCGAAGTTCGGCCGGTGGTGGTCAGTGCCCGTGGCGCCACTGCGCTGACCGAGGCGGTTCGCCGCACCGCGGACCGGTTGCGCACCGCCGAACCGGAAGAGTTCTACGACCTGGCGTACACCTCCTGTGTGCGCCGTGCCCGGCATTCGCACCGCGCCGCCGTCCTGGCCACCGATCCCGCACACGCAGCAGACCAACTGGCCGCGCTGGCCGACGCGTCGCCCAGCGATGCCGGCGGACTTGCCCAAGCGGCACACGACGGCCGGCCGGTCTTCGCCTTCTGCGGCAACGGGTCCCAGTGGGCGGGGATGGGCGCCGACCTCCTGGCCGAGGACCCGGTCTTCCGCGCCGCCGTGCAGAACGTCGACGTCCTGCTCCGTCCGCACCTGGGATGGTCGGTCACCACCGAACTCGCCAAGGACCCGACGGAATCCCGGCTCGCCGCGACCGAGATCGCTCAACCGCTGCTCTTCGCCGTACAGGTCGCAGTGGTGGAGCGGCTGCGCCACCACGGGATCGAACCGGCGGCAGTGGTGGGCCACAGCGTAGGAGAGATCGCAGCGGCCTGGGCGGCGGGCGCCCTCACCCTTGCCGATGCCGCCCGGGTCGTCGCCATCCGCGCCACCGCCCAAGCCGACACCCGTGGCAGCGGACGGATGGCCGCCGTCGCACTGCCGCGCGCCGAGATGGACATCTGGCTGGCCGACCACCCGGGGCTGGAGATCGCCGGAGTCAACACCGACCGCGATGTGACGATCTGCGGCCCCACCGATCAGGTACGCAAGCTGTCGGCGCGACTCACCGCACGCGATGTCGCCTTCGTCGAACTGGACCTGGACTACGCCTTCCACAGCGCGGCCATGGACCCGGTCGAGGAACCACTGCACGCGGCACTGGCCGATCTGCGCCCCTGCCCTGCCCGTATCCCGATGGTCTCCACCGTCACCGGCAGCCCGATCGAGGGAAGCGCGTTGGACGCCACGTACTGGTGGCACAACATCCGCCAACCGGTGCTCTTCGCACCCGCGGTGGCCCATCTGCGCGACGAAGGCTACGCAGTGTTCACCGACATCGGCCCCCGCCCCGTGCTCCACCCCTACCTGCGCCGCACAACCGCCGGGCAACCCCAACGCATCGCCGTGGTCCGCACCCTCACCCCACAGGCCGACGGGCGCACCGCCCTGGACCGCGCAGTGGCCACGCTCATCGCCTCCGGTGCGGACGTGGCCTGGCAGAGCCACTTCCCGCACCGCGGCCGGGTGGTGGACCTCCCTCAGTACCCCTGGCAGCGGGAGCGGCACTGGAGCGGTTCCCCGGCGGTGTGGAGCGGCTCCGAGGGCGACGGGCGCCCCGACCATCCGCTCCTGGGAGACCGCCTGCCGCTGCCGGAGCCGACCTGGCAAGGGCCGGTCGAGCCGACCCTGGTCCCCTGGCTCACCGATCACCAGGTCGGCGCATCGGTCATCATGCCCGCCACGGGCTACCTGGAGATGGCCCTGGCCGCCGGGCGACGCGCGTTGGGGACACCGATCGAGGTAGAGGGCCTGGAGATGACCCGCCCCATCGTGGTGCCACGGGAGAACCCCAGCAGCGTCCACCTGGTGGTGTCCCTCTCCACCGAAGACGGGGTGATCGCCATCTCCTCGCGCGAAGGACGCACCGGCGAGCCGAGCCAGCACGCCCGGGGCCGCGTCCGCACCCTGCTGCGCCCGCCCCCGCCCGTCCTCGACCCCGCGGCGCTCCTCGCCCGCTGTCCAAAGCCCATGTCCGGCGCACAGCACTACACGGCGCTCACCGCGGCCGGACTGCGCTACGGCCCCCAATTCCAGGTGCTGCGCCAGCTACACGTGGGAGACGGCGAGGTCCTCGCCCGCTACCACTACGGAGAGCCGGCGGACGAGTACGAAGCCCACCCCGCGCTGATGGACGGCGCCCTGCAAGCCGGTGCACCACTGATGGCCGACGCCCTCGCCGTGAGCGAGGGCTACCTGCCCGTAGCCATCGGAGCAGCCCGCGTGTGGCGCTCTCCCGCGCCGTCGGGTGTGATCCACGTCCGCCACCGCGCGAGCACCCAGGCCGAGATGTCCTGGGACATCACCGTCGCAGACGAGGACGGTACCGTCGCCGTCGAGTTGGCACAGTGCCGTATGCGACGCGTACGGAGCACACGCGGCACACCGCTCAGCCGCAACACGGTCGTGCTGCGCGCCGCCCCGCACCCCGACATGCCCGCCGCCAAATCGCCGCTGCCCGGCACCGCATCGCTTCTGACCGCCGCAGGCGACCGGATCGCCGAACTCCAGCGACACCACCGGCACCGTCGCCACGACCAGGTGGTACAAGCCGTCAAGGAGTGCAACGCCCGCGGCATCGCCCGCTCCCTCGCCGAGCTGCTCCCCGACCCCTCCTCCGCGTTCACCGTCGACGACCTGGTGACGGCCGGCATGCTCCCCCGGCACCGTCGGCTCGTATCCGCCATCGCCCCACTCCTGGAACGCCACGGTCTGCTGGAACTCCGGGCGGACGGCCGGTGGCGCCTGCTGACGACCGACCTGCGCGTGGAAACCCGAGAGCGTCTCGTCATCGGAAACGACTTCCCTGCCTTCCCGGCCGAGACACTGCTGTACGCACACATGCTTCAACACTTCACGGAAGTACTGCGTGGCGCGTGCGACCCGCTGGAACTACTGCTGGCAGAGGGCGGGCTGGAGGCGCTGGAGCAGTTCTACGGCATCTCACCGATCCACCACCACCACAACCGCGTCCTGGCCGGCGTGCTGTCCACCGTGGTCGACCGGTGGCCCAAGGACCGGCCGCTGCGCGTGCTGGAAGTGGGGGCGGGCACCGGCGGCACCACAGGCGTGCTGCTTCCTCTGCTGCCACCCGAACGCACCCGCTACCTCTTCACCGACATCTCGCCCTTCTTCCTGGGACGCGCCCAAAAGCGCTTCAACCGCTACGACTTCGTCGACTACCAGTCCTTCGACCTGGACGGCGACACCGCTGAACAGGGCCTCACCGAGGGCAGTTTCGACATGGTGGTGGCGGCCAACGCCCTGCACACCGCCAAGGACCTCAGGAAAGCACTGCGGAAGGTCGCCGGGCTCCTCGCTCCCGGTGGCCGGCTGCTCGCCCTGGAACTACACGACACCGAACTCCTCGCCCCGCTGATCGGCACACTGGAGACCTTCTGGGCCTTCACCGACCAGGAACTGCGTACCGACTCACCGCTGCTGTCCGGTAGCCGGTGGCCGGCGCTGCTCGCCGAGTGCGGCTTCACCGACATCGCCCGCATCGGTGCAGAACCCGACAGCACCGATGACGTGATGTCGGCACTGCTTGCCACGCCGCCCGAACGGCCCGTCCCACCCCCCGAGTTGCCGAAGGCGGAGAGCGGCTCGGTGTGGGTCGTCGCCGCCGAGACCGACACGGACGGCTGTCTGCCGGACGCCGTCTGCGCCCTCCTCAAAGATCACGGCGGCCGCACCGTCCGTACCACGGCAGGCGAAGACCCCGGTCAGTGGCGGCGATTGCTGCCCACCGACACCGGAGAGATCACGGTGGTACTGATCCTGGGAGACGGTCCAGCCCAGCCCCTCATGGAGCGGACCATCCGCCGCGCCGCAGCCCTGCGCGGCCTCACCGCCGCCCTCGCCGAACTACCGGACACCATCGACGCCACACTGTGGCTGGTCACCCGGCCCTCGGGACTCCATCCCGCGCCGGAGCCGGTCACCGCACCAGAGGACGCGGCAGTCTGGGGTATCACCCGCACCCTCGCCAACGAGCACCATGACCTGCGCGTCAGACGACTGTCCCTACAACGCTCCGTCGACCCGCGGTACGACGCCCAACGCCTCGTCCGGGACATCCTCACCCGGTCGGACGAGGACGAGATCGTGCTCACCGCCAACGGCCGCTTCGTCCCCCGACTCATCGAGCTACCGAACCGCCACGGCACCGCCGACAGCACCGAGGCACCCTGCTTCACCCTCCAGGTACGCGACCCCGGGATCTCCTACCAGCTCGCCTGGGTCCAAAGCGCTCCCCCGCAGCAGCCCGGACCGGGACAGATCGCCATCGCCGTCCACGCCACGGCACTCAACTACCGCGACATCATGAGGTCGATGGGACTGATCCCACCCATCGCGGGGATCGAGTCGGGGGAAGAACCGGGGCCGGGGCTGGAGTGCGCCGGCGTGGTCACGGCGGTGGGCCCGGAGGTGACGAACGTCTGCGTCGGCGACCGGGTCTACGGCCTCGCCCCCGGCGCGCTCGCCTCCCACGTGATCACCTCCGAACACGCCGTGGCGGGTATCCCCGAGGGCATGAGCTTCACCGAGGCGGCCACGCTCGCGATCGTCTACCTCACCGTCCACTACGGCCTGGGTCACCTTGCCCGACTCGCCCCCGAAGAGACCGTCCTGGTCCACGGCGGTGCGGGCGGCGTCGGCCTGGCTGCCCTGCGGTACGCCGAACTGCGCCACGCCAAGGTGATCGCCACCGCCGGCACCCCGGCCAAGCGGGACCTGCTGGAAGTGCTGGGCGCCGCACACGTACTGGACTCGCGCAGCCTCCACTTCGCCACTGAGGTGATGAGCCACACCGACGGCCGAGGCGTGGACGTCGTCCTCAACTCCCTGGCAGGAGAGGCGATGAGCCGCAGCCTGGAACTCCTCAGACCCGGTGGACGCTTCATCGAACTCGGAAAACGCGACATCTACCTCAACAAGCCGCTCCTCCTCGGCCCCTTCGACAGGAACATCGCCTTCTTCGGCGTGGACCTCACGGCACTCGCCCACCAACCCGAACTGGCCAAAGACCAGTTCCAGCAGGTCTCCGAAGCGGTTCGAACCGGCCACTACCGACCCCTACCGCACAGCGTCTTCCCGGCCTCGCGCATCGTCGAAGCGTTCCGACTGCTCCAACACTCCCGGCACATCGGCAAGGTCGTCGTCACCTTCGACGCCCTCGACGGCTCCTGCTCCGTCGAACGCCGCGAGACCCCACCCCCGCTCGATCCCGAGGCGACCTACCTGATCACCGGCGGTCTCGGCGGATTCGGCGGCGCCACCGCCCACTGGCTGGCCGACCGAGGCGCCCGCCACCTGGCACTGGTCAGCCGACGCGGCGCACAAGCCCCCGAAGCACCCACACTGCTCGCGGAGTTGGCAGACCGTGGAGTGCGAGCCACGCCGTACGCGGCAGACGTGTCAGACCTCGACGCCATGCGGCGTGTCGTCACGGAGACCGAGGCATCGGGACATCCCTTGCGCGGCATCGTCCACGCTGCGATGCACCTCGACGATGCACCGCTCACCGATCTGTCCGACGACAGGTTCCGATCCGTGCTCCTCCCGAAGATGGCCGGCGCGACCGTACTCGACCACCTCACCCGGGGACGATCGCTGGACTTCTTCCTGATGTACTCCTCCGGAACGGCCTTCCTCGGCAACGCGCTGCAGTCCAACTACGCAGCCGCCAACGCCTTCCTGGAGGCCCTGGCACGGGCCCGCCGCAGTCGCGGGGAAGCAGGTACGGCGATCGCCTGGGGCGTCATCGGTGGTACCGGCTACGTCGATCGCAACGGGCTGACCGAGACGATGACGCGACTGGGCGTCGAGCCGGTCATGCCCCATGAGGCGTTCACCGCGGCGGAGGACCTGGTCTGCGCCGGCCTCGATCGAGCCGGCGTCGGACGCTACGCATACTCCACGCTGACGAAGCTGCTTCCCGCCGCCAACGTGCCACGGGTGAGCGGCCTCATTCCGCTACTGGTCCGCCCAGCAGGCCAGAGCCGTGAAGACATCCTGCGCGCCCTCGCCGAGATGCCCCAGGAAGAGGCCCGACAAGTTATCGCCGACACCATCGCCGACATGCTCGGCGGCGTTCTCCAGATGTCCGTCGAACAACTCGACCACCACCGACGCCTGGACGAGTACGGCATGGACTCGCTGATGGGAAGCGAGGTACTGGCGAACGTCCGCCACCAATACGACATCGACCTCCCACCGATGGAGCTGCTCCGCAGCGAAGGCACCATCGCGGACATCGCGCGCATGGTCCACACCCGCCTGGGTCTCGCCTCCACCACTACGGCGCCTTCGGCGTCAACGGCACGTGCCGACCTGCTCCGTGGGGAAGGCGAACAGCCCGGACAGCCGGACGAGTGAGCAGCTGACGACTGCCTGACATTCGGCGTGTCCTTACACGTCTGAGCCGGCTCGGTTCAGTGACGCTCTCCGGCGTCTGGTCGCTTCACCCACGTCGTAGCGGGTCGCGGGCTGCCGGTTCTTCGAGCCGAATGGCCTTCCGGCAACACCACCACCAGCCGACACGGGCGACAAGGGGCAGCGCTGGGCGCAGGATTCCACCTGCACCCACACGCCACCCCACCACGGTGGCTCGAACCGAACCCGGACCCTGAATCCGACTCAGGATCGCTCAGCTGATGAGAGACGCTCGTTTAATCCTGGTGCCGAGTGCGGGCCGGGGAGCGCCGTCGGCCCGGGCGGCGATGTCGGTGGCGAGTGGTCCGTCGGCGAGGAGCGCGCCGGATTCCACGAGCTTTGCGATCCGCCAATACAGGGTCGAATCGCCGCCCTTCGTGGTAGCCAAGACGGTGCCGACGACAATGCCGAGGGCAGTCCCCTTGGAACCTGCGGTGTCGAGGAGGGCAGCGTCGTAGTAGTCCTCCGGCGCCGAGGCCAGGCCGGCGGGAGTGATGATGCGGAACGTGGCATTCTCCTGCTTCAGCCGCCGCCACGCCTCAGCGGCGGCCCGGCGCTCGACGCCGGTGATCGGGCGTGCAGCGGCCAGCAGGGGGTGACACTCATCCCGGCTGAGCGCCCCGACCGGGCCGGGCACCTGGACTATGTCGAACGGCCTGTCCGAGAGGCGGTCGCAGATCAGGTGGAAGAAGGCGAGTTCAGAGTTGGAGGCGCTGCTGAACCACACCACCAGGTGGTCCGCGCACTCGACCCGCTCCCAGAACGCCGCCGGTGCCAGTTCGTCAAACGGATCACTCTCCTCACTCTCCTCAGGACCGAGCCAGTTGAATATCGTGTGCCACCACTGTTCCCGGACCGCCGGATCGTCCGGCTTCAACGGCCCCACGCTGGGATCATCGGGGTACGACTGGACAGGGCTGGCCGGGTCGTCGGTGTCGACCCCGAGGGCGGCCCGCAGGGATTCCGCCGCCGACGGGCCGGGCACAAGATGCAGCGTCTCCATGACACCAGCGTGCCAGCTGCTTCGGCGACCGGTCACCCGCAGTCCGGCCGGGTGCGCTGGCAGGCCAGCCGGCGAGGCCCGGGATACCTCATCGATCTCCGGTGGTCGTGATCACCGTTGCCGAGGCCGGTGGACTCTCTTGCGGGGACGACGGACGCGGCCTTGGGGCCCGTCACCCTCCCCGTACGGTGAGGCCGACGCGTGCGTGCAGGCGCGTCGTGGTGAGGTAGTGCTCTTCGATGGTGCGCCAGCGCGTGATCCAGGCGTCGCGTTCCGGGCCGCCCCCGCGGGCGTACAAGCGGTGCAGGCACACGTCGCTTGGCGTGTCGACGAGGACGGTCACATCGTAGAAGGGGGCCAGTTCGGGGCGGGCGGTCAGCACGCCTTCGACGACGACCACCCCCTTGGCCGGGAGGTGGCGTGGCTCGCCGCGCAGCGTGGCGTCTGCACCGGGCTGGTACGGCGCATAGCGTGCCGGTTTGCCATGGGCGAGCGGTGCGAGGATCTCATCGCGCAGCTCCTGCCAGGCAAAGTAGCGGCGGTACGCCTCCACCGTGTCCATCGACAGGCGCTGTGAGACAGGTCTGGGCACAAAGAAGTCGTCGCCGTTGACGATGGTCGCTCGCCGTGGCCCGCCCAACTGCTCTGCCAGGACGGCGGCCAGTGTGCTCTTGCCTGCCCCTGCGCGGCCATCGAGCGCCACCAAGGCGCAGCCATCGGTTGCGCGGCCTGGGAGTGCTGCGGCGATCTGCTGGGCTTGCGACGCCTGCTGGAATGTGGTCATGCGCAGCCCTCTTCCTGTCGTGGGCCGGTCGAGGGTCGGGAACGCGTCAGGCTGTCGCTGTGCCGTATGGGAACGATGGCGCCGGGTACCGGTTCCACCGTGCAGAGCGTGCAGACCGTCACTGGCCCTCTCCCGGTCGCTTCCGTCCGTGGGCCGGTGCTCGCCCACGAGCATCTGATCGTGGACTTGCGCCGGGCCGGTGACCAGGACGCCGCCCTACTCCCCACCATGCATGGCGCCCACGTCACCGCGGAACTCGCCTCCCTGCGAGACGCGTTCGCTCTCGCCCTTGTCATCGAGCTGACCTGCCGGGGCATGGGCGGCGACCCGCGTGTCCTGGCCCGTATCTCCGATCGGTCCGGAGTCGCCGTGCTCGCCGCCACCGGCTGGTACCACGAGCCCTTCCACCCGCCCGAAGTCAGCGCCGCAGACCCCGACCGCCTCACCATGACGCTGATCCGCGAGATCGAGCAGGGCATCATGGACACCGCGATCCGTCCCGGGGTCATCGGCGAGGTCGGCAGCCACGGCGAACGCCCCAGCCCGGCCGAGGAACGTGTCCTGACGGCCGCCGCGCACGCGGCCCTCACCACTGGCCTGTCCGTCGCCACCCACACCCACCTCGGTGTCGGCGGTCCGGCCCAGCTCGACGTACTCACCGCCACGGGGCTGCCCGCCCACCGCATCAGCATCGGCCACCAGGACCTCCTTCAGGCCCCCGCCGTACACCGCGAACTGGCCGCCTCCGGCGCCTACGTGGCCTTCGACACCATCGGCAAGGAGCACTACGCCACCGACACCACCCGGCTGCGCCTGCTGCTCGCGCTCCTGGAAGCCGGACACGCCGACCGGGTGCTGCTCAGCGGCGACATCTCCCGTCACACCTACCTGCGGGCCGAGGGTGGGCAGGGCTACGGGCATCTGTTCCGCTCGTTCCTGCCCCGGCTGCGGGCCGCGGGCGTCGACGACGACCTGATCGACCTGATGACACGCCGCAACCCCATCCGCTTCCTCACCAATAATCGTCCGACGACGGCTGCGCCTGACAACCCTTCGCCGAGTCGAGCCGGTCAACAGGTCAGTGCAGTCAACTGGCCAGGCAGGCAGGCTCGCTGACCCATCGGACACGCCCCAGGGCCCCTCCTTGCACGGGTGAGGCAGGCATAGCGCATGGCGTCGACGGTGGGGCAGGGCGCCGGGACCTCCGTCTCACGGGGATTCGGCCAAGGTGGATCTCACCGCGTGCAGCGCGTCGGAAGGGACTTCCTCGGCTCCGGCCACATCGGCATCTGAGGCCGGAACCCCCACAGCAGCGCGCGAGTCGAAGGATGAGTGGCGCGTCGATGTCGCCTGCCGGGGGCTCGGTCGAGCGGTTTGATCCCGACCAGTTTTGCCGGGGTGCCTGCCCGCAGTTCGATACCTGGCCACAACTGAGCGGCAGCGGCAAGAAGCTCCTGCCGCTGAGCGTGAAGAAGCCCGCGACCAGCGGAAACGCCCAGTGACGTGGGCGATGCCTTGCGACGGATCTCCGACGACGTGACCGATGTCACATGGGCTGAGGTGCTGAGCGTGCTCGGTGTCGTCTCGGAGCGTCGGCGGTCCATCGCGGCAGAGGTGCCCAGAACGCCTCTGCCGACGCGGGGAGGCCCGTCGAACGTCGACTCAGAGGTTGAGGTGGGTGCGGCTTCGGGCTGTCCGTCGGCGCAGCCCAGCGCTGTCTGCCTGCCCCTGAAGAAGTCTGGCCCGCCAGCCGGCTCCGGTCGTGGGCATCCGCCGCGAACGTCCGACGGGCGGGTGGTCCCACCCTCCGTAACGTGTCGCCTGCCGGGCGTACACATGTGGGCGGGGCCGCTTCCCGGCATGAGTGGCACCCCGTCCCTGTGACGGCCCACACAACGGGTTGCGCGACCGATGGGTTACCGTTTCCGGACTTGCCGGATCGTCGCAGAGCCACGCGGAGAGAACGTTTGCCTCCTCACGACTCAGCTCACGTCTCAGCCCCTGCGGATTCCGGGCCTTCTGGGAGCAGCTCTGTGCCCCGTGTCCGCCGACTGCCCTCACCCCGTGCCGTCGTATGGGCGGTGGCGTCGGCGATCGTGGCGGCGGGCTCGGTGGCGCTGCTGGGCGGGTGTGCGGAGGCCGGTGCGCCAAGGAGCGCGGGGCATGCCGCTCCCGTTACCGGCCCGGCGGAATTGTGGCCCGGCAGTAAGCCCGTGCCGGCGGAGCCACCGGCGACGGGAAGCCAGGAGAAACCGCAGCCGCTGACCGCGCTGCCGCGGGTGCGGTCCGGGGACATCCGGAAGGTGTCCGCGGGCTCGGTTCTCCTGGCGCAGATCGACGTTGACAAGCGCCACGGCCAGCCGGTCTTCGACAAGGATGAGGAGCGCAAGATCCGCTCCTGTGCCGACAAGCCTGGATCGGACTCCTGCCCTGTGCGGGCCCCCGAATACCACGATCTGACCGGTGACGGGAAGGACGAGCTGATCGTCGGCGTCCGGAGCGGAAGCAACCTCCTGGTCATCTATGCCTACACGCTCAAGAACGGGGTGGTGACCTCGATCCTGGATTCCACCAGTTCCCCGCAGTCGGTGGAGGTCGCCGACCACAAGCTGGTCATCCACGAGCCCGGGGACGCGCCCGGTTACGAGAGCCGCACGGTCTACGCCTGGGATGCGCGGCAACAGGTCATGACCATCCAGGACGTGGGCTACGGCCGGCGGGCCCCGGCCTCTGCAACCCCTTCGGGCAGGTGAGCCGTGCGCACTCTCCGGCCGCGTCCGCCGCGGTGGCTGCCTGCCTGGACGGCGATGCTCCGCTGGAAGGCCGCCGTCTTCATCACCGTCATGTGCTGCCTGCTCGCCACGGTGCTCGGCACCCTCGTACACGTCCTGGTCGACCGACAGACCCAGGACCGTGCGCGCCACACGGCGCTTGCGGAACTGGACCGCAGCAAGTCCGCCTACGTCGCCGGCGACCCTCTCGACCGCGACGTCTCGGTGAACCCGCCGGACCTCCCCGCCCCGCTCCGTGAGATGACCGTGCGGCGGCACGAGCGCGGTACCCAACTCGCCACGCACCAGGGCCGCCCCGTGATGTGGGCCGCCGCCCCCGTCACCGGAGGAAAGGTGCTCGCGCTACGGCTGGACTACAGCGAACAGGCAGCCTCCCTCCGCGGCCTGGACAGAGCCATCATCGGCTCCTCCGCTGCCGCGATCGCCCTCACCCTGGCGGCCGGACTGATATCCGTCTCCCGCATCACCCGCCGACTGCACCACACCGCCCGCGTCGCCCGACGTATCGCCGCCGGCGATCTCGACGCTCGCGTGAACGACCCCCGCGCCCGGTGCCCCGACCGAGCCCAGGACGAGGCCGCCGCCGTGGCGACCGCCCTCGACGCGATGGCCGCCAGCCTCCAGACCCGTCTGCACAGCGAACAGCGTTTTACCGCGGACGTCTCCCACGAGCTACGCACCCCGCTCGCCGGGCTCCACTCCGCGGCTGAACTGCTGCCGTCCGGCCGCCCGACCGACATGGTGCGCGACCGTGTCCAGGCCCTGCGCGGGCTGACCGAGGACCTGCTGGAGATCTCCCGGCTCGACGCCCGGGTCGAGAGCGCCGACCTGGACGTACACGAGCTGGGCCCGCTGGCCGAACGCGCGGTACGGGCCACCGGAACGACATCCGAGGTCCGCGTCGTAGCGGACGACCTTGTCGAGACCGACCGGCGCAGGCTCGAACGCGTCCTGGGAAACCTCGTTGCCAACGCCCACAAACACGGCCGCCCACCCGTCGTGGTCACCGTCGACGCCCCCGTCATCACCGTGCGCGACCACGGCGACGGCTACCCCGCCTACCTTCTCGACCAGGGCCCCCAGCGCTTTCGGAGCCAGTCCGGCGGGTCTGAGGGGGGCAAGCGGACCGGCCACGGCCTGGGCCTGACCATCGCCGCCGGCCAGGCCCACGTCCTCGGCGCCGAACTCCACTTCTCCAACGCCCCCGACGGCGGCGCCGTCGCCGAACTCCACCTCCCGCCCTCCCCGGAGCAGCGCAGCTGACCGACCTGCTCATACATCGGTGCCATCTCATCAGCCGGCGTCGAGACCGTCGCCAGCCCACACAACTCGACCGGATCGTCGTCGCCGCGCGACTCTGCCTCCGCTTGTCGCCCGCTGTGGCCGCCGCGGCCGCCGAGCACTCAAGGCTTCGGCGTCGCGACGAGACCACAGGCCGCACAAGAGCGGCCCCCGGCTGCGGAATCGAGCCGGGGGCCGCTGGTGTGCCGGAGTCGGTCAGCCGAGGTCCGCCGGGGCCTTGGGGAAGGAGATGGTCTGCACCGTCTTGCCGTCATGCCTGTAGACGATCTTGGCAGTGGCATCGGCCTGCGCCGCGGGCTTCGGCTCGGANCCGGAGTCGGTCAGCCGAGGTCCGCCGGGGCCTTGGGGAAGGAGATGGTCTGCACCGTCTTGCCGTCATGCCTGTAGACGATCTTGGCAGTGGCATCGGCCTGCGCCGCGGGCTTCGGCTCGGACAGCGTGAAGGTTCCGTTCGGATCCATCCGGCTCGGCACCGGGCCGGCCTTGTCGTGGTTGAGCACCCTTGTGACGCCGTGCTCGGGGTCCTTAACGGTGGCGGTACCGGTGTTGCCGTCCAGCGTCACGGTCTCCCCGCTTCCGACCCTGACCTGCTTGACGTAATCCGTCGGCATGGCGGATGCCGCTCCGACCGGCAGGGCGACGGCCGCGCCGGTCACCGCGACAGCGAGGGTGGTGCGGAGCGCCGTGCGCTTCCAACGCCGGACGGTAGGCATGGCCTGGCTATGCATGATTGCTCCTTTACGGATGTGTAGGAAGTGGCGTCCGGGACTGATCGGACCTTTTCGGGCGAACGCCATGCCCTGGAAGCTAGGCCGCCCTCATGTCGGCCGTCCCAAGGTTGTGTACCAGGCCCTGATCGATCACCGATCGAGGTCGTTACACCCTCGCCGGAAACACGCCCTGACCTGGCCCTTTCCTGGAAACGGCGCTACCAACGAGCTGTGCTCCGGCCATGCAGCCGCTCAGCGGTCCTGGTCTTCCGCCACCCCGTACTTCTTGACTTCTTGTGCGGATACCGCGCTCCCACACGGTTTCGAGGGCTGCCGAGGCGAGTTGAGCTACCTCGGGCTCGATGCGCGCCTCGCAGCCCGGTTGTCACCAATCGCCGTCACCCAACGAGGGGTTGAAGAGGACCGTCTCACCGTCGAACACCCAGCAGTCGTCTCCTCCGCCTCACAGGGTTCAGGCAACGTGAGAATCGAACCGCGTCCAGCGCGTCGGAAGGGGCTTCCTCGGCTCCGGCCACACCGACATCTGGGGCCGGAACCCCCACAGCAGCGCGCGAGGCATCGCGCCAGTCATGCCCTGAAATGGTCTCGCTGGCGGCGCCACCACCAGGCTGCCGCCAGGCACTGCCACTACAAACGCCGCACCTCCAGCCACGAACTTCCGCTACATGACGACCCATCAGTTCAATACACTCAGAAACAGGAGCCTGACCAGCAGGAACAGCGAACTGCAGCTGGAGTACCAGTCGGCCCGCACGATGGTGGCGAGCACATCGTTGAACGCCTCGGTCGAGGTGGGGTGGGTGTAGCCGGCGTCGCGAAGTTCGGCCGACGTGATGCCGTGCCGCATGGCGAGCGCGACGGTGTTGATGAGTTCCTGCGCGAACGCTCGGCATGCCCAGGACGACCGCCCGTCGGATTCCGGACCCCTCTCCAGTAGGCCGCACCCCTTGACGCAGCTCGGGCATGACTGAGGCGAAGCGGCAGGGGTGCGGCGGTCGTTGCCGATGCCGGCGTGGCTGAAGAGGAGGGGCGACTGGCCGCAGGACTACGACTGTCAGCGGACGATTGACGCCGTGACAGACCTGAAGACCTTACGAAGATCTCGCGGCTGTGGAAGCACCGAGTCCCGTTACCTGATGCCGTGGATGGCTTGGGGGTCGCCGGCGGGGAGGGCGGGCTCGGCCTTCCTGGTGGCGGGTGGCGGGGTCACGTAGACCGGGGCGGGGTCCGGTTCAGGGGCGCAGGTCGTGGCGACAAAGCCCTTGCCGGTTGGGAGGCGGCCGTCGCGCAGATAGGCGGTGAAGGTGTCGTCCAGGCAGGAGTTGCCGTGGAAGAGGATCTCGTGAAAGCTGCCGCCGTTCTGGACGACCAGCTTGGATCCGGGCAGCGCCTTGTGCATGGCGATCGCGCCCGGGTAGGGGGTGGCGGCGTCCTCGGTGGCCTCGAAGAGCAGGATGGGCGGCAGACCCTTGCCGGTGATCTTCAGTCGGCCGGCCTGGTTGCCCTGGTAGGGCCAGAACATGCAGGCTGCGTTGTACCACATGTTGTTGTAGGTGTAGAAGGGCGCGATGGCGTTGATCTTGGCCTGGTCCTTCTTCCAGAACTGCCAGTCGCGCGGCCAGTTGTTCTCGGTGCACTGGACCGCGTTGTACGCCGGGAACGTGCCGTCGTCGGCGCCCGGGGCCGCGAAGCGGTTGTAGGCGATCTGCAGCGGGCGGGTGTCGTTCTTGGTGAGGTAGGCCGACAGCGCTGTCGCCATCTGTGGCCAGCGCAGGAAGTTGTAGCCACCGCCGTAGAAGGTGTCCTCGAACTCCGCGGGGCCGATCTTGCCGGGGGCCGGGGCGGCATCCGCCGGGTTGGTCCGCAGTGCGGCCTCGACCTGGTAGTACTTCCGCTCCACGGTGGCGGCGTCGGTGCCCAGGTGGTAGACCGGGTCGGCCTTGGCAGTCCACGCCGCGAAGGCATCGAATCGGCGCTGGTGCTCCTTGTCCTGCAGGATGTTGTGGTCGTACCAGGTGATGGTGGGGCCGACGATGCTGTCCAGCACCATCCGGCGGACGTGTGAGGGGAAGAGCTGGCCGTAGGTGGAGCCCAGCGAGGTGCCCCACGAGCCACCGTAGAAGTTGATCTTCTGAGCGCCGAGCGCCCGCCGGATGCTGTCCATGTCGCGAGCGTTGTCGACGGTGGTCATGTGCGGCAGGAACCAGCTCCAGTTCGCGGCACAGTCGGCGGCGTACTTGGCCGACTTCTCAAGCCACGCCTGCGAAGTACCCTTGCTGACCTGGTAGTCCGGCCGCTCGGCGTCGAAGTAGTGCGCGTCGCAGGTGACATGCGGGTTGCTGGCGTTGGTGCCGCGCGGGTCGAAGCCGATCCAGTCGTAGGTCGAGGCGACGTCCTGGGGGATCTTTCCGGAGATGTAGGCGGGCATCCACAGGCCGGAGTCGCCGGGACCGCCGGGGTTCAACAGGATCGGGCCCTGCTGCTTGTTCTTGGGCGCGGTGGCCGGGAGCCGGTTCACCTTGATCTTGATCTTGGTGCCGTTCGGATGCGCGTAGTCCAACGGCACGTCGAGCATGGCGCACTGGAGTGCGGGAGTGGTCGCGTCGCGGCAGGAGCTCCAGGTGAGTTTCCCCTGGCCGGCGTCCTCCGATGCGGTCACGGAGGCGGAGGCAGGGGTGATACCCGCGAGAACTCCGCCGATGGCGGCGACGGCCCATATCAGGGCTCTGGCTCTTCTCATGGAAGCAGCATGTGACATGTGCAATATCACATACTGCGGTATGGAGTGCGCGTTACCCGACTGTGACCGTGATGCAGGGTCCGTTGAGAACGCCTCAACCAGCAAGGTGGACGACACCTGGTACAAGCGGAGCGCGAACTCGTCCGCCCCGACGTCCCCTTCCTCGACGACTTCGCGATGCGCGCCAGCTCACTGTGGCCCAAGCCCAATGGCGAAGCCCTCTACGAGTTGGACAGCGAGCAGCAGGGCCGGTCCCTGATCATCACCAGCGACCAGGCCCCCAGTGACCGGCATCCCCTCCCCCCACCCCGCCGTCCCCGATTCACTCCCGGACCGGCTGATCAATACCAGCCACCAAGCCGTCATGCACGGGTCGTACTGCCGGCCGAACAAGCGACCCGAGCACCCCACCCACAGAACCGGCAGGCTGGTCAACTGACCGTCGCGGCAGGTGTTCAACCTCAGCCGACAGCGTCCTGAGGAGTGCACATGCAGAACTTGCCCCTTCGGGGCCAGCCAGGACACGCCAATCGATTTCCTGATCACGCTCATGGATCACGGTCGCTCCCAACGCAACGAACGCCCTCGAGCACAACCGCCGCAGCCGAGGCGTCGACCTCGCCAACCTGACACCTCCGCCGGGTCGAAAGGGGGCAAGCCGCCGCCCGACCCGAAAGCTTCCCGCGCGAGCCGACACCGGGTAGCAGTTTGCCGGCGCAGGGCGCGGGCCCACGCATCGATGCCGTCGGGCCGTCAGGGAGCGGCATGGTTGATCCGAAGCACGGGTTCCGTGGTTCTGCGTTCTCCGGGCTGCGCCTGTTCGATGTCGCCGATGCGTTCGCGGTAGGTGTCGACGGCGAAGGTGAGGTCGTCTGGGGTGAGCAGGGCGGTGTGGGGGCGTGGCTTGCGAAGGCAGGCGAGCGCCTCGGCGAAGTGGTGACCGGCGAGCGTGCACGCATGGGGTGAAGAGTGGGGTTGACTGTCGACCGTCTCCTCTCCGTGCGACGGATGAGCCACATACATGGTGAACCGTGACGCGCTCAGGCACAGCCACTGTCTTCAGCCCCTATGCCCTGGCTTAACTGCTGGAGCTCTTCCTTTGGCACCCCGGGGTTTCAGCGCGACAGGGGGCCGCTGTGCGCAACGGGGGTGTGCAGCAAGGGGGCGTGGCGCAAGGCGGTGTATAGCGGATCGGAATCTGCACGGGTTTTGAGGTGGATGAAACCTCCGCTTTCCAAAGTTCGCAGCACTTCGGTATCCCGCGTTGCTCAACCTGCCGCATGGCTAGGCAACAACGGATCTCGTCAGTCTTCGCACGTGTCAACGCGCTATCCCCCACAGGGGCCTTAAGCCAGTGGGAGCCGCATGACGGGCCGCTCCGGAAGCCAGTGTCTTTGTGGATCTCCTGTCCGGGAGGCTCACGAACATCGGTGGAGGGACTCTCACATGCATACACGTCGACGCCCGGTCCTGGCAGCCGGACTGAGCGGGCTGCTGCTGGGAATGGCCCTCGCCGCCTCCGTCGCGCCAGCCAGCGCACGAGAATCCACTCCTGTAGCCGGCGCGGCCGAATACTGCGGCTACTACAACGGATCTGTCCCCACCCGTATTGGTGACACTGGCGACCGTGTCAAGGAGGTTCAGTGCCTGATCAACCGTTGGTCCGGCTTCGAACAGCTAGCAGTCGACGGGAGGTTCGGCCTTAAGGTGCGGAGCTGGGTGGTGCATGTCCAGGAAGTCAACGGTCTCCGCGTGGATGGTGTCGTCGGGCCGGAGACCTGGCGCGTACTGCGCGCGGAACGACTCTCGCTGCGTGATCGAGCATCGGCCACACCTCAGCCCCCACCCGCCTGACCCGCCGCCCCGCCACGAGATCCCCGACCCCGTCCCCGGCTGTGCCGAGTGGGCCGAGACGAGTTTCCGGCACGTGCGAAGCAGAAGTTCGGCGCTGCCGTCAACGCCTCTATGAACGTCCGGCAGCACATCAGGCGGGTGGAGCCATGGATGAGTGCTCCCCCGGATACCCCAGCAGTTCGTGCAGCCCAGGGAGCTGAGGTACATCAACTCGCCCGACACCGACACTCTGTGGAAGCTTGTACGACAGCACACAGGCGAACAACACGAGGTGCAGGCCACCCCACGCGGGAACGGTTCAGATCTCACGGCGCTGATGAAGCGCGAGAAGGGGCCCGTGTTCGTCAAAGCCTGCCGTAATCGCCCAAGGGGCGCCGTGCCTCCATTGTACGGAAACGGCAGGTCAATCCGTCCGTCCGCGCAGTATCACCGACTCTGCGGTGGCATGCCGAAGGTGACGCCAGGATCGTCCTCGTTTTCAATGTGATCGAGGCACGCTCATCCGAATTCGAGTCGAATTCGCCGGATCTCCCGGTGGTCGTCGATGTTCTCAACCGGATCGGGGAACTTCCCCTGCCGGTGGAGGCGGATGGCTGGCCGGAGAGCCGATGGGACCGGTTTGCTGGGGAAGGTGAGGCACAGACAATCGAGGCTGGGACGCTGCTCTTTACCGACATCAATCCGCACAACGTGATGATCGGGGACAGGCAGGCGTGGACCTGGACTGGTCGTGGCCGAATGTCGGTGCAGCCTTTATCGACCCGGCCCGCCTTGTCATGCAGCTCATTGCACCGGGGCACACGGCGGAGCCTGGAGCAGCGCCTCGACTTCACTAGCCCTACGCACATCATTCCCACCTCGTAGGGAACACCCCAACTGGGGCTGGGGCAGCCTATTCCCGTAGACCTCCCACGTAACGGAAGAACGCGGCAATTCCCCTCTGAGTTACGTCGCGCTACCAGCTCCTCAGCCGAATCGACAAACGTGACGCCCTGGCTGGCGCATGTGGTGAAGGTCCCGGCCGGTAGGTAGTACGGCTGACCCATCGGACACGCACTAGTTACCTCGACGACGCTGGATCCCGCCATGTACCTCTTTCAGGTGACCGGATAGTCGCACTGCTGGGATATGCGGGGGCTGACTGGGACGATCAGTCACCATGGCGCGGACGCGTCAAGGATCCCGGAGGACTTGAATGAAAGCACATCGCCCGATCACGACGCTCCTGGCAGTCGCTGCCTTCACGCTCTGCACGCCCACCCACGCCACAGCGGACGGCGGATCGAAGAGGAAAAAGCTCACCGAGTGCGTCAACAAGGAACTGGAACAGCAGAACAAGGAATGGAAGCTCAGCGCGGTCGACCTGAAGAAATTCACGAAGATCGTAGATGATGAAATTGCCAAGGAACCCCTCAAGAAGCATACGACTGAGGAGCAACAGAGGATTCTGAAGGATATTGAGGAAAAGGCGAAGAGGGATCTTCCGAAGGTACCCAAGGAGAAGATTGATAAAATGTTGATGACCCTCACACTGCACGCGATGCATTGCACGAAAGAGATGGGAAGCTAACTAGAGCCGCATCAAGCTACGTTCGCCCTGTCGTGATGTGTCGCCGACTTGCTGCGCCGGGAAGCACCGGACAGCCAGAATGATCACGTGGCTGAACGCGTGCGGGTCCGGGAGTTGATGACGACGAAGGCAGGCGGTTGCTACGGATCACCCGCAGAGGCGCTGGTCGGTGGTGACCTGGCGGCGGGCTCAGATGGTTCTGTTATCCGCGCAGGGCATGCCGGTGGCGAAGATCGCCGAGGTGACGTTCACCAGCCCGGACCGGGTCCGCGACGTGCTCCACAACTTCAACGCGGACGGCTTCGACTCGCTTTATCCCAAGTACAAGGGTGGCCAGCCGAAGAGCTTCACTCTCCTGGAACGCCGGGAGATCAAGAAGATCGCCAAGTCCAAGCCGACCGAGCACGGTCTGCCGTTCTCGACCTGGAGCCTGGCCAAGCTGGCCGACTTCCTGGTCGCCGAGGGGTGATCGACGACATCAGCCGCGAGGGTCTCCGGATCCTGCTCGGCGAAGAGGGCGTCTCGTTTCAACGCGTGAAGTCCTGGAAGACCTCACGCGACCCCGACTACGCGGCCAAGAAGGCCCGTGTCGAACACCTCTACGCGATCGCCGACGGTGAAGTCATACCCGAGGAAGGCGAGCCCGAAGTCATCTTCTGCGTGGATGAGTTCGGGCCGCTCAACCTCCAGCCCCGCCCCGGTCGGCGATGGGCCAAGCGCGGCGGCAAGCACAAGCACCCCGAGCGCGAGCCTCGGCGTCGGCGCCGGGCGACCGACAACCGATACGGCGGCGTCCGCCACCTGTTCGCCGCCTGGACCTCAAGCACGACAGGCTCTACGGCACATCAAACCGGCCAAGAAGCGGACCCAGCTCCTGGAGTTCTGCCGCTACCCTGCGCACCCGCTACCCACCCGAAATCCGTATCGCGATCGTGTGCGATAACTTCTCCCCGCACCTGACCACGAAACGGTGCCAGCGGGTCGGTACCTGGGCGACGGCCAGCAACGTCGAGATCGCCTACACCCCGACCAACTCCTCCTGGCTCAATCGCATCGAGGCCCAGTTCACCGCCCTGCGCTACTTCGCCCTGGACGGCACCGACCACGCCAGCCTTAAAGAGCAGGGCAGCATGATCCGCCGCTACCTGATCTGGCGGAACCGCCATGCCGACGACCGCCGCCTCCGGGCCGTCGTCGCCAAGGCCAACGTGGCCTGATACGACATCAGTCGGCCTGCAGGACGAAGAACAGGAAGCACACGAAAGCCCCCGAGGGCTTGTCCACGAAAACGTCGGGGAACAGCTCGCGGGCGCCCGGTGCAGGGAACGGTTCGCTGATGACGTTGATCCGGAAGCCGGCCGCGGTGAAGGCGTCGGTCATCGCGTGCAGCGGCCGATGCCAGAAGGTCATCAGGGCGGTGTGCCCGCCGAGGGTCCATTCCTCGGAGTGCTTATACGTCGCGAAGTAGTCGGCGCCCGGCTGCACGAGGCCGATGGAGGGGTGATCAACGGACACGATCAGTCGGCCGCCGGGCGTCAGCACGCGCCGCAGCTCGGCCAGCGGTGCCGTCCAGTCCTCCAGATAGTGCAGGACCAGGGACGCGACGACGTCATCGAACGCGGCATCGGGGAACGGCAGCGGGCTGCCCATATCGGCAAGGTGCAGGGCCGCGTCGTCACCGAGCCGCTTCCTGGCCAGCTCCAGCATCTTGGTGCTGGAGTCGAAGCCGGTCACGATCGCGCCCCGATCGCGCAGCGCCGCGGACAGGGGGCCGGAGCCGCAGCCGGCGTCCAGGATCCGTCGGCCGGCCACGTCCCCGGCCAGGTCCAGCATCGCAGGCCGCTCGTAGTGCGCGTTGAAGAGGCTGGTTTCGTTCTGAGCCGAGTACGCCTCGGCGAAGCTGTCGTAGTCGTTGGGCACAGACTGCTCGCCGGGCCCGGCGGAACCCTCCGGGACAGGACGGATCCACGGCGGCTGCGTGGGTGCCGGGATGTCTGCGTGCACGTCAGAGCTTCTGGAAGCGGAAGTCATACGGTCGATCCTGGCACGCACGTCCCATCTGGCGTCGGGTGATTCACGATCGCCCTGCTTCCCATGGCTGCCGATGAGCGCCATACAGGGCGTACGTTGTCTGATGCGGCACTAGCCTTTAACGGCGCGGGTTACGTGGGGTCGTGACGGATGGCGTGGGCCGCGCTATGCCGGGGGTATGAGGTATCCCGATGGCGGAGGACTGACGGCCGAGGGACGGGCTCGGCGTGAGCAAGTCCGGCTCGATGCTGCCGACCTGATCAAAGCCGGAGCCAGTGACCGTGAGGTGGCCCGGCGGTTCAGGGTGACGCGGATGTCGGCGAACCGCCGGCGGCGGGCGTTGGTTTCAGGAGGCCGGCAGGCTCTGGCCTCCAAGGGAGCCGGCAGCGCTCGCTGCAAGCTCGATGCGCATCAACTCCGTGCCTTGAGCCATCGAGTGGGACGAGGGGAAGATCGCCGCCTGGAAGGACGAGCAGTGGCCCGTCATAGAAGAAGGGGGCGGCGGACTTGGGCGCCTGGCTGTGCTTCGAGGACGAAGCCGGCCAGGTCTGAGGCCGCCCAAGGGCCGTACCTGGGGCCGCCGGGGTCACACCCCGGTGGTGCGGGGGCACCGCCGTCGGCACCAAACGGGTCTCCATGGCGGCGCTGGTCTGCACCCAAGTCGGTCACCGGCCCCGGCTGACCTACCACTTCCACCTCAACCGAGGTCCCGCCAAGGGCCGCCGCAAGGGCTTCACCGAGACCAACTACACCCGCCTCCTGGACACCGCGCACCAGCCGCTCGACGGCCCCGTCGTGCTGGTGTGGACGACTTGAACACGCCCGTCAGCGGCACCATGCGCGAGCTGGTCACCGCCCGATATGGCTGACCGTCTACCACCTGCCGCCGTATGCTCGCGAGCTCAACCTCGTCGAGGGTTTGCCGTCGCACCTGCAGAGGTCCCTGGCCAACCTCACTAAACGCAGCCTCGACCAGCTCACCGCGTTGGTGAAGACACGGCTGAAAGGGATGCGGTACCGCCCCCACCTCGTCCAGGGGCTCATCGCCAAGACCGGACTCGACCTCCAACCGCCGTGACCTCCCTCAGCCGTTATAGATCACTAGTGCGACGGCGAAGGCACCGGCGAGCGCAGGCAAGAGGGCGCTTCCCGGCATCGCACCTTCGCCAAGGACGCGAGGACGACTGCCCCAACTCCGCGATCTGCTACCTGATCCGGACTGATACCGCGTACGGGAGTCTTCCAGCGGGCACGCCAACCAGCGGCCCGTTCCTCACAAGGGCGTTCGCCGGTGCTGCGACCATGCGCGCGATCAAAGATCCGCTACGGTGCCGCCGCTCCGGGGCGATCTCCGCTCGGATCGTTCGGCTGCCCGGGATGCGGGTGGTGGGCCTGAGTCCGAACTGGCGGTGGATATCGGCTCCGTCCTCGGGATCGGCTTGCCGGACGACGACAGCGGCGGCGGCGGCGGCGAGGTCGCCGATGGAGCGGACCAGGCGTGCGAAACCGGTTCCGGGCGTTTCGGTGCTGGCACCGGCGGGGTGCCGATGGACACGGACGCCGGCGAAGTCCGCCGAGACCCGGAGCGGCAACCCGGGCACCGGGGCCCGGCTCGCCCGATGGCGATCCGGGCCTTCGAGCACGATCGGTGAAGGACAGAGCTCAGTGGCGGTGGCGGCGACGTGTGGCGGCGAACACCGCGGCTCCGGCCAGTAGGAGCCCGCCGGCGGTCAGCACGATCGGGAGGGCGGCACCGCCCGTGGAGGCAAGGCGGGTCACCTTGGGGCTGCCGTCGTCGTCCGTGTCGGGCGACGCCGTGGAGTCGGCGACGAGGCTGACACCGGTTGCCGGCGTGAGGGCGCCGTGTGGCGTGGGCGTGGCGGCCGGACCGGCGCCGGGTGCCGACGGGGTTGCCGTCGGCGACTTGGCGATGGTCGCCATGAACCGCTCGGTCGCGGTGATCCAGCCCTTGTCGGTGACGGGCCACGCGCCGCTCCAGATCACCACCCCGGGGACGAGCCGGCGCGCCGTGTCGAGCTCGTAGCTCCAGTGGTCGGCCGACAGGAACTGAGGGCTCTTGCGCGTCCCGTCGTGGTACTGCGGCCACAGGTAGGGGTAGACGGGCTTGCTGGAGTCGACGGCCTTGGCCTCCTCAAGGTCTTTGACCAGCTTCGCCCGCCAGGCCGCGCGGTTGTCGTCGAACGCGTACAGGGTGGGGAAGAACGCGCCCACATACCGGGCGAGTTGCCGGGCGAGCGGGTAGTACCGCGGTGCGGTGTTGCCGAGTACGCCGTAGAAGCCGATCACCTTGCCGGGGAGGGCTTCGTGCGCCCACTGGGCGAACTTCTCCAGCTTCTCCAGATGCCGTTGGGCCGTGTCGGGAGTGCCGGTGAGGTAGAGGGACTCGAAGTCGAGGACGACGGGGCCCGGCTTGCTCGCATGCTTCCGGACCAGGTCCTTGTACGCGGCCTCGGGCGGCAGGTCCAGCTCCGTCCCGGGCCGCTTCTTCCCGTTCAGGGCCGCAACGTACCCCTCGTAGACGACGTTTGACGGGATCGCGCCGTAGCGAGCCAGGCCGACGTCGCGGTAGGCGGTGTTGTCGTAGACGACGAAACGCCCGGCTGACGCCGTTGCCGTGCCTGGGCCCGCCTGGGCGGTACCTGGTGCGGCAGCGGCGGGCTCCGCGACGACACCGGAGAGAAGTGTGAGAGCGAGGCCGCCGGCTGCGAGAGAGGCCGACCACTTGGCCCGGCGGCTGGGAGCCGGCGTGCGATGACGAGACAGGTACATGAGTGGTGGGGCCTCCGTGAGTTGACGACGGCGGCCTACGGTAGGTCGTGCGTTTGACCATTGGATGACGGTCTGTGCCGGGGAACTGTGTTTTTGAGATTCTTTGCATGGCGCGACACACACTCCTGGCGGCGTCCACGGCTCCCACGCGGTGCCGAACCGCGCCTCTCCACCGGCACGCCGACAAGTGAGATCCGAACCACCTTGTTGCCTGTTGTGCGCGCTGAAGGCGATAGGGAGATGGCTGGCGTTGAGCGAGAGAGCGAGAAGGCGCGGATGTATGGGAGGCGGTGGACAGCCGCCGGGCCGTGCGGGCGTTCAGCGAGGAGCCGGTACCCAAAAAGGTGCTCGAACGAGTGCTGACCGCGGCGACGCGGGCTCCGTCGAGTGGCACCCTCCAGTCGTGGCATGTGTATGTAGTAACCGGTGAGCCCTTGGCCGAACCGAAGAGGCGCGCGACGACCAGGGCACCTTCCGGGGCGGGTGCCCCTTCGGGGGTACGGGGCCCGGCGATCTGCGGCTGCTCCGTGTGGACGCGAGTGCCCGGTTGCGTTGCCGTAGGCAGGCAGCGGCGGGGCCCGAGGGCCCCGGCTGCGTGCCCGCCGGGATGGTGTGTCAGACCATGGCGAGCCGGTCCACCAGCAGCTCCACCCTCGGCTGGGCGTACTCGGGCAGCAGGCGGCCCGCGCGGGTCAGGGTGGCGAGCCCGTGCAGGG
>NZ_JBNHIN010000066.1:0-36950 GCF_050054615.1 Streptomyces sp. YGL11-2
CGAACGCCAGGCCGCCGTCGAGCTGGAACATCGCGTCGTAGACCGCCGGGTTGCGTGCGGCGAAGTCGAGGTAGGCACGAGCGAGGGCGGCGACCCAGGCGCGCGAGCCGTCTGCGGCGCGGGCCGCGTCGCCCTGACGGCGGGGCGGTTGTCGTTCATGGACGCACCCACCCCACCAAGCCCGCCAGCCCTTCACCCGCTGGTCGATCCGCAAACTCGCCGCCTCCCGGTGCCGCGTCCACGGACGCGTCATGGGCATCGGCCGTGAGACATTTCGGTGTCTGCCCCTGCACTGCGGCATCACTTTCCAGCGCATCACGTCGTGGACGGAGTCGCCCCACTGCGATGCGAAGCTGGAACGGATCGAGGAGGTGTTGGAACGCCTTCCGGACCGGGTTTTCGCCATTGGCGATCGGACACGCCCTAGCGGTGCAGCGTTTCCGCGCCTGCGTACTGGGCGCTGTCGCCCAGCTGCTCCTCGATGCGGATGAGCTGGTTGTACTTGGCGGTGCGGTCGGAGCGGGACAGCGACCCGGTCTTGATCTGGCCGCAGCCCGTGGCCACCGCCAGGTCCGCGATCGTCGTGTCCTCCGTCTCTCCCGAGCGGTGCGAGATGACGACGGTGTAGCCCGCCCGGTGGGCGGCGTTGACGGTGGCCAGGGACTCGGTCAGGGTGCCGATCTGATTGACCTTCACCAGGACCGAGTTGGCGACGCCGGAGCCGATGCCCTCGCGCAGCAGGGTCTCGTTCGTGCAGAACACGTCGTCACCGGTGAGCTGGCAGCGCGCACCGACCCGTGCGGTCAGGTCCCGCCATCCCGTCAGGTCGTCCTCGGCCATGGGGTCCTCGATCGACACGATGGGGTAGGCGTCGATCAACTTGACCAGGTAGTCGGCGTGTTCGGCGGGTGTGCGCCGTACTCCTTCCCCGGTGTAGTCGTAAACTCCGTCGCGGAAGAACTCGGATGACGCCGGGTCCATGACCAGGCCGATGTCCGTGCCCGGTCGGTAGCCCGTGCGCTCGACGGCGGTCACCACGAAGTCGAGGGCCTCCTCGGCGGTGCGCAGGGCGGGTGCGAAGCCGCCCTCGTCGCCTACGCCCGTGGAGTGCCCGGCGGCGAGGAGGTCGCGGCGCAGGGTGTGGAAGATCTCGGACCCCATCCGCACGGCCTCGGCGAAGGTCTCCGCCCCGATTGGGGCGATCATGAACTCCTGGAAGTCCAGGGGATTGTCGGCGTGGGCGCCCCCGTTGACGATGTTCATCATCGGTACGGGCAGCAGCCGGGCGTTGGAGCCGCCGAGGTAGCGGTAGAGCGGCAGGCGGTGGGCGGCGGCTGCGGCCTTGGCGGTGGCCAGGGAGACCCCGAGGATTGCGTTGGCGCCGAGCCTGGACTTGGTGGGGGTGCCGTCCGTGGCGACGAGAGCGGCGTCGAGGTCGGCCTGGTCCTCCGCCTCGCGACCGGTGACGGCGGCTGCGAGCTCTGTGTTGACGTGGCGTACCGCGTGGTCGACGCCCTTGCCGTGCCAGCGGGCCGGGTCGCCGTCGCGAAGTTCGACGGCCTCGCGGGCGCCGGTCGAGGCGCCGGAGGGGACTGCGGCCCGGCCGATGGATCCGTCCGCCAGTTCCACATCCACTTCGACGGTGGGGTTGCCCCTGCTGTCGAGGACGCGGCGGCCGGTGACGGAGGTGATGGCGGTCATGGGAGTCCTTCCCGTTGTCACATGCGTGCCGGGGTTCGGCTGCGGCGACGGTGGCGCTGGACCCGGCACAGGAAACTCTACAGCAGTGCTGTGCAGTTTTGCTGTTCAGTCCTGCTGTGCAGTTCTGCTGCACAGCAGGACTGCGTTAAAATTCGGCATGCCCCTTCCGGAATCCGCCGCCGTCGCGGCCGAACTGCGCACCGCGATGGGAAAGCTCACGCGGCGCGTGAAGCTGGAGGACCAGATGCCGCTCGGCCAGGTGGCCGTCCTCGGTGCACTGGACCGCAGCGGTGCGATGACGACCAGCGAACTGGCGGCCGATCAGCGGGTGCGCCCGCAGTCCATGGCCCGGGCCGTTGGACTGCTCATGGAGCAGGGGCTGATCACGCGCCGGGCGCATCCGACCGACGGCCGCAAGAGCCTGGTCGAACTCTCCTCTGCGGGGCAGACGCTGCTGGAGGAGGAGCGGGGGCGCAGGACGGATTGGCTTGCGCGGGCGATCGAGGCGGAATTGACGGGGGAAGAGCGGGAATTGCTGGCGCGCGGGATTGGGCTGGTGGAGAGGCTCGCGGCGCACTAGTCAAGTGCGGATTCGCCGACGCGGTGGCAGGCCACTCAGCTTGCCAGGGGTCGTCCGGGCTTCGAGCGACCGAGGATGGGTATCGGAAGTCGGCTGGACAGACGTGGAGTTGGTAGCGCTGGTGCGGGCCTAGCGACTATGGGGTTCTGCACGTCCTGTAGTCACAGGAGGGTCCGTGCCCACTGTCCCGTCATGCCTGGTGGAACCTGTCTGGGAGACGTTCTCCGTCCTGCTCCCGGTGCGCCTCATCCGGACCAGCCGCTCGGATGTCACCGGCGGTGAACTCCGGACCGGCGACTGGCCTTACAGACAACTTGTATCGAGACCTTGACACAAGATCCCGCCCTCGGCATCTCGTACTCACCACTTCACACAAGCGTCGTTTGCGGCAAGCACCGCCCGCTACCGCTGGGCATACCAGCTGCGCAGCCCACACCACTCATCGAGGTCCCCACATGCTCGATACCGTCCCGCCCGTATCCCGCCGCCGCGCCGACTGCTATGCCCGCTGGGCCGGTCTGGTCGTAGGCGCCGTAGCCGCACCACTGTGGGCCGCCACGGACATCAGCGCATTCGGCAACGACCTCGGTATGAACATGCCCTTGGTGAGCGCCGTCATGGCTTTCGGCCTGTGCGCGGTGGGCGGCGTCCTGCTCGGCGACGCGCTCACCCTCCGCCCCCGGGAAGCGGTACGCACCGCCGGTCTCACCCCGCGCCGGGTCAAAGACCACGTCCCGCCCCGTATCACCCTCCTGCTTCTCCTCCAGGCAGTCCTCCTCACCGTACTGGTGGGGATCGGGGCTGCGATGTCCTCCACCGTCGCCATACACCGGGCGGCCCACGCTGTAACTGTCGCCTGCGACGGTGTGACCGAACCCCCCGTCAGCCTCTGGCCCGGCATCTTTTACGGCAACCAGATCCTTGCCCCCTTGGCCATCGGAACCGCCGCCTGCGCCTGGGCCCTGCGCCGCATCGTCCGCCGCCCGGGCGACGACCAGCTACGCCGCAACCGCTCATGGGCGGTCACGGCAGCCTGGGGGGTGCTGGTCTCGACCCAGCTGCTGGCCGTCCTTTTGTCGATTGCCACCTGGCTGCCGCGCAGGAACTGCGACGCCGGCGCCCTGGGCACCGTCATGACCCTGGTGGTCTACCCCATGAGCCTGCTGGCCCTGATCACCCTGGCATGGTCGCTCTTCACCCTGGTGGTGCCCCGGGCGGCCCGACGATGACCGGCCTCGCCGTCCGCGTCGACGCCACCAGCCCGGTACCGCCGTACGAACAGATCCGCGCCCAGCTCGCCGCCCTGATCCTCACCAGCCGACTGGCCGAGGGCGAGCGCCTGCCGACCGTGCGTCAGCTCGCTGCCGACCTGGGCCTGGCACCAGGCACCGTGGCCCGCGCCTACCGCGAACTGGAGGCCACCGAGCTGATCCGCACCCGCCGTGGCGCAGGCACCCGGGTCGCGGCGCCCCTCCCCGAACCCAAGCACCCCGATCAGTCCCAACTCGCCACACTTGCCCGCGATTTCACCTCTTCCGCCCGCGCTCTTGGCGCCGATACCGAAGCCATCCTGGCCGCTGTCCGCAAGGCCCTGGACCAAAGCGCGTTGTGAGAGGGCAGGTGTCATTTCAGGCGTCGGACTGCGGGCCGGGTGCCCCATCGGTAGCGGTTTCGGCCCTGCTGGATCAGGCAAAGCACTGTGACGAACGTGGCGGCGAGGTAGAGGTTGAACTCGACGGCCTGCGTCGTTCGCCGGAAGCAGCGGCGGAGCTCGCCGGTCCCGTTCACCCGGGAATGAGTGCGTTCGGCCACCCAACGGCACCCGACCTGGATCGGAGCCTTCATGTCCTTGACGGCGATCTCGCCGACGAGTCCGTGTCTCTCCAGCAACTGTGCGCATGGCTTGCCGTTATTCGCGGAATCCAGGTGGATGGTGGGATGTTCGGGCAGGGCAGGCCGACCTGCCGGGCACCGATTCCAGGGTGGGATCGAGCAGCTTGGAGTCGTGCCGGTTCGCGCCGGCGGCCGCCAGGCCGACCGGCAACCCCTCACCGTCGGTAGCAACCGAGCGCTTCAGGCTCTGCTTGCGACGGTCGACCGCGGCGAGGGACCAGCCGTCTCACCGTTGCACGGGGCCTTGGTGATGCACCCGTCGGCAGACAGACCATCCAGGTCGAGCCCGATCGTTCTCTCGTATGCGGCCAGCACCAGCCGGTGAAGGACATGGGCCCGACCCAACGTGCTCCACTCCTTGACCCGGTTGCGGATCGTCCAATCCGAGCACCCGATCCCGGCGATCCACTCGTAGCCGCACCGTAGAGGAGCTTGTCGACCACGCACTCGAACACCAGCCGGTCGGGGATCCGCCGCCGGTGACATCCGAGCGGATGGTCCGGATGAACATCAGGACGCACCGGGAGCAGAGCGGAGAACTGCTCCCAGACAGGTTCCCCAGGCATGACGGACAGTGGGCACGGACCCTCCTGCGACTACAGGACGTGCAGAACTCCATCGTCGCCGGGCCCGCACCAGCGCTACCAACTCCACGTCATTCCAGCCGACTTCCGATACCCATCCTCGGTCGCTCTTACGCCCACTGGCATGACAATGACGGATGTTACTTCCCGGCCGTGCCGGGTTCCCCGCTGATGGACTCCTGATAGATGTCCGCGTAGGTGCGTGAATCCTTGACCAGGTCGTCGCAGAAGGCAGCGACGTCGTTGCCGATGACTTCCAGGATTCCCTTGCCGGCCGCGGCGCCCTCCTCGAAGAATCCGACAATCCCTGAGAGCAGGCTCCCGTCAGGCAAGTCGACCGGTCCGACCTTGAAGAGGTACCTCTGCACCTCCTTGTAGACGATCTGGTAGTCCGGCGGGAGCGCCTTGACCCGAGCCATGAGCGCCCGCCACTGCCTCTTGCCCTCGATGATGTCTTGGATACCCACGTCAGCCTCCCAGCCGGCCCAATTTCCTCGCGACGTTCCTGTTCAACTGCTCGCGCCACCGGTCGCGATAGCTTCGAGCCCCTTCTCCGCCGGCCAGCGCGGCGCAGAAGCCCTGGATGCCGTCGCCCAGCACCTCGTGAATGCTCTGCCCATCCGCCGCCGTTTCCTCAAGGAGCCCCAGGGCACCGTCGAGGATCGGCATCAGGTTGCGCCCCGTGAAGCCCGAGTAGGGCGAGAGGTGAACCTTGATCTGATCCCACGCCGCCCGGTAGTCGGCCGGCAATGCCTCGGCCCGGGCTTCGAACGCCTGCCATTCCGTCGTGAGATCGCTGCCCGTTATGGTCTGCCAAAAGTTCATCTCCCGCCCTCCCTGAGCTTGTCGATTCGCGATGAGACGTACTCCCATTTCGCCCAGAACCTCGCGAGTTCTTCGCGCCCCTCGTCGTTGAGCGCGTAGAACTTGCGCGGCGGCCCCATCCCGGATGGCCGTCTCGTCACCTGGACGAGTCGGTTCTTCTCCAGTCGCAGCAAGATGGTATACACCGTCCCCTCGACGACATCGGCGAAGCCGAGCTCGTTCAGCCGACGCGTGATGGCGTACCCGTAGGTCTCATCGCCGCCGATGATTTCCAGCACGCAGCCCTCAAGCGTGCCCTTGAGCATCTCCGTCAGGTCGTCCATTGCAGCCTCTTCGATCCTCCTGGTACTACGTGGCACTTGGTAGCACTATACAGTGCCACCGGGTAGTGGGCCATCCCTAACAAGTGGCGTTCTGACTCGACAGGCGGCACCCGGACTTCGTCGAACTCTGCTGCGAACCTTCATTCTTGACGACTCTTCAGGGCATGCTCTGGCTGGCGTTGCCGTCCAGGGCGTGCTGGGGCGCCGGTTGGGGTGGGAGAGATTGCGGTACGCGCTGTACGGGCGGATCCGTTCAGGGCGGTGGCCCCGGCGCGGCTGCACGAGGCGCACCGCGCGGAAGAGGTGCGGGAGTTGTTCACCGGATGGCGCCTGCCGCTGCGCTCTGCGGCTGGAGTTGGTCACCGAGGCAGTGCGGGCCATGCTGGAAGAGCTCGCCGGCACCGCCCCACATCCGCTGGCCGGCCTGGCAGACGAGGAGTTGGGACGCCGATACAGCCGCCCGGTCCGGTGGGCCAAGAACCCCACCCGGCCAAAAACCAGGATCAACACCACCGGCGGCGACGCCTCATGACTCCTGGAGTACATCCGAAGGCACGGGCCAACCACCTGTCCGGTCCTCGCATCCAGGCCCTGCGGCAGATCCTCGTGCAGAGCTACTACCGCGACACTGAGGGCCACTTGCGGTGGCGCACCAAAGAGGATGGCGGGCCGCCCCTCTCTCGTCGGTCGCGATCGTCTCCCCTACGGCCTGACGGCCCGCTACTCCGCCGGGGACAGAGCACCCGACGGGAGGGATTCCTCGCCCACCTCACCGAGACCTGCTCGACCGACAGCGCAGCACGGGCCCAGCCCGGTGAACCGGTGAACGGGGCCCTCCAAGACGGCTGCGACGCGGTGATTACACCGGGCGCCACGAGATGCTCAAGCGGATCCCGCCGACTGGCCTGGCCAGCCACACCGGCCAGTATCCGCTGCGGCAGAGCCGGACCTGTCCGGTCCGGTGCGGTTCCTGCTGGGAGGAGCGGTTCCTGCTGACACTCCCCGCCACGGCGAGCAACCGCCGCGCACGGCTCCCCACACCGCCCAGTCACCGCATTTCGGTAAAGCGTTCGACATGGGCATGTAAACGCCTTGTCCTGAGCATGACTTAACCGATGGGATCACGACAGCCGCTTTGTGCGGCTCAGGCCCACTCAGGGAGAATTCATGCGCATAGCCCGTACCAGTAGACGTGCCGCAGCCACGACGGCCGCAACCGCCGCCCTCACCGTCGTCGCCCTGGCAACCACCCCGCTCGCCGGTACCGGTACCGCCGCGGTGCCGCACACCAAGGCCGTCCCGGCCATCGCCGGGCACCAGTTGGTGCACGGCGTGGGTAGCCCGCTCTCCATCGCGGAGTGCCGGGCCAA
This sequence comes from Streptomyces sp. YGL11-2, assembly GCF_050054615.1. NCBI lineage: Bacteria > Bacillati > Actinomycetota > Actinomycetes > Kitasatosporales > Streptomycetaceae > Streptomyces > Streptomyces sp. YGL11-2. The sequence continues at coordinate 7,277 of NZ_JBNHIN010000066.1, forward strand.
GTTCAAGCTCGCCTGCTACAACCCCCTCCAGTACCGCACGGCGTACAACCTCAACGCGCTGTACAGGAACGGAATCACGGGCAAGGGCCGCACGATCGTCATCGTGGACTCCTTCGGCTCGCCGACCGTCCAGCACGATCTGGACGTCTACAGCAAGCAGTTCGGCATCCCCAGCACCAAAGTGAACGTGGTCAAGTGGGGCAACGTCCCCGCGTTCGACCCCAAGAACCCCGACATGACTGGCTGGGCCGGCGAGACCACCCTCGACGTCGAGATGGCTCACGCCGTGGCGCCCGACGCGAAGATCGTCCTGGTGGAGACGGCGGTATCCGAGACCGAGGGCACCACCGGTCTACCGGAGATGATGGACGCCGAGAAGGCCATGATCGACCGTGGCGTCGGCGATGTGATCAGCCAGAGCTTCGGCGCCACCGAGAACACCTTCCCCGGCTTCGACAAGGGCGACTTCTCAAGCATCAAGAACCTGCGGTACGCCTTCAAGGAGGCCGCCAAGAAGCACGTCACCGTCCTCGCCTCCTCCGGCGACGGTGGTGCCACTGACAACACCGCCGACGGGAAGGGCTTCTACAAGGAGCGCGTCAACTCCTGGCCGTCCTCAGACCCGTTGGTCACCTCAGTCGGTGGCACCCAGCTGCACCTCAACGACCAGGGTCAGCGAGTCAAGCCGGACAGTGTCTACAACGACCACGGCGCGGGCGGTGGCGGCCAGTCGCACGTCTTCACCCGCCCGGCCTTCCAGAACGTGGTCAAGAGCACCGTCGGCGACCGCCGCGGCACCCCGGACATCTCGATGACCGCCGCCGTCGACGGCGGCGCCTGGATCTACTCCAGCTACGACCCGACCGACTCCGGCTGGGGCATCACCGGCGGGACCAGCGAGTCGGCTCCGCTCTTCTCCGGCATCGTCGCCCTCGCCGACCAGGCCGCCGGCCGCCGCATCGGCCACATCAACGACGCGCTGTACACGCTCTACAAGCGCTCCGCCCACGACAAGCGCACCGGCATCGTCGACGTCAACGACGGTACGAACAACAGCTACGAAGGCGTCACCGGCTACACCGCGGTCAACGGCTACGACATGGCCACCGGCGTCGGCACCGTGGACGCCGCCCGCTTCGTCCCGGCCCTCGCTCGGGCAAGCCACCGCGGCTGACGCGCACACCGCCTCTCGCGGTCCGGGCCTCTCTGGGCCCGGACCGCACCGCTGTGCCNGCCCGCTTCGTCCCGGCCCTCGCTCGGGCAAGCCACCGCGGCTGACGCGCACACCGCCTCTCGCGGTCCGGGCCTCTCTGGGCCCGGACCGCACCGCTGTGCCGGGTTCCTCGCGAGTCGCCACGACCGCGTCAGGCAGCTGCACCAGTCGCCCCAGCCCTCAGCCGGAGTGCGTCCCCTGCACCATCCAGATGACGTCGACGAGCCATGGGTCTAGGTTTGATGGCACCCGGCGCACACATCGGTCACGGGCCGGCGAACGAGGTCCCGGTTGCCGGGGCCGCCACGCTGCGGACGACAGCTCCCAGGCACCTGCGCGCCCCTCCGGAACGTGTTCTCATCTGACGCCTGCTAGGAGGACTCCAGTGGCAAGGGCTTGGCTTGAGGCCATCGCAGGATGAAGTGGGCTCCGGTGTTGCTTGGGGTGGCCTGGAGGAGGGCGTCGTGGCGCTCAGCGAGTTCTCGGGCGATCGCGAGGCCGAGGCCGGCGCCTCCGGAGTTTCGATCGCGGGCCTCATCGAGGCGGGTGAACCGTTGGAAGATGTGCTCACGCTGGTGAGTGGGGATGCCTGGGCCGTCGTCGCGGACTTCCACGACGACCGCACCGGACGGACCCGGTCTCCCGGCTGCCGGTTCGGTGTGCACGGTGACGTCGATGCGGTGGTGTGCGTAGCGGGTGGCGTTGTCGAGCAGGTTGCGCAGGATGCGTTCGAGTTCGCCGGGGGCGGCGAGGACTGAAGCTGGACCCTCTGTGGTGCAGCGCACCTGAGGGTGACCGCGGGTCTGGGCGGCGTAGTCGCTCGCGAGGGAGCTGACGAGGCCGGCGAGGTCCACTTCGGTGGTCGCAGAAGGGCCTGTGGCATCCAGCCGAGCCAGGATCAGAAGGTCATTGGCGAGTGTCTGGAGGCGGCGGGCTTGGTCGGCGGCGCGAGTGCCGACGGTGGGCCAGTCTGTTTTGTCGGGGTAGGCGAGAGCAATCTCAAGTCCGGCCAGGAGGGTGGTGAGTGGGCTGCGGAGTTCGTGTGCGGCGTCGGCGACGAAGCGCCGCTGGGCGGTGGCGGCGGTGTCCAGGCGTTCGAGGGTGGCGTTGATGGTGGTGGCGAGCGCGGAGATCTCGTCGGCGGTATCGGGGACGTGGACGCGCTCGCGGGGGTGGGCGGCGGTGACTGCCGCCGTCCGGGCGCGGATGGCCTCCACCGGACGCAGCGCTCGTGCGGTGGCCAGGTACGCGACGGCGGCGACCAGGAGGACGCCGAGGGGCACGACGGGCAGGAGGACCTGGTCGATGGCGTCGGTGGCGCGTTGCGCCTGGAAGGGCGTGACGAGGACATAGATGGCGACGTTTTCACCGTCGGCCAACTTCCTGGACAGCCTGACCCCCTGACGGGGGTGCACGTCCTTGGCCGCCATGCCGATGGCGACGACGGGGAAGGTACGTCCGGCGAGCGGGTTCCTGCGACTACCGGCGGGGGTGCCCAGGTGCGCTCCGTCCTGCGGGGTGACCTGGACGTCGCCGGGGTGGAGAGGACCGTGCCGCCCCGGCAGGTGGAATTGGATGCCTCCGCGGCCTGGTGCGGGCAGGGTGGGGCCGCCGTGATCGAAGGGTTGTAGTTCGGGGCTGGAGGCGATGTAGGTGTCTTTTCCGGCGACGATCTCGTAGGGCAGGTCCTCTGAGTACGGCAGAGCCATCCACTCCTTGATGCCCCACGGGGTGGAACCGCCGCTCAGGATGGACTCCAGGTGAGCCACCTCGACGGCGGCCCGCTCCCCTGTGGCGGCCATCGCCTGGTCGAAGACCGTGTGGTGAACCCACACGGCGCCCCCGCCCAGCAGGACGGCGCTGGCGGCCGCAGCTGCCAACGAGGTGCGCACGCGGACCGAGCGCAGCTTGCGACGCAGCCAGGCGACCCTAGGCGCAAGTCGGCGGTCACTCATGGTTGTGCCGGTCGTCGATGAGGCGGTAGCCGTGGCCACGCACGGTCTGCAACGAGTGCCGGCCGAAGGGCGTGTCGATCTTGCGGCGCAAGGCGCTGATGCGGGCCTCGACCAGATTCGGGTCCTCGGCGTCGTCCGGCCATGCGTGGTAGAGGAGGTCGTGTTTGGTAACGGCCTGGCCGGGGTGGCGGGCGAGCAGTTCGAGGATGGCGAACTCCCGGGGTGTGAGCGCGATCTTGCTGCCGGCGCGTCGGCAGGCGCGCGCCGCGATGTCGAGGGTCAGGTCGCCCACAGTGAGCATCGCGGTGCTGAATGTGGTGGCGCGGCGTTGGAGCGCGCGCAGCCGGGCGAGCAGCACCGGGTAGGAGAAGGGCTTGGCAAGGTAGTCGTCGGCGCCGGTGTCGAGGGCCTCGGCCTGGTCCCATTCGCCGTCCTTGGCGGTGAGGATCAAGATGGGTGTCGTGACGCCCTCGCGTCGCAGCTGGGCGCAGACCCGGTAGCCGTTGATGAGCGGGAGCATCAGATCCAGGATGATCAACGCGTGCTCGCCCATGCGGGCTTTCCACAGGCCCTCCCGGCCGTCGTGCGCAAGATCGACTCGGTAGCCCTCGGCTGACAGGCCGTGCCTCAGTGTGTGGGCGAGCTCGCGCTCGTCCTCGACCAGCAGGATCCGCATGTGCCCAGCCTGGCACAGCCCTGAGGCCGCTTCCTGACCGCCCGATCAGGAACGGTCAGGGAATCATCAGCAGTGCCTGGCGATCGTGGGGCCCTCCGCACCTGGAAGGCCCCGACCGTGCCCTCAGTCATCACCACCACGTCTGCCCTGCCTGCTGCTTCCACTCCCCACCGGGATCGGAGGCGTCTGGCTGCCTGGTGCGGCGCGTACTGGCCCTGGGGCGCCGGGGCCGTGCTGTTCGCTGTGTACACGGCGGTTTCGGTGCGAAACCACCAGCGGATGCTGACCACCGGATTCGACCTGGGCATCTTCGAACAGGCCGTGCGTTCCTACGCGCATGGCCACCTGCCCGTATCCGAGCTCAAGGGCCCGGGCTTCCCGTTGCTCGGCGATCACTTCTCGCCCGTCCTGGCCACCCTGGCGCCCTTCTACCGGCTGTGGCCCTCCCCGTTGACGCTGCTTGTGGCCCAGGCGGCGCTGTTCGCCGTGGCGGTGGTGCCACTGGCCTCTTGGGCGCAGCGGGCAGCAGGCCGGGCAACCGCCCTGGCGGTCGCCTTCGGCTACGGTGCCTCCTGGGGGATAGCCCAGGCCGTGGGCTTCGACTTCCACGAGGTCTGCTTCGCCGTGCCGCTGCTGGCTTTCGCGCTGGCCGCGCTCGGCGAGGGGAGACTGTGCGCCGCCGTCATGTGGGCGCTGCCGCTACTGCTGGTCAAGGAAGACCTCGGCCTTACGGTGGCGGTCATCGGTGTATTGGTGGCCCGGCGTGGGCGTGTACGGCTTGGCGTGGTCGCATCCGCCGTCGGCATCGTGGGGGCGCTACTGGAGGTCCTGGTCATCATTCCGGCGTTCAACCCCGGCCAGGGGTACGCATATTGGAGCAACCTCAGTGGGGGCGGGGCTACCGGGACCGAGTCCACGGCGGTGCTGCAAGCCGCCCATTGCGGCCTCACCGCGGTACTGCTGTTGGCCCCTACCGCATTCATGGCCGCCCGCTCATCGCTACTGTGGCCCGCACTGCCCACCCTGGGATGGCGCTTCCTGTCGCACAACCCGGCCTACTGGGGCACCAGTTACCACTACAGCGCGGTTCTGGTGCCCATCGTCTTCGCCGCGTTCGTCGGAGCGGTCACCACCCGGCCGGCTGGGCAACACCCCGCCCGTACATACCTGGCCACCGGCACCGCCATCAGCGTCCTGCTGCTGCCGCTGTTCCCCCTGTCACACCTCGTCGAGCCCGCCACCTGGCAGAGCGGTGCGCGCATCGCCGCCGCCCACCGCATCCTGGACCGCATCCCCGACGGAGCGCCCGTCGCCGCCTCCAACCGTCTCGTGCCGCAGCTCACCAACCGCGCCACCGTCTCTGAATTCGGCCTGCCCAACAGCAGCCCCGACCCGGAGTGGATCATCGTCGACACCGCCACCCCACAGACCTGGCCCACCTCACTCGCCCAACAGGCCCGCGACATCGAGGCTGCCCGAGCCTACGGCTACCGGACTGTCATGAATCAGGACAACTATCTCTTGCTGCACCGGCCCTGAGCTCCATCCCGCTCCCCTGAACAGCGAGGGCCCGAGAGTGCGTACGGCCGCCCTCACGGTGAAGTGTCGTTCCAGGCCGCCGTGCAGCATGCCTGTGCGTCGTCGGTGTTGGAGAAGGGCAATGCTCATGACCTAATAGCAGCGCACGGCGGCGGATGACCCCTACTCATGACCCGGGGCTTTGAGCCCTATCCACAGGCAGAGGGCTCCGCCGCCGTGCACTCGCCAGAGTGAGCATCGACTGCCTCGGACAGGGCATTCATGATCGTGACCTGAGCCTCCCGCGCGACCACCCTCTCCTCGATACGCGAGCCGTAGAGCTCTCTCCGAAGACCGGGATCGTGCGATCAGCTGGGGCCACGAACAGCTAATCGGATGTCGGGCCACCGAGCCCTCCTATTAGGTCGCTGCGTGCCCCACACAGGCTCACACGCTGGGCAGACACTGGAGAATGGGGGCAGGGTTGACGATCACCTGCGGGATCGACTGGGCCGAGAACCATCATGACGTGGCCCTGGTGGACGAGAACGGCAGGCTCGTCGCCAAGCGACGCATCGGCGACGACGCGGAGGGCTACCGGCAACTGCTTGGCGTGCTGGCCGAGGCCGGGGATGGCCCCGAGCACCGCATCCCCGTCGCGGTCGAGACGGCCCGCGGCCTGCTGTTCGCCTGTCTGCGCTCCACCGGGCGGAAGGTCTACTCGATCAACCCGATGGCCGTGGCCCGGTATCGCGAGCGTCACCGCGTCGCCCGTGCGAAATCTGACCATGCCGATGCCGTGGCTCTGGCCAACATCCTGCGTACCGACGCCGATCTGCACCGGCCGCTGCCGGCCGATTCTGAACTCGCCCAGGCCATCACGGTCCTGGCCCGGGCCCAGCAGGATGCGGTCTGGAACCGGGCCCAGCTCAACAACCAGCTCCGCTCCCACCTCAAGCAGTACTTCCCGGCCGCTCTCGCTGCCTTTCACGTGCGCGGCATCGGCCTGGACTCTCGCGAAGCCCGTGGGGTGCTTGCCGCAGCACCAGAGCCGATGACAGCCGCCAAACTCACTCGCGCTCAGCTGCGATCCTTGCTGCGCAAGTCCGGACGGCAACGCAATATCGACACCTGGGTTGAACGGCTGCGGGCCATGCTCAGTGGCGACTGCCTTCATCAACTGCCCCTCGTGGAACAGGCAATGGGTCGTCAGACCCTCGCTCTGGTTGCTCAGCTGGATGCCGCCTGCCGAGCCGCGGACGATCTCGCCGCTGCAGCCGCTGAAGCTTTCGCCGCGCACCCGGATTCCGAGATTGTCAGCAGCTTCCCGGGGATCGGTCCGCTCACCGGTGCCCGAGTCCTTGGGGAGATCGGCGATGACCGCTCCCGCTTCCGCGACGCGCGGGCCCTCAAGGCATACGCAGGGGCGGCCCCGATCACCATCGCCAGCGGAAAGAGCCACGTCGTGCACCACCGTCGGGTCAAGAACCAGCGTCTGGCAGCAGCTGGCTACGTCTGGATCTTCGGGGCGCTGCCCTCGCCGCAGGTCAAGGAGCAATACGACCGGCGCAGGGCCCGAGGTGACAAGCACACCGCCGCTATGCGCAACGTGTTCAACCGGCTTCTTGGCTGTCTGCATTACTGTCTGACGACAGGTCAGAAATTCGATCCCGCCAGAGCCTTCCCGGCCCTCGCGGCGACCTCCGAGCCCGCTGCCACTTGACTCCAAAGCAAGCTCGGATGTCTGTGGATCGGCCTCGGGTTGGACGCGATGGGCGTTCCTTGCCGAGTGATCGACTTCTGGTCATCGAGTAGGCCGACGTTGCACCGTCGGTCGGAAAGGCACGCCCGTGCTGAGCGGAGTGAATGCCAAAGGAACGACCGAGAGCGGCTCCCTGATCGACGACCTCGTTCGCGAGGGCGCGAGGCAGATGCTGGCCGCCGCGCTAGAGGCCGAAGTAAGTGCCTACATAGCGAAGTTGGCTGACCAGCGTGACGTACATGGGCGCTGCCTGGTGGTCCGCAACGGCTACCACCAGCCGAGGATGGTCACGACCGCGGCCGGGGCGGACGAAGTGAAGGCCCCGCGAGTGAACGACAAGCGCGGGCGTCGGCGGCCCTTCGCCGTCAGCCCGCCCCCATCCGCATAGCGCATACCAACAACAAGCGCGCCGCTGACTACCAGTCAGCCACCCAACCCAGCCAATCACCTTGAAGCGCTGAAGGCGGTAACGGCACACCCGGACCAACGACCAACCCTTCCAAACGAAACTGCCTAGGCATGGAAGGCGGTGGTTGTTTCAAGGGCGGCCCGCTCGGTCGTGACTCGGTTCACCGGTGCACTCTCGTCGGCGTAGCCGAAAGAGATGCCCACGAGCAACTTTCCTCCGGTGATGCAGAGTTCGTCTCGGATGGTGTCGGCATAGAAGCTGAGCAGGCCCTGCGGGCAACTGTCCACGCCGTATGCGGCCATAGCCAGGAGCAGCGTCTGCATGTAGGCGCCGACGTCGGCGGCCAGTCGCGCCCCGCCGTCGCCGGTGACGAATAGGAACGCGGCATGTGGTGCCCCGTAGAAGCGCAGGCTCTCCGCATCGTAGGCCGCGCGTGCCGTGTGGTCATCCGGTCCGATGCCCAGCACTCCGTACAGACCGGCGCCGAACGCCGCCCGCCGCTCCTGGTGGGCGGGGGTGTACATGTCCTCGGAGTAGGGGAAGTCTGCCGAGGTGCGCTGTTCGGCGTGGGCCGCCTGCAAGGCGTCCGCCAGGCGTTCGCGCCTCGCGCCACTGACCACCTCGACCCGCCACGGTTGCGCGTTGGAGTTGGACGGCGCGGTGCCGGCAAGGGAGAAGATCGCGCGCATTGTGTCCCCGGGCACGGCTTCGGGGCGGAACGCGCGTGTCGCATGGCGACCGCGTATCAGCTTCTCCGCGTAGTCGCTCAGCTCGGTGAAAACCAGCCCGCTCATAGAACTCCCCTCAAGGACACTTAAGTAAACGCATGCGTTTATCTGCGGCCCACTGTAGCCACCCATTCCCTCCGAAGTAAACGGGAACGTATACTTCCTTCATGAGTACGGTGACGACGGCGTCTCGACGGCAGGGGCGCGGAGGGCGCGAACGCATCCTGGCCGCCGCCGCCCGACTGTTCGCGACCCAAGGGATCAACGCGACCGGCATGGAACAGGTCGCTGAGCAGGCACCGGTGTCCAAGCGCACCCTCTACGCGCACTTTCGGACCAAGAGCGACCTGGTCATCGCCCATCTTCAAGACCTCGCCTCCACGGGGCACACCCTGGAGAGCGCGCTGATTCGCGAGGACATCCCGGCGAGAGAACGGATCCTCGCACTGTTCGCCCCGCCTGCGGCGGACGCGGTTCCAGTACGCGGATGCCCGTTCATCGACGCCGCCGCAGAGTTCCCCGACCCGCAGAGCGCGGTCCACTCCTACGCCCGCCGACAGAAACTGCTGATGGTGCGGCTGGTAACTGCACTGGTAACGGAACTGGGCTGCCGCGAGCCCGCCGCACTCGCTGAACAACTCGTCACTCTCGCGGACGGGGCCGCCAGCCGCGCCATGGTGCTGAGTGATGCGGACTACGGACGACACGCGCGGGCAGCAGCAGAGGTCCTCCTGGAAAACGCCCTGCCAGGCACGAGCTGACGAGGACGACGTCCGCAGTGGGAAGCATCCGCCGCCGACACAGCTCGCACTCGCACACCGCCTCCAGCGGCTTCCCGGCCCAGAGGAGAAGTTAATCGACCCGCCGCCCAGCGAATGCCCCGAAAGAGACGGCCTAGCCCTCGACGGCCCCGCCCAGACGCGGACAAGGATGAACGGGCGCGCCGCGCGTCCCACCGCGAGGACCCCCTGAGTAGGCATCGTGGACCTGACACTCCGCCAGGTCGGCAGAACTCCCGGTTGGGCCGCCTACGGCGCGGCGGGCCCTGCTCGGCGCTCCTGCGGGTCCACCATGAGCACGACCTCACCCGGCTCGAGTGAGGTGCGTTCCTCGATGGTGAGGACGCACCCCGTGACCGTCGGGGTCAGGCAACAGCGGCAGCACCCATCCGCGCAGGCCGCTCCACGATCGGAGCGGCGTGAGGCCGGTTCATCGGTGCCGTTCAGGAGGGATTGGTGACGCGTCGGAGGGGTCAGTGGCGCGGTGGATTCCTGCGCGGCCTGATGATGGCGTTCGGCAGGGCAGGGGCGGGAAGGCGGTCACCCGGATACCCCTCGACGGCGCCGAAGCGATCTGAGGAGTTCTGCCAGTCCTCGCGGGCCTTCGCGATGTCTTCGTGACTGCGGCCGACGAAGTTCCACCACATATCACAGGTTTCACGGTTTCGTGCAGGTCAGAGATGTCTCGGACCATCGGCGGTCAGCAAACCGTCAGCATCGGCACCCGAGGAGTCAGCAAGACCATGGCGACCAAAACCCTGGCCCGCGGCGTGGGCACCTTCTTCAAGGACTGCGAGCACCCACAATCGAGGTGGTCCAAGTGCCCCCCCGAATACAAGATCCGGTACCGCAACACTGTCGGGAAGCAGACTCAGGAAGCCGGATTCGCCACTCAGGACAAGGCCATATCCCGGCTGACGGAGATCTACAACGAGAAGAAAGCCGCTCCGCAGAGCCAGACCAAGGCCGAGCGCATTAAGAAGTACGGGGCGATGCGGTTCGAGGAGTACACCAACGAATGGAAGGCCGGCCAACGAGACCTGGCCGAGGCTTCCGTCCGGCACCTCGCTGAGCTGGAAGCCAAGCCATGACGGGGGCATGGACGTCACTGCACGCCTCAGCCTGGCCGCAACCACCGTCGTGCTCGCCAACTGGCCCAGCCTCCACAGAAACTGGACTCCCCGTCCACCCCACGCTGTACGAGGTCACTGGTCTTCACGCCGCTCTGACCGTGGCCACCGACGCCTTGCGCCTCTCCAATCACCTGGCCTCTTTCTGACGGCGCCAGGCCGGGTGAATCCCACCCCACCACCAGCGCCTGCCACTACCGTGGGCTGCCATGACTGACGACAACATCTGGGACTATCCCCCCGACACCCCCACAGTCCACACCGGCACGTTCCGCCTCACGATGATCGAGCGGCCCTTCCCCGGCCCACACGGCTCTCTACCTCCCCATGACCACGCCCGAGCTCGTGAGATCGCCGCGAGCCTCACCACTGTCGAGGAGATCACCGCCGAGCTGGAATCCCGCCGCGCTGGCGATGAGTTCCCTCACGAGACCCGGGCCGATCTCGAACAGATCCAAGTCGGCTGCTGGGGACCGGTTACCGAGATCACAGATGCAGCCTTCGCGCACCGCGGCGAGTTCACCCCCTTGGCCGACCACACCGAAGCCCTAGCCAAGCTGCATCCCAACGCGGCACTCATCGGATCAGCCACCGTCGACTTCTCCATCCGCTACCGGTGCTTCCTCTTCATTCACCCCGACGGAACCCGTCTGTGGGCCGATGGATGGGCCGGTGAAGACCCTTGGACCGTCGACGGGAACGTCCACGACATCATCGACGCCTTCGCCGCCCACAACGCCCTGGAAAACGTCGACTTCAACGCTGACGCCGAAGCCCGCACCATGGCCTGGAGCGAGTTGGAAGACGCCATCTTGCGCACCGTCATGCCCGTCAGTCGGCACGAAGGGGTGCTGTCCGTCTTCCGTGTGCGGCGTCCCCGCGAGGTGGCCGTGAACCTGGAAGAGACCTGGCTCGAAGAGTAACGATCCGACCACAACGGCTTGTTGGCCGAAACAATCGTCCACTTCTCACGCCTCTGAGGCGGGGACGAGTCTAAGGTTGGCAAGTCGCCGGCGCCGCACTCTTTCCAGACGATTCGGAAGCCCTACGCGGCGCGTCTGGCACTAGCTTCTCAGGGGGAGAGACTACGTGACCATCCCGACATTACGGCCGCCGGGCCGTCCATCGCGCCTGCGGGGGCGCCTCGCGCTGGCCATCGGCGCGGCAGCCGCCGTCACAGTTGCCGGACTTCCCGGGCTCCAGGTCAACCAGGCTGAGGCCGCGGCCAAACCACAGCGTTGTGACGAGAAGTGGCTCGGGCACAGCTACGGCACCACGCCGCCCAACTCCGGTCCGCCGCTCAACGGAGTTTACGACCCGTACCCGACCGACGAGAACTACACTTACGTCAATCCGGCCCGGGACTTTGACGGGGTTCTTGCACCCACCCAGGCTCAGCTCGACAAGGCCGGAACCGACTACAGGTCATGGCAGAAGAAGTTCGAGAAGACCGGCGATCCCGAATACCGGGTCATGGAGATGTACGCGCGCTACCAGCGCCAGTACAACTCGCCTACCGGGTACAAGGAGTGGAACCGGTGGATGGACGTCCGCTGGCTGGCTCCTCACGGAAGCCCGCCCCGCGGCGACGCGTTCATGGCCCGTATGGTCAAGAAGTACAACATGATCGGCCCGGACTGGTGGTGTGAGGACACCCTCGAGTACACCGACGAGGACGGCAAGCCGCAGAAGCGGTACGTGGACGCCCGCAACCGCGCCGAAAGCCGCAACGTCGAGATCAAGTCGAACGGCCACGTCGAAGACGACCAGATGAAGGCCGACCGGCAGCTTGCCAAACAGCGCCCCAACGACAAGTTCCAGTACCTGACCGGCGCGGCCACCGACGACCCCAGCAAGAAAAAGATCAAAGCCTTCGACGAAGAGCTGAAGCAGGCGCGAGGAACCAGCGAGCCTCAGGCCGGCATCGTCGAACGTCGATCCAACGCGATCGAGCGCCCGCAGAAGCCGAACGTCTACACCAAGTACGACGCGCGCTTCAACGCGGACCCGCTCAAGGGCGGACGCTCCCCGATCATGGACGAGGCGCTGCGCTCGGGGAAGACCCCTGAGGAAGCCTTCCGCATCCAGAAGCAGTACCAGGCGAGCAACCGCGGCGGCTACTTCATGCGCGGCCCCGGCGGCATCGACTTCTCCACGATGCAGCTCAACTACGTCTCCACGCCCGTCAAGGGCCAGGGGATGAAGTACTCGTTGAAGGCCGACTACGCCAAGGATCCGGACAACAAGCCCGGTTACGGCGGCGAGGCCCGCCTCAACCTGGCCGACGACGCCTTCTTCACCTGGCTCGCCCTGACTCCCGACAAGTTCTGGGTCAACCTCAACCCCATCCGACCGGACCTCATCTTGGACAAGGAGTTCGCCAAGACCGATGCCGGCCGCATCCTGCTGGAAGCAGACCTGACCCTCAAGCACGACTACGCCGACGCGATGAACCCCGACAAGTACGAGCGCGGGGAACGCTTCTGGCAGGCCGCTCCCCGCACCGCGGAAGGTCAGCCGTGCCTGCCCATCATCCGCCAGTGGATCACACCCAAGCCCGCCACCGTCCGCGAGCAGGACGGCGGCATCTACATCCTCGACGCGCCCCTCAAGGTCAACATGGAGGTGCCGACAGGCCCGGACGTCCCGCCGAACGCCTGCAAGATCGACGAGGCGCAGACCCGGCAGGCCGAAACCCTCATCAAGACGGTGATCCAGCCCGAGCTGGAACGGCGCGTCAACAATGACCCGTCCTACGCCGACCTGCGCTACGTCTACCGCTCCCGCGTCGCGGCCGAGCACGTGCGCCGCGCAGACGCCGCCCAACCCACCGACTTCCACAAGATCATCAACAGCAACGACATCTCCAAGTGGAAGCTGCGCGCCCCGAACCAGAACTGGGACAAGAAGACCGTCTACGACAAGTACGTCTACTCGTTCAAGAACGGCGACTACAAGTTCAAGCGGACCTACGGCGGCAAGGTGTGGATCCTGTCCATGGGCGGGGTCGACTTCTCCAAGGCCCCCAAGCGCAACATCACGCACGCCCAGTTCAACACTCAGCACCGGGACCTGGACAAGACCACCAAGACTTCCACACAGGCGGAGACCACCTACCGCAACACCGAGCAGGTCTTCCTGGGAGCCGACGGTGAACGCGGAGGCAGCGGTGGCGACCCCACCCCGACGCCCACGCCGACGGACACCGGCAAGCCCACACCGACGCACAGCCCGTCGACTCCAGCACCGACCCCGTCCACACCCGGCGGCGGCCACAGCCAGCCGCCGGCGACGAAGAACCCCGACGGCGACCTCGCCCACACCGGAAACAACATCCCCGTGGGCCTGATCGCGGGCATCGCCGCAGCGCTCGCCGCGACCGGGGCAGCACTCACCTGGTGGATGCGCCGCCGCAAGCAGAGGCCCGCCAGCTGACCTGAGCAGGCAGTCGTGTCCATCGAATGAGGGCCCCATCCCTCATCCCGGGGTGGCACCGTTAGCGAATTCGGGGCTGGACGTGACGTCGGCCTTCGCGACCCGTCGTGGTCGTGAAGGCCGTCGTTGTGTTTGGGGCGGGTGTCGGTGTCGCTACACGCCAGGAAGATCAACGGGGTTCCTGAGGAGACGGCCCGGGTGGCGCGGGCTGCGTTCCCTCAGCCCGCGCGGTCCAGGCGGACACACTCATGGGCCAGGCGAAGTCCCAGGACGGCCCAGTGGGACGGCGGGAAACTGATCAGTGGCCGGAAGACAATTTGTGGATCACTTTTCGCCGTGGAGTGTGCCCCGCGGGAAGTCATCTGGCTTATGCGGAGAGCAGTCGCTGATTGCGCTTGAGCACTGACTTCGGCATGCGCGTCACGAGTTCGCCGATGGTGACGGATCGCAGGGATGCTTCCCATGCCTGGTACGCGCTGCGCATCACCGAATTCACCTGACAGGGCAACCGGCATTCGTCGGGACTTGAGGCGCCCTTGCCACGCTGCCGGATCTCCTGGCAGATGAAGGGTTCCGCGGTTCCCTCGATCGCCCGGACGACGTCCAGCACGGTGATCTCGTCCGCCGGCCGCGCCAGCCGGTAACCGCCCTTGGGCCCGGAGGTTGCCTGCAGGACGCCCGCTCGTGTCATGGCCTGCAAGTGCTTGGACAGATATGCCTCGGGCAGACCGTAGTGCACGGCCAGAGCCTCGCGCCGCATCAACCCGCCGTCTGGCACCTGGGCCAGCAGCGTCGCGCAGTGCATTCCCCATTCGACGCCCTGTGACAGCTTCATAGGACGAGTCTAAGAGCTCGTAACACGATCTTGTCGAGTTGTCCTGGTCGGGCGTGAATGGTAGGTCCATTCGGCCGTTCGTGGAGTGTGAGTACCCGGCCGTGGATCGTGGACGACGACCTGGCGCGGGTCGTCATGCCTGGAGGCTGCCTACGACGAGAGGTCGTCGCCGTCGGTCTGTTCCACTAGCCGGACCTCGTCGGCGGGCAGGCGCTCCACGGGCGTGAGCCGGGTGGATCGGGCGGGCAGGAACCAGGCAAGGGCGGCGGCGAGGACACAGAAGCCGGCGGAGAACCACAGCACCATGGTGTAACCGCCCACCGTTGGCTGACCGTTGCCGCTGACATGAGCGGCCAGGATGGTAGCGGTGAGCGCGCTGCCCAGGGAAAAGCCGGTGAAGCGGACCACTTGGTAGAAGCCCATGGCGCTACCTGTCTCCCGGGCGGGGATCGACTGCACGATCAAACCCGGAATCGCGGCGAAGGTGGTGCCCAGTCCCACTCCCAGGACACCCGTCATCACGAAGGCCTGCCACAGGGCGCCATGGAAGACCGCGAAGAATCCGCAGCCCAGCGCGGCTACGAGGCAGCCCATCGTCAGCACCGCCCGGATCCCTACGCGTGTCACCAAGGCCGGCAGGGTGCGGGAGCTGATCAGCATGAAGAAGGACAGGGGGATGAGGACGAGGCCGGCCACGACGGCCGATGCGGAGAACCCGAATCCGCCCGAGCATGGGGATTGCACAAACTCTGTCACCCCCGAAAGCACCATGTACATCGCGACGCCGAGCACCATGGCGCAGGCATCGGCGGAAAGCACGGATGAATGGCGCAGCAGACGCAGCTGAACCAGCGGGTTCCCGGCGCGCAGCTGCTGCACGGCCCACACTGTGAAGAGCACTACGCCGACAGCCAACAGGCCGATGATCGTCGGCGAACCCCAACCCCACTGTGTCCCCTCTGCCACTGCCACCAGTGCGGTGACCATCGCCAGCGCGAGCAGCACGGCGCCGGCCCAGTCGAGCCGGTTGGGGGCGCTACACCCCGCGCACGACGGTACGACTGCGGCGACACAGATCAACGCGAGGCCGGACACGATCGTGCCGAACCAGTACGCACCCGCCAATCCCCACGCCTCGGCGATCACCCCGCTGATCGGGTAACCAGCACCGAGGCCGGCACCCGCCGATACCGACAACAGCGCAATCATCGGCGCGACCTTGGCCTGCGGCAGTTCTGCCCGGGCGGTGGCCATCGCCAGCGGCGCCAGCCCGAGCCCGACGCCCTGCAGTCCGCGACCAACGAGCAACATCCCCAAGCCGCCGGCCAGCGCAGCCACGACACCGCCCGCCGTGACCACGGCCAAGCCGCCGAGCAACGTCACTCGCCGTCGCGGACCGTCGCCGAGCCGGCCCAGCACCGGGGAACTCGCCGCGCCGACCAGCAGCGCCACCGTCAGCGACCACTGCGCCCTACTCAGCGACTCATGAAAATCGCGAGCAACAGTGGGGATCAGCGGAGCACCGAACGAACTGATGATGCTGGAGACCAGCGTGGCCAGCACCAGCACCGGCCCGATCAGCGCGCTGCGACGCCTCTCGGTCATCACCATGCCCCCTCGGTCCGCCGCGTGCCGATCAGTTGCTCAACAACCTCGCCCGCGCCGATCAGTGCCGCAAGCTCGGTGTCTGCAAGGCCGAGCAACGCGCCTTGGAGAACCTGCGTGATGTGCGCGACGAACTCCGAGTAGTCGCTGACGACGCCATCGGTGACCTGAACGCAGGACGGCTGGAGGTAGCGCGCGATGCCAACCGCAGCATCGTCCGGCTGACCGATGATCCGCCGGGTCTGCACGTGACCTATGACCATGAGACCTCCCAGGAAAAGTGCGTGCGACTTGCACGCAACAACGTACGCAATGCCCGCGGAACCGCTGCCGATCGGTGCCGCCCAGCACTGAACCGCGGACCACCGAACACGGCTGCACAGCATGTCTGTTCACCGTGCGCGCGGAGGGTGCCGGTTCGGTCGGCGCGGGGGGCCTTGGTCGACGTCCCTCGCCTGCCGGCCATGCCAATCGGCGCGGGTAAAGGGCATTGAGTTCTCAATGAGAAGCGTTGATGCGGTCTGACATCCGTTTGTTGTATGCCATGAGTGCGGTGACGATCAGGGCTAGAGCGGCGTCGATGAGCCCTGCGACCTGCATGGCGTGGGCGTAGTGAACACCTTGCGCCTTTCCCGTGGAGTCGATTGGTCCGGCTATCGCGAAGAACACGCTGCCGATGACGGACACCCCGGCCGAACTGCCGAACTGCTGGGCCGTATTGAGCAGACCGGAACCCACTCCTGCCTGTTGCGGTGTGACAGCCACCAGCGATGCGCCGATCAGCTGCGGCAGGACAGCGCCGTTCCCCGCTCCCGTCACCATGACGGATGCAACGACGCCCGCCAGTGGTGCCCCGGCTCCCCATATCCGAAGCTGCAGGACCAGTGACAGGAGGCCGGCAACGGTGACGAAGCCTCCGACCACCACCACGCCCAGCCCGTACTTGGGAACGAGCCGGGACGACACCAGAGAACTCGACGAGAACATCACGGCGCTCGACGTGACCAGAAGCCCGGCCCCCAACGCGGAGTAGCCGCGGCCGACCTGGAGAAACTGCGAGAGAGCGAACATGAAACTGGCGAAATAGGCGAGGAAGGCCGCGCCCGCCGCCACACCACAGCTGTAGGACCGCACCCGCAGCAGCGTCAGATCGAGCACGGCACCGCCGCTCCGGGCGGCCAGGACGCGCTCCCACCACAGGGTCAGCGCGCCCACCGGCACCGACGCGGCCATGCAGAACCATGTCCACAGGGGCCAGTGTTGGTCGTTTCCCAAAGCCAGCGGCACCAACAGAAGCGCGATGGCACAGGCGATGCCCACCGCGCCAAGCGGATCGAGTCTCTGGCGGCGCGACGGCGTGAGCACGGGCAGCCGCCGCCGGGCGAACGCCACCGCCACGCCAGCGACCGGGAGGTTGACAAGGAAGATCGTCCGCCAACCGAGCCCGAAGACGTTGGCGTCCAGCATCAGAGCGCCCAGCACATTGGCGGAGACGGAGCCGAGCCCTCCCGCGACGCCGAACCAGGCAAGCGCCCTGGGCCTCTGCTTCGGGGTAAAGGCGGAAGTGATGATGGCCAGTACCTGCGGCACCATCAACGCGCCGGTGACGCCCTGCAGCAGTCGTGCCACCACCAGTTCCCACGGGCACTGCGCGATCCCGCACAGCAGCGAGGCACCGGCGAAGGCCACCATCCCGACCAGGTACAGCCTCCGGTAACCGAACATATCGCCCAGGCGGCCGCCGGTGATCAGCCCGCTCGCGTAGGCGAAGGCATAGCCGCCCATGGTCAGCTCCAGCATGACCGGTCCCGCGCGCAAATCATGGGAGATGGATGGCGCAGCGACATTCACCACGAAGAAGTCGAACTGCGCCATGAACATCGCCGTCAACAGCACCGCGAGCATTGGCCCGGTCTTCTCGGGCGCAGCCGCCCTGTCAGCCCCAGGAAGTGCCGGGGGCGGAATAACCGCATCCGCATTGCTCAACTGGCCACCATGCCTTTGGCTTCGACACGACCGAGACCCTCGCTCAGGGCGGCCCCGAACACGGCCCTCGAACGCAACACGATCAACATCGAAGATATTAGATATCCACGATCTCGTCTATTGAAATCCGCGAACAGCCCGTCGTGTCACGGGAGTTTGTGACACCACCCCACGGGGGCTGGGCCATCTGTTGATCACCGTCGCCGAGGCATCGAGCGGGCGCGCCGTGTTGTGGTCGCTGGCTGCTCCCTCATGCGCGAGATGTGTTCGGGCGGTGCAGCTTCCTCAGCTGAAGACCAGGCTTCGGAAGGCATTGCGGATGCGGGGGTTCACGTCACCAGGCCCGCAGCGGTTGCGCCGCCCCTCCGAGACCTGCGTCTGCTGCCTGCCGCGACGAGCGAGGAGGCGCCGTGCCGCACACCGTGATCACGTCGGCCGTCCGCGTCCCGTGGCACAGCCATCACGGCGGCCACGACCGCCTCCTCGACTACCTGCCCGGAGCCCACGGCGTCACCGCACCACAAGGCATCGCCGGCCGGAAGGTCACATCAGCAGCCCATCACTGGCTTCGCCGCCGCTGCCCCTTGCCGTTCTACCCGGCCGAGCACTTCGCCACGGACGCGCGCGTCCTCACCAGCCGCGGGCCCGCGCACGTCCTCTACGGCGACGAACAGTTCTGGTTCTCCCGCCACCGACCGGGCCCCACCGCCGTCACCTACCACCAGCCACCGGCACACCTGTCCCGCTTCATGCCAGCAGCGGCCTGGCGGCAACTCGCCGCACGCGCGAACCAGATCATCACCCTCGCCCCCAACCAGCAGGCGTTCTTCGCCGATCACGTGCCCACGGAGCGCGTGCACCTGATCCCGCACGGCATCGACACCGCCGCCTTCACGCCGGCAAGGGTCCCAGATACCGCCGCCCGGCCGCTTGTCCTCACCGTCGGCTGGTGGCTACGCGACTGGGACGCCCTGGACGCAGTCCACTATCGGCTCCACCGCCGGCATGGCAACGACATCAAACTCGTCGTCGTCACCCGTCAGGCCAACCGGCGTACCTGGCACCCCGCCGCACGCGTAGTGGAAGGAATCACGGAACTCACGCTCACCCAGCTCTACCGCCAAGCGGCGGTCGTGTTCCTCCCACTCGCGGATGTAACCGCCAACAACGCACTCCTGGAAGCCCTGGCCTGCGGAACCCCCGTGGTCGCCACCGACACCGGCGGCATCTCGTACTACACGGGCGACGGCCCGGCCGCTGACCTCACACCGCCCGGTGACGCAGATGCTGCCGCCGGAGCCGTCGAAATGCTCCTCGGTGAACTCGGCACCGCCGCCCATGCATCACGACGTGCCGCGGCCCGAGAACGCGCCGAGCTCCTCGCCTGGCCGCGCATCGCAGACCAAGTCCGATCCGTCTACCGCCTGCTGGAGGACGAACGATGACGGTCGACGACCTCTGGCTCCACCTCACCGTTCCCGTCTTGCTGGCCCTCCTACTGGCCCGCGCGCTCTGGGCGCTCGTCGCAGTCGAACTCTGTGCCCGTTGGCTGCTGGCCAACGCCCACCGAGACCCCGCCCAGGCCGGCGAAAAGGCGCCGTGGCTGGTGGTCCTGCTGCCCATGCTCCGCGAGCAGGCGCTCGCCCCCGAGACGATCGCCGCCTTCACCGCCCTGGACTACCCGCTAGGACGTGCAGCGGTTGTCGTCATCACCACCGAACGCGAAGAGAACGCCCGCCGCCGCGACCGTGCCCGCCTGCCCGCACTGGCCACCACCGGCCCACTCACCGAGGTGCAGCTGCGCGGGCTGTTCCCCCGCGCACGCTGCGGCAACATCGCCGACAAGGTCAACGCGGCCCCCAGGAACGAGCGCTTCGCCCTCCTCACTCAGCTGTACGACGCCGCACCCACCACTCGCGAGACCGTCGCCGCTCTTGCCGATGATCAGCCGGCCATCGGGTTACGCCTGGTACACCTGCATCAGCCCGATACCGGCGGCCGCAAAGCCGGCCAGCTCAACCACGCCGCCGACCACCTCGACACGATCCTCGGCCCGCTCGGATGGCAGAACGAGAACGACGCGGACAACACCTTCCTCTGCGTCTACGACGCCGACGCGATCCCCGATGTCCGCGCGCTGAACTCCTTCACCGAGACGGCTACCCGCCACCGTGCCCGCACCGGCCGACCGCCGGCGCTGATCCAGCAGCAGCGACTGCCTCTGCTCGCTCGCCGTGCCTTCCCATCCGGAGCCATCGGCCTGCTCCTGGCAGGAGAATGGCTCTACCAACTCCGCCGCTCACTCGGCATCGAACTTGCCCGCACCCGCCTGGCGCAATGGCTCACCACCGCCCAACTCCCGCCCGCGATCCGGGCCCTGCTGCGCCCGATGGTCTATGGCGTCGGCTGTGGCATGTGCGTCCACCTGCCGGCTGTGCGGTCCCTCGGTGGATTCCCCGAACCGATGGAAGACCTCGGCACCGGCCACCGGCTCTCCCTCCTCGGAGCCGGCGTCGCACCCGCCACCGTCGCCGTCCTCGACGAGCCCTACACCGAGCCACGCGGTCTGACCAACCTCCACGCGCTCGCCTTCCACACGTCAGCGCGCCCCGACCGGCATGCGAGGGACGTCGCTCACCTGCCCAGCGATCTGTCCCGAATCAGCAAGGCGTTCTTGATACTCCGGGAATGGGCCGACGAGATCGTCTGGCTCACCGGCGCCCCACTGATCGCCGCCGCGGTGATCTGCGCCTGGTGGTCCGGCCCCATTTGCTTCGCGCTCGCCCTCGTAGGCGTCCTGCTGCACGGCCCCGTCCTCACCGCCCGGCTGCTCCAGCTGGTCCCGGCCCTCCACGCCGCAGTACTGCCCACTACCAGCCGCATCCCGGCTGCTCCACGACCCACGCCCAGCCGCCGTACGGCACTGATCACAAGCAGCCCCGTCCAACCCTTCATCCGCCTCGCCGGCCCCTGGCGGATGATCCTCCGCCGCATCGCGGGACACCCGACCACCTTCGGCAAGACTGAACGCTGAACACCACCCAAGCCACACGAGGAAGTTGGACCAGCACCGTGACCGAGCCCGTCACCCCCAAAATCCGCACCTCCGCCAAAGCCGTCATCCTCCACAACGGCCACGTCCTCCTCATGCGCGCCAACTGGGACGACCAGGACTGCTACTTCCTCCCCGGAGGCGGCCAGCACCCCGGAGAGACCCTTGGCGACGCCGTCCGCCGCGAAGTCGACGAGGAAACCGGCCTGACCGTCACCGTCGAGCGGCTGCTGTGGCTCCGCGAATACATCGGCGCCCACCACGACCACCCCGTACGCGAAGCCACCACCCACCGCATCGAAGCAATCTTCCTGTGCACCCCCACCAGCGACCCCGACCAACTCGGCGGCCACGCCGAGGACGAGGTGCAGACCGGCCTGGAATGGGTGCCGCTGGGCAAGGTTCCTGCCCTCAGCCTGCTGCCACGAGCCATCCGTCAGCCGATCGCCTCCCTTGCCGAGGCACCTGCGGCCCCCGACAGCTACCTCGGCGACGTCGCCTGACAACGCCATGACCGGCATAGACGGCCGCGTCCCACCCAACGCCCGCGAAATCACCACCGGCCAGACCAACCGCGTCTGGTCGGTGGACGGACAACCGCCGTACATCCTCAAGCACTACGGCGACCCGAGCCGCGCCGCCAACGAAACCGCCGCTCTCCGCCTCCTGGCCAGGCACCGAGCCCCAAGCCCACAGCTGCTCGCCGCATCCCAGGACAGCATCCCGCCATGGACTGCACAGACCGCAGTTCACGCAAAGCCTGTACCCGCAGATCGGCTCCTGGCAGAACTCGCCGAATCTCTGGCCGCCGTCCATCGCATCCCCGGCCCCCACATCGGCCGCCTCGCCGGCGCCCGACGGCACGACAGCTGGACCGACTACCTCCACGACCGCCTGCGCATGTACGCGACAGCCGCCCCAGCCATGCGCACCACGGCCCGATTACTCCATCAAGAGGTCGAGGCCAGGGAGAGCACCATCCAGCCCGTGCTGCTGCACCACGACCTGCAGCCTGGCCACCTCCTTCGCCAACCCGCCGGTTCCCGACTGCTGATCGACTGGGAGCTGGCCGCCTTCGGCGACGAGCAGTCCGACCTCGCCCGCCTCGCCGTACGCCTCGACCTCCACGACCCCACACCCGTACTCGCACTCGCCAGCCGCTCAGATCCCACGACCGAGGGCAGGCTCCATCTGCACTGGCACATCCATCTGCTCGCGGACGCTGCGCTGAGCACAGACCCCGTCGTACGAGAGCGGGCAGCCATGAGGCTACTCAGGCGAAGGTGAGCACGACGCCATCCTGACGAGAGGAGCGAAGGGCTATCGCTCAGCCCGGACGGGGCCCACATATCTCCGGAACCACAGACGCGCAACCATGGATGGGGAGATTCGACCACGAAGGCGGGACACCACACCCGACAGCCGAAAGAGCGCCGCCCGGCCTCTGACGGGCCCACCCTCTCCGTCCGTTCCGGACAGGGCATGGCTGCGCCCGCCCGGCGACGGCAGTGCTTCCTCGGGTTGCTGGTGCGCCAGCCCGGCCGGGCGCTCTCCGCCCTATGGGGCGGCGTACCGGCAACACCGTGATCACTCGGAACCGGAGCCGCTCACGCCGCGACTACCTGGGGGACTCCATCGCAGGTTTCGGCAGCCCTCAGCCAGCCGGTGAGGTCAGCGCGGGCGCGGGCCACCCGCGAGCGCACCGTGCCGATCGGACAGCCCACGACCGCCGCGGCGTCCGCGTACGGCATCCCGACGAGCTGTGTGAGCACGAATGCCTCACGCCTTTCACCGTCCAGCGCGTCGAGCAGTTCGCTCAGCGCCAGTCCGTCGTCGAAGCCCGACAGTCCGCTGGGCTGCCGGGCTTCAGCGACCGCCTGCCAGTCCAGTTGCCCACGGTAGACAATCTCGGCGGATGCCCTCGCGCTGTAGCCACCGCAGGTAGACCACCATGTCATTGCCACGCCGCGTTGCAGCGTCACTGACGTGGGCGTGCGATCCAGCCTCCTGGAGGTGGGGGGCGGTCCGCCGGCTCACTGGAGCCGGTGCTCCGTCACGCGCCGGTCTGTGACCGTAGTGGCCTGGCTGCCGCGTCGCGTTGTGTGGGCAAAGAGGTGTGGTGCGACGGGTGCCAGGTGTATGCCTCTGGGTCGAAGGCGTTCAGTTGGCGCAGGAGGCGGCGGGTGGACCAGGGCCAGCAGAACGTGTTCAGGCCCGGCGGGCTGAAGTAGTAGCTGGAACGGTCGGTGGTGTACACGGTGGTCTGGAGGGCACCGCGCAGGGCGGCGTTGTGCGCTTGTTCCACGTCGGGCCGGACGTCCAGTGCGCGGTGTCCGCAGCGGTGCAGGTGGGTGAGTGCGTCGGTGATGTAGCGCAGTTGGGCTTCCAGGATGGTGGGGACGGCGGTGGTGCCGCTCAGGAGGTTCGGTCCCAGCAGGAGGAAGAGGTTGGGATGGCCGCTGACACTGGTGCCCAGGTAGGCGTGGCGTCCGTCCTGCCAGGTGTCGGCGAGGCTCTGGCCATGGGAACCGTACAGGTGGGGGGCGATAGACAGCTCGCCGATGCGGAAGCCGGTGGCCAGGATGATGGCGTCCGCACCGACCCGTCGCCCGTCGGAGCCCACGATGTCGCTGCCTTCGACGAGAGCGGCACGGGTGGGGTGCAGGCGGACGTTGGGGGACACGAGGGCCGGGTAGTAGGTGGCGGAGGTGAGCAGACGGCGGGCTCCCAGGCGGTGGCCGGGGGCGAGGGACCGGCGTAGTTCGGGGTCGGGAACCGAGCGGCGCATGTGCAGCCGCGCGGCAGCCTCCAGGAGTGGCAGGAACCGCGGGTGGCGCAGGGACAGGCCGATGACTTCCTGCGTCCAGAAGTGCAGCCCGCGGGCGAGGTTGCGGAGCGCCGGGTGTTCTTGCAGAAGGCGGCGAAGGCGGTCCGGGACGGCGTAGTCCGGTTTGGGCAGCACCCATGGGGCGGTGCTCTGGAAGATGTCGACGTGAGCCGCACGGCGCTGGAGGTCGGGCAGGAACTGCACGGTGGAGGCCGCGTTGCCGATGACGGCGACGCGGCGGCCGGTCAGGTCCGCCTGATGATCCCAGCGGGCGGAGTGGAAGACCGGGCCGGGAAAGTCGTCCAGGCCGAGCAGGTCGGGGTAGCGGGGGTGGTGCCAGGAACCGGTGGCCACGATGACCGCGCGGGCGGCGTACCGGCCTGCGCTGGTGCGCAGGTGCCAACGGCCGCTCAGCTTGTCCCAACGGCCGCCGTTCACGGTGACGTTGTAGCGGATCGCCTGCTCTACGCCCTGTCCGGTTGCGGTGTTCTGGAGGTATTTCAGGATCTCCGGCTGGGTGGCGAATGTCCGCCTCCAGGGGCCCGGCGCGAAGGAGTACTCGTACAGCAGGGACGGTACGTCGCAGCCACACCCGGGATAGGTGTTGTCGCGCCATGTTCCGCCCATTCGACCGGACTGCTCCAGCACGATGACATCGTCGACACCGGCTCGCCGTAGTGCGATCGCGGCAGCCACTCCCGAAAGGCCGGCCCCGATGACGAGGACCTCCGCCTCATCACGACTGGTCTCGACGGCTTCGTCGGCCACGGCGACATCCCCCTTGGCTTCCTTGAATGCACCTTGGCCGCGATGCAGGCAGAGCACGCACGGCCGATCACCCGTGGTGATGGACCGTAGCGTCAGGTGATGACCAGCAGGGAGGTATCGCCAATACATGCCTCATACGAGTTAAGTTGTCCGCGCGGTGATAATTCGGCGCCCTCCCCAGTGGTTGGCTCGTGAGCCGTGACGATGGACGCGGATCTGCCGGAACTTTGCACTCGAAGCCGTGCCACCGACGGGCAGACGCCGGATCTGCCCTATCCCAGCGGGTGGTTCTGTCTCGCGCACTCCCGCGAGCTTGCGCGCGGCAGCGTCCTTACCCGTCAGCTCGCAGGCGAGGACGTCGTCCTCTACCGCACTGGCGACGGACAGTCGTACGCGGTGCATCCGTACTGTCCACACCTCGGAGCCCACCTCGGCGTCGGCGGCACCATCGAGGGCCAGAACCTTGTGTGTCCCTTCCACCGCTTCGCCTTCGCCCCCGATGGCTCCTGCGTCGGCACGCCCAAGGGGCCACACCCGCGCGCCCGACTGAAGCACCGCACCGTCCGCGAACGCAACGGCTTCGTCATAGTCTGGTACGGACACGACGACACACCACCTGCGTGGGAAATCCCCGACACCTCCCCGCCAGAGGTGACCGTCACGGCCACATGGGCCACCGACGTGCACGCCCACGTCCAAGAACTCGCCGAGAACGGTCTCGACTACCGCCACCTGCCCGCCGTGCACCACGTGGACGTACGACAACTCGTCCCGCCACAAGCTCAAGGCCCTTACCTACGCTCACACCTACGCCTTGGGCCGAATCGTCCTACGGCATTGAAGAAGATCCGCTACGACGTGTCCTTCCTGCTGGCGGGACTGGGCTACGTTCGGGCCGAGATCCCAGTCCCCCCACTGGGATGCATCCTCCACCTGTGGGCCGTGCACGCACCGACCGGCCCCCGGCTCACGCGCCTGCTGCTCGGCGTGGCCTGCACGGATATCCAGCGGACACGGCCCGCCGGACGGACACCCCTGCTGCGTCCCGTGCACCGCGCCCTCGCCCGCGCAGTGCTGTGGACCGCAGTCAGCAAGGCCAAGGACGACGTAAGGATCTGGAACGCCAAACGCTACGAGCCTCGGCCCCGCCTCGCCGCAGGCGACGAGGCCATCGGCTTCTACCGCCACTGGGCCCGTCAGTTCTATCCGACCCCTTGAGGAACACACGATGGCACTGACGATTCCGCTGATGCTGGTGCTGTTCATCGCGAACCTGGACCAGACAATCGTGGCCACGGCCCTGCCGAGCATCGGCGAAGACCTGCACGCCGGCTCCGGCATCTCCTGGACCGCGACCGCCTATCTGCTCACCAGCTCCGTGACCACCCTCGTTTTCGGCAAGCTCGGCGACCTGTACGGCCGCAAGAAAATCCTTCAGTTCTCCGTCGCGATCTTCCTCGCGGGATCGCTGCTCAGCGGTATCGCTCAGACCTTGCCCCTGCTGGCCTCCGCCCGCGCCCTGCAGGGTATCGGCGGCGGAGGAATCACCTCATTGGTCATGGCCATCACCGGCGATCTGGCATCACCGCGGCAACGCGCCAAGCTCCAGGGCGCCTTGGGCATGGTCGCGGCGCTCGCCCTCACCGCCGGCCCCCTGCTTGGCGGCGCATTCTCCGACGGGCTCTCCTGGCGCTGGATCTTCTACGTCAACCTGCCCATCGGCATCGCCGCCCTCTTCGTGATCGCCGCAAGGCTCCACCTGCCCCAGCCGGCACCCGGCGGCAAGGTCGACGTCTTCGGAGCTCTGACAGCCACCGCGTTCACCACCTCCGTGGTACTCGTCACCACCTGGGGCGGACACGACTACTCCTGGACCTCGCCCGTCATCCTCGGTCTGACCGCCGTCGGCGCCGTCTCCCTGATCCTCTACCTCTTCATCGAACACACCGCGGTCGAGCCGATGACTCCGCTGCACTTGTTCCGCTCCGCCGCTTTCAGCTTGGCAGCGGCCCAGTTCCTGCTCGCGGCTCTGGTCCTGTTCGCGGGCATGCTGTACATGCCGATGTTCCTCCAAACCGTGCAGGGCAAATCCGCCTCCACCGCGGGCCTGTACGTCATCCCCCTGCTCCTTGGCCTGGTCGCCGCTGCGGCGATCTCCGGGCTCTTCATCACCAGGACGGGCCGATACAAGCTTTACCCCGTCGCCGGCTCGATCCTGGTCGGCGTCTCGATGGCGTTCATCAGCCGCGCCGACCAGAACACCAGCGCACCTGCTCTGATCGTCCCACTGGCAGTCGCGGGAGTCGGTATCGGCTTCTTCGTCCAGGTCTGCCTGCTCGCCGGCCAGAACGCCCAGCGACACGAGCACATCGGCACCGCAACCGGTGTGTTGAACTTCTTCAGATCCCTTGGCGGGGCCTTCGGGGCCGCCCTCTTCGGCGCCATCCTCAGCGCCGGCATGCACTCCTCCCGACCGACCCCGGACGAGAGCAGCGCGGCATTCCGGTCTCTCTTCTCTTGGACCATCCCCTTCATGGCGCTCGCCTTCGTCCTTGCTCTCGCGATGAAGGAGGAACCTCTGTCCAACGCCGCAAGCCCCGCCAAAGTTCACGACGGTAACTCCACCGGCATCGAGTCCAACGTCTAGAAGATCACTGATGAAGGCTCTTGGAAGATCACTCGCCATGGCAGCAGGCGCTGTCATCCTCAGCTGCCCGAGAGCATTGCGGCCCACCGGAGCGAGTTCGCTCCGCTGACTCGCGGGCTGGTACTGCTGACGACGTTGGCCAATCGCAGCGGTCAGCCACATCAGATTGAAGGCACCAGGAGCAGGGCTCGCCACCCAGCGCCAAAGGCTAGGCGGGCTTGACGACGCTGATTCCACATGATGGCCAACGCCACGTCACCCCGCCTGAACAGCTCATCCGGCTCGGCTACCTCCCCGAAGGGGAAGACACTGCGCTGTGGAAGATCGCGGCGCACTCCGAACCGTTCGAGCCGCCCCGCTGGCTGGCCACCTTCAGCAACAACACGCCCACGGAACTCGTAACCGCCTTCACCACCGCTCTCGCCCACGACTACGCGCAGGGCCACGACACCTACCTCTACGGCAGCACCGGCAGGGACCAAGGCTTCCAGCCGCTCGGGAGTCGGAGCCGTGGCGGCGGGTGCGTTCCGTACACGGCATGGCGCACTATTCGGGCGACTACGCATCGGCGACGACGGGCGGCCAGGTTGTCTACGAGAGCCGCCTGGAGCTGGCTCGCCTGTTGCTCGCGGACTTCGATCCTTCGGTGTCCGACGTCTATGCCCAGCCCTGCCGCGACGAGTGGACCGAGGACCGCCTTTACATGGGCCGCGAACTCTTGGTCAAGGCCCGCTCCACTCGATCGAGTTAGAAACCGACGAGACCGTCCTGCCCGCCGAACTCACTGCATAGCCTCAGCTTGGCGTTTATCGTCTGAGGTCGAACGTCGCATCGAACTTGCCTGGGATCTGCTGTTCGCCGGACATCAGGGCGGCCTCCGTCTGATCATGTGCTCCGTCACAGAGGCACTGGGTCAGTACGAAGGCCGTAACGATGAGTCTGCTACAGCGGGACGCCCCGCGGGATGCGTTTGGCGAACTGTCCTACTTCCGGACGGAGTTCTATACCTGCCTAACCACGCGGGGCGACGCACTGTTCGAGTTGGCCGATGCCCTGCTGTGCTCGGACGGCCCGGTGAAAACGCTCGTCGAGCTGTCCCTGGCCCCAGAGCACCGGCGCGGTCATGGCGCCTTGTACGGCGGGTTGAACCACGGGCGGCTGGATGCGGCACGGCTGCGCAGGACTCTGGCCGGTCTGCCGCTGCCGCGGGCCGCGGACGGGCGGCTCGTCCTGGCAGAAGAACCCACCCTCAGTGCCGGAGCCGGTCCCGATGGAGCTGCCGATGCCAGAACTCCCCCGCACCCAGATCATCGAGCGGACCCGCCACCGCTACGAGGACATCCACCACCTGGTGGAGAAGGGTTGGACGATCAGCGCGATCGCCCGAAGGCTCAACCTCGACCGAAAGGCCGTACGGCGATTCCGTGACACCGACCTCGACCAACTGCTCGTCTCCGCCCGCGGCCGCCGCCCCAACGGCGTGCTGGAACCGTTCAAGGCATACCTCAACGCACGCTTCACCGAGGCCCAGGGCCAAGTCAGTGGCACCCGCCTGTTCAACGAGATCCGCGAACGCGGCTACCGGGGCAGCCGCCAGGTCGTCCGCAAGCACCTCGCCGCCCTTCGGGCCGGCACCGCCGGAACCGGTCCGAGCTGACATTCCCAGCCCGCGCAAGATCACCTCCTGGGTCATGCGCCCACGCGACACCCTCACCGAAAGCCAGGAGGAACGGCTCCTTCAGGTCCGGCTTGCCTGCCCGGACATCACCCGAGCCTACGACCTAGCCCGTGCCTTCGCCGAACTCATCCGTCACCGACGCGGTCACCTGCTCCTGGAGTGGATCCGCCATGCCGAGCAGGACGCGCCGAAGCCGATGCAGAGCTTCGCCGGCTTCCTCCGTCAGGACCTCGATGCCGTCACCGCGGGCCTCACCCTCCCCTGGAGTTCCGGCGTGGTCGAAGGCAACGTAAACCGCGTCAAAACACTCAAGCGAGCCATGTATGGCCGGGCCTCGTTCCAACTCCTCCGGACCCGGATCCTCACCCAACCATGAGCTTCACGGAACTGCGGCCAGAGCCGCTTTCAAAGAGCGCCATCACAGTTGGCAGCCGGCACGATGGAGGGACGCATATGGGTGAGCCTCATCTGACATGGCAGTCACACGGGCCAGGGCCGCTCCCCCACCACTGCGGCGACATCCCACGCCGTCTCCCCCACCCTGCCACCGCTGCCCCGTCCCTTCGGGAACCACGGTTGGTCCCACCAGCCTTCTTAGTGGGCGGTTCGCGAGTTGATGTCCGTTTCGGAGTGAGGCTTGGGGCAGGGGTGCTGGCTGCGGTGCCGGCTAC
>NZ_JBNHIN010000067.1:0-36947 GCF_050054615.1 Streptomyces sp. YGL11-2
CGGCCGGTGGTGCGGCCACACCTCAAGCGTGGCCGGGGCGGTGCACGTTCCGGCATGAGCCGGTCGGCCCCATCACCGATCCGGCCGTCCCCGGCAGGCCGACCGGTCCCCGTCCAGGGCTCTATGGCCCCTGATGCCGCTGACGGCGCACCGGGACGCTGGAAGGGCAACTGCCGATTCCCCGTCCGTGGTGTGTCCGGACGCGGCCCGATCCGCTCGGGAGGTCCCCGGTGCTCACCCACCCCACCCTTGATGACACCGCCGTGGAGTCGCTGGTGGCCGACGCCACCGCCGCGCCTTCGATGCACAACGCCCAGCCGTGGCACTTCGACTACTCGCGGGCGTCGCGCACCATGCTTCTCACCGCCGACCTGGATCGCGCGATGCCGCAGGCCGACCCCACTACCCGGGGGCTGCACCTCGGCTGCGGCGCGGCCCTGCTGAACCTGCGCGCCGCCGCCGCACATGCCGGCCACCGCACAGCAACCACTTTGCTGCCGGCTCCCCAGACTCCTGGGCTCCTCGCGTCCGTGCGCTTCGACGTACCGCACGAGCCCCTGGACACAGCCCTCTCCGACCTCTACTCCGCCGTCCCCGACCGGCACACCAGCCGTTACCCCTTCACCGAACGGCGGATTCCGGAAAGCCTCCGCACCGCCCTCGTCGAGGCCGCGGCCCAGGAAGGGGCCCAACTGGTGTTCCTGACCACCCCGCACCGCGAGGTGGTGCTCGACCTCGTCCTGCACGCCGAGGGGTACGACCGCATGGACGACGGCCGGGAAGTCGAACAGCGCCGATGGACCCACGACGCCTCCGCGGAATCGCCTGTGGAGGGCATCCCGGAATACGCCTTCGGTCCCGCCAAACGTGGTGGCGCGGCCCCCGTACGGGACTTCGCCGGCCGGCGCGCGGTTCCCGGCCGTCCCTACGCCGACTTCGAGAAACGGCCGCAACTGGCCTCCCTCAGCACCACTCGCGACGGCCCCGCCGACTGGCTCCGCGCAGGCCAGGCACTGGAACGGGTCCTGCTCCTCGCCACCTGCCAGGGGCTCGTCAGTTCCTTCGCCACGCAGCCGCTGGAGTGGCCCGACCTGCGCTGGCTGCTGCGCGAGCCGGTCGCCGGCACCGGCTACGTCCAGATGATCCTCCGCCTTGGCTACGGCCCCCAGGGCCCGCGCACCCCGCGCCGGCCGGTGGCGGAGGTCCTGACGATCACGTCGTGAGCGATGCGGTCCCGGGAACGCGGCCGGCCGGTTGCCGGTCCCCGGCGGGCGTCATGAGGAGAGCGAGAAGTAGCTCTCCTCCTCCTGGCTGAAGTGGAGCCGCAGGACCGTGTGCAGTCCGTACAACGAGGCCCGGAGATCGTCGAGTTGCTCGGGCAGCAGCGCGCCCGCCGCATCGGCGAGGGCGAGATGCGTGGCGATGCGGCGGGCGAGGCGTTCGATCTCGGCGTGGGCGCGGCTCATGGTCTCTGTGGCGTCCGGGCCGCCGAACTGTGCGTTGAGCGCGGGGTAGAGCTGGTGCTCTTCAGCGTACTCGTGCGGGAGCAGCCGCTCGGTGAGCAGCCGGTCGACCTGGTGTACAGCCGCCAGGGCACGCGGACCGGGGTCGATGGAGAGCAGGCCGGCCGCCTCACGGATGGCGTCCAGGGCGCCGCGCAGGGACTCGTGTTCGGCGGCGAAGCGATGGATGAGGCGTTCGGCCGCAGGTGCGAGGGGCGGGCCGCCGGTGCCGCGGGCCGGCAGCACGACGCGGAGCGCATTGAGGATGACGGCCACATCGATGGCCTCCTGGAGAAGCGCACCGGCGGCCGGCGGCAGCAGTCCCAGCAGCGCCGCGACCATCGCCGCCAGTGACATCGCCATGCCGCCGGCTGCGCTCTGCACCGCGATCCGGCGGGCCCGCACGGCGATGTCCATCGCGTCGGCGAGCCGGGCGACCCGGTCGGTGGTGAGCACGATGTCGGCGGCCTCGGAAGCCGAGGTGGCGCCGCGCGCCCCCATGGCGACTCCGACGTCCGCGGCGGCCAGGGCCGGAGCGTCGTTGACGCCGTCGCCGACCATAACGGTCACGGCGCGCCCGCACTCCTCCCGCACGGCCCGGACTTTGCCGGCGGGCAGTTGCCCGGCACGGACGTCGTCCAGCCCCAGGACCGTCCCGACCTGGCGGGCCGGTTCGGGACGGTCCCCGGTGAGCAGCAGCAGCCGGGCCAGTCCGGCCGCCCGCAGCCGCCGGACGGTGTGCGGTGCGTCCAGGCGCAGCGGGTCGTGCAGCAGGACGGCGCCGGTGAGCGTGCCGTTGACCGTGACCCAGGCGACTGTGGCCCCGTCGAGGAGTGCGCGGTTGTCCACGGTCCGGGCCCAGCGGGGAAGTTCCGCCGATGGCAGGTCGGTCTTGCCGACGGCGATCCGGCGGCCGTCGACGCTGCCGGTGACACCGCGCCCCGGCTCCTCGGTGACATCGATCGGCGGGGACAGGGCCAGACCGCGGTCGCGTGCCTCCCGGGTGATCGCCTCGGCCAGGATGTGCACCGAGACCTGGTCGACCGAGGCGGCCAGGCGCAAGACGTCGGTGGGGGAGAGGCCGCCGGGTGCGGTGGCCACTTCCAGGACCCGAGGCCGTCCCGCGGTGAGCGTGCCGGTCTTGTCGATCACCAGGGTGCGCGCCCGGCCCAGCGATTCCAGTGCCCGGCCGTCCCGTACGATCACACCCCGCCGGGCCGCTCGCGACATGCCGGAGACGACGGCCACCGGCACCGCCAGCAGCAGCGGGCAGGGCGTTGCCACGACCAGCACGGCCACCGCCCGGACGGCCTCTCCGCTCAGCCCCCAGGCCAGGCTTGCCACGCCCAGGGAGACCGGCAGGAACCAGGCGGCGTACCGCTCCGCGAGACGCACCGCAGGCGCCTTCTCCGCACCCGCCTGCCCGGCCAGCCGCACGATCTCCGCGTAGGTGCTGTCCCGCGCGGTCGCGGTGGCCGTCAGCTGGAAGACCCCGCCGGCGTTGACCACGCCGCTGCGCACACCGTCGCCGGTCCGCCGCTCCACCTGCGCCGACTCACCGGTGAGTGCCGACTCGTCCAGGGTCGCGGTGCCGGTCACGACCGTTCCGTCGACCGGCACCACCTCGCCCGTGCCGACCACGAGGACATCGCTGACGGCGACGTCGTCCAGGGCCACGGTGGCGATCTCCCGGCCGCGCCGGCGCCGGGCCGAGCGCGGGGCGTGCTCCAGCAGGGCCCGCAGATCGCGGGAGGCCCGGCGGGCAGCCGTGGCCTCCAGCGTCCGCCCGGTCGCCAGCATCACGGCGACCAACGCACCGGCCAGGTATTCGCCCACCGCCAGAGTTCCGGCCAGCGCCAGCACCGCGATCAGATCGACACCCGCCCGCCCTCGCCGCAGCGCGCGAACGACCCAGACGACGGAGGGGACGACGGCCAGCACCGTCCCCGCCGCCCAGCACGCGTCGGCAACGCCCTGCCGACCGGCGGACCACGCGATGCCGCCGCAGACCAGCGCGGCCGCCGTCGCGATCAGCAGCACCGACGCCGGCGGACGCCGACCGTCCGCGGTCCGCTGCGCCCGGCCTCGTCTCCGGTCTCCGACGTACCGCACGGCAGCCCTCCGATTCTGCGGGGACCTTGCCGGTGCCCCGGGTGCCGAGCCCGTGGACCGGTACCCGGCTCGTATGTCATCCACGTCACCACGGCACCCGGCACCGCGCCAGTGCCGGACGGTCCCTCGCCGGGGCTGCCCCGGAACGCCGGCTGTGCTGCCAAGCAGGACCGCGCCCGTCTCCTCAGGGCCAGCGGGTTCTCTCGGCCGCATCGATCGGCCCGTCGAACTGGGGCGGGCCGTCCCAGGAGACGTCCGCCCCAGCAGCGGAGGACCATTCCGCTTGCATGCATGCGGGTAGCTGGACGGCCCGCGCTCTCACCCGCCGCTCGGCTGCACGGGGACGATCGCGATGGTGCACGGCGCCTGGCGGAGCATCGCATGGTTGACGGGCCCGAGTTGTGGGCCGATCGGGTCCCGACGTCGGCGGGCTCCGAGCACCAGCAGTTCCGCGTCCGCCGCTGCCCGGAGAAGCGCCGGATGTGCCCGACCTTCGACGATGATGCGGCGTACCGGTACGCCTGGGTGTCCTGCGACGGACCGTGCCAGGACCTCGTCCAGCCACTGTTCGGCTCGCTGACCACCCTGAGCACGGTGATCGGCGGAGAGGCCGACGCGCAGTGCGGCGTGCTCCCCATCGTGTCGCATACGGGCGTGCAGCACGGTGACCCCGTAGCCGCGCAGTGCCGCTTCCGCGAACGCGAAATCCGCCGTCTCCGGTGTCCGCTCAGGCGCGCCGATTCCGAGCAGTACCCACCTTCCTCTCGTGGGGACTTCGCCAGTGCCATCTCGCACTACGACCACCGGGCAGTGGGCACGGGTCGCGACGGCCAGACTCACCGACCCCAGCAGGACTCCGGAGAGGCCGTGCCCCCGGCTGCCGACAACGACCATGGCGGCGCGGTCGCTCTCGTCGACCAGCGCGTAGACCGGGTCCTCGTCCCGGACCGTGGCGGACACGGCTACCTCCGGCTGCCGCAACCGGGCCCGCTCCTCGGCGGAGGCCGCCACGCTCCTGGCCGC
This sequence comes from Streptomyces sp. YGL11-2, assembly GCF_050054615.1. Classification (NCBI taxonomy): domain Bacteria; kingdom Bacillati; phylum Actinomycetota; class Actinomycetes; order Kitasatosporales; family Streptomycetaceae; genus Streptomyces; species Streptomyces sp. YGL11-2. Next base: position 4,638 of record NZ_JBNHIN010000067.1, read on the forward strand.
GGCATGTCGCCGCGCCTCCGGATACCGCCCGACGGTCGGCGCGGAATCCTGGTACTGCACCCACAACGACGCATGCAGAAGGTGGAGTGGGCAGCCGCGGAGAGCTGCCTCGTCGGCGGCCCAGTCCACCGCGCGCAGCGCTTCGTCCGAACCGTCGGTGCCGACGACCAGTGGCGCATCCATCCGCCTCACCGCCTCATCGGGGTCAACCGGGATCGAGTCCTTGCGACGCTGCGCGGATCCCGGATACGGCACCCACCGCCTATCGTCCGACGGCTGCCACGTCCGGTACAGAGGCCGAACGGCTGCGCGGGGACCGACAGGCTCCGCTGCCGTAGGCCGATGGCCCTATGCGCCGTGGTCACCCCGAACCGGACGCTGGGGCAGGAACGCGGAGGCGGTCATGAGCGGACAAACGAGGGAGAAGGGCCGGATGGCCGTTGGCGTCGACGGTTTGGCCTCCGCGAAGGCGGCCGTGCGATGGGCGGAACGCCAAGCCGAGCTGACCGACAGCACCGTACGCGCGGTGAGCGCATGGGAGTACCCGCCGTTGTACGGGTCGATCGGCGGGCTCGACGCACCGCAGGAACTCGCCGACCACATGAAGGGGGCGGCGAGCCAGGCCCTCGACCAGCCCGCCGGGGAAGTCGTGCGGCCGGAGCAGGCTGTGAGGGCATACCCCGCCCTGGCGTACGGCACGCCCGTCGCGGTGCTGCTGGACCAGGCCAGGGCGCCGACCTCTGGTGGTCGGCAGTCACGGACACGGCGGGTTGTTGGGGCCGTTGCCGGGGTCGGTTGGTCAGCACTGCACCCAGCATGCGCCGTGCCCGGTGGTTGTTTCGGCAGGGCGAAGTAGAGCCGGTGGGGCGGCACGAATGGGGGCCACTGTTCCGCAATGGGATCGGGAGCCACCTTGTATGACGGTGTGTGACATGCCTTCGCTCTTCGCATGCGGTCTTTCCCCGCCTCCGGCTCAGGTTTCCCGGAGACGGGGAGAGGCCGCATCGGAGCAGAAGATGCGTAAGACAGCCTTGCTGCGTGTCCTGCGCTTGGCAACTCGTGAGCCGGCGTTGGGATGCCGGGACGGCCAGGGTGCGGCTTCAGTCGCGGAAGCGACCGGCGCCGCACGCTGTGGAGGCTGTGACGCCGAACCTTTGTGGGGGAGGCTCATCGCGAAGGCCCCTTCGAGCGGCACCAGGAGGAGGGGAAGGAGCCGCCGGTCGACCCGGACACCGGCACGCTGGGCCGCATCATCGGCACGAAGGGCGACAACGAACACGGCACGTACCACTTCCACGTCCCCGTGGCCCAGAAGGTGACCGACACCCGAGCGAACACGGTCCTGCCCTACCTGATGGAGGCGTCCACCCTGCTGATGTTCCAGCCGCTCGGCGGCGGGCACGCTGCCGTCAACGGGGACTTCGCCATGACCGCGAACCAGGTCATTCAGGCTTCGTTGTCAGTGAACCTGGTCGCTCTTCGGCCCGATGCCTTTGGTCCTGGTCGGAGTTCCGTCCGGGGCGAATGAGTGGCGGAAGGTGAAGGCGTGCGGCGCGGAGCCGTGGTCGTGGAGGTGCTCCAGCCGGGAAACCCCGTCCTGCCAGGTGGGTATCACGCCGTCGGCGACCCACCAGAACACGTAATTCGGGTGTTCTGTCCTCTCGAACCAGTCGTAACGCCTGTTCAGCGCCTCACGGTGCAGACCGGTGTAGACGGCGTCGCAGGCGGGGCGCAGGTCGGTCCAGAGTGAGAGGGTCGTGGCCAGGGCGGTGGTTTCCACAGTGCGGCCCTTGCCGTACCAGGTCGGTACGGCGAACTCTCCCCATGCACCCCAGTCCGCCTCGAAGAGCATGCCCTGGACACCGTCTGCCGCTTCAGCATGCGCGAGGTATCCGGGTTGCTGACGGATCTTCCGGTAGACGGCCTCACCAATGTCGTAGAACTCGCGTGTGAGAGGTGCGGGATCGGCGAGAGGTGACTTCAGGACGCCGAATGTGTACAGAGCGAGATGGGGCATGTGTCTCTTCCTGGTTGGGGGTGCCTGGTGTGGACCCGGGCCGGTGGCTTACGCATGGGGGCGAGGGCTCGTGGGGCGTGACCGACTCATCCCGTCGCGGGTGGCTCAGCCTGGAGGAACTCCTGTGTGACCGTGGGCGATCGCCGAAGTCCAGGTGAAGGTAGCTGCCTCTGCGAGCCATGTCGAAGTTGCGATTTCCCTGTCCAAGTGGCCTCTTGCACAGGTCCTTGCGGGAACTGGGGCGGTGGCGCTGCCTGCCGCCGTGGAAGCCAAGTCCGCATCGGCCCAGCACATGCCGAGAAGCAGCATCGACAACCCCGCTCAAGCCGGTGTGCCGGGGCGACGCCAGAGGCGTTGTCGGCGTCGACGGGGTTGGCTGACGGAGCGACTGGGTTCACTGTCAAAGGACAGTTGCTGTAACTCGCCTGGGAGGTCTCGGGCGACCTTGAGTCACCCGTCGACGGTGCGGTTGTCGGTGGTGAGCTGGCGGACGCGCTGTTTGAGGGTGGTCTTCTCGGTGGTGATCCGCTGGATGGCGCCCTCGGTCCACTCAGCTCGCAAGTCGCGTATCTGGCCGAGGAGTTCACCGATCTGAGTGCGCTGGGCGAGGATCTCGGTGTGGGCGGCTTTGAGGACGTCCTCGGCGTTCAGGGCGCGTTCGCGCCAGGTCGCTTCGCGTTCGTCGTCCTGTTCAGCGAGCGTGCGGGATTGGTGTTCGCCGGCCTGAGCCATCGCTGCGGCGACTGCGGCTCTGGCCTCGACGTTGTCGTAGCGGAAGGTGCGTGAGACGTCCGCTCGACGGGCGACGTCGGCGACGCTGGCCTGGGCTTTCTCGCGTCGGATCCGGGCGATGGCCTGGTGGACGCGTTCAAGGGCGGCTTCGGTCTTGCGGCGGCGTGCGGCCAGGGCCGCCGCGGTGCGAGGTCCGGGAACGGTGGCGGTGTTCATGCAGCGGTCTCGATGTAGCCGGCGCCCCGGGTGCCGGAGGGGTGAAGTAGATCTTCCACAGGGCCTGTTGCATCTCCTGGACCACGCGTTGGTGGTAGGCGCGGCGGAAGACGGAGGCATCCAGGCTGGCCAGGGACGCCACGTCGCGGCGTTGGCAATCGTCCGCGAGTGACTGCACCCACGTCAGATGCCACACGGCGACGGGTTGCAGGCCGTGGACATGCATGCCCCACTGGAACTCGGCCCTCAGCAGGGGCCGCGGCCCGCGCAGGGTGACCGTTCCGGTGCGGTGCACCGGCAGCTGCGCGCGGCACCAGGCACAAAAGGCGGCCTGGTCCTCGCAGGTCACTGGCACAGGGCGATCACGGCACTCGTAGGTGGCGAAGAAGTTCTTCGGCGGCTTTGCCCGGCCCGGGCGCCCGGCCCGGACGTAGCCGCGCTCGTGCCCGCCGCACAACCCCAGCGGCGAGGCGGCCAGTTCGTCGCACACGTCCGCGCGGCACTCACCGTAGCCCGGGAGCGACGGCTGGTCGGCCAGCCACCGCTCGAACTCTGCCTCGCCCCCGCCGGGGTGCCGCTTCAGGTGGCTCAACCACCGGTGGCGGTGCCAGAAGCACAGCATCAGCTGCAGGCTGAACGCCGGCCGCTGCGGGCAGATCCGGCACATCATCGCCTCCGGCATCTCCGTGGCCGGAAGCGGCTCCGCGGTCCGCAGGAACTGAGCCCGGCTTATGCCGCGCGCCTCCGCCTCCTGCCACTGCTCGGCGTGCACCGAGCGCATCGCGTAGCGCCGCCAGCGGGGCCGCGCGCAGTCGACGACCGTGCAGCTCCATGGATAGACCGGGTGCGTCGGCGGGATCTTCAGCACCCCGCCGCGCAGCACCGGGTCGAACTCGCCCGTTGATCAGCGCGGTGAGCACCTCCAGCCGGTCCCGTCGCGTGCGGGCATCCTGCCGCGGCAGCAGCGACGGCGCCGTCACTGCGTCTCACCCCAGACCGTGCGCAGAGCGGCATCGAAGACCGGGCCGTGGACATCGACGTGGCCGTGGACCTCATCCACCATCGCGGCCGAGGCCCAGCCGCCGACGTCCCTGACGATGAGCAGGTTGCCGTCGGCGGCGTCGAGAACCGCGGAAGTAAACGAGTGCCGGAAGGCATGGGGCTTCACGACCCCCAGTCCGGCGCGCTTCCCGGCCCGGCCGACCATCCGCCGGGCTCCGACCGGCGCCCATGGCTGTCCGGTATCGGCGCCGTGCAAACTGCACCAGGAGCATGCCGCGCCCGGCGCCGCGCGGGTACTCGGTGGTGACGTACTCGAAGTAGGTGTGCACCATCGCCGGGCTGACCCGCTTGATCAGCCCACCGGTCACGAAGCCGTGCTCGACCCGCCACGGGTGCCTGCTCTTGGCCTCGGCTCGGTTCGGATTGCCGGGTCGGCTCCTGGTGCTCGGTGGTCCGATACCAGGCACTTTCGGCTGAACTTCGCAGTTTGGCGGTGCTGCGGATCCTCCGTGGAACCCGCCGCTCCGCGGGTGGATACTGATCGCCAGGCGCATCGACTTTGACCCTGCTGAGCTGTCCCGTAACGAGTTCTACAAGCTGTTGACTGCCGCGGTCGTGCCGCGGCCGATTGCCTGGGTGTCGACCATCGGCCCGGATGGCGCTACGCCGAACCTCGCACCTGCGAAGTTCTGAGGAAAGCGGTATCGGTCTGGGTGACGTCAGCCCAGGTGAGAGAGCTCGGCAATGACCGGCAGCGAGCCGCACTGCCTCGGTGAGTGGCTCGCCAGCAGGTTCTTGGTCTGTTGGTGGTACGCGACCTCCCCCTACTCTGACCTGCCGCAACGGGTGGAAATGCCCGATGCGAAGCCGAGTTGGTTCGCACCTGGCCCGGATCTTGGTACGTGGTGCCGGCGGGGGGAGCTTCCCGCGGTACTCCATGGCAATGTTGCGGCCGCCGTCCAGCCACCCGGGTCAGCCCGACTTCGGCGGCTTCTGCGCGTCGAAAGCGAAGAGTGTGTTCTTGGCCGCGGCCACGATCACCGCACGCCCCGCAAGAGTCACCCGCGGGCTTGCGCCCGACCCGCCCGTCAAACCATCGGCTTGCGGATCTGTTGTCCACAGGGGTTTGCCATCGTGCGGCGACAGCGCGACCACCCGGCCGGTGGCCGAGCTGAAATACAGTGTGTCGGCTCCCGCAACAGGACCCGACGCGCCCTCCACGCCAGTCTGCCGCGACCACTTCTGCCGGCCGGTCGCGGGGTCGAGTGCTGTGACGAGGCCGGTCTGCCCGCTCACGTAGACGGTGTTGTCCGCCATGCCGGGCGTCCCTGTGTATGTCTTGGCCAGTCGGGAGTACGTGACCTTCCGCGAGGCCGGGTCGACCTGTGCCACCCCGTTGTAGCCGGCCGGATCCGTTCCTTCCATGTGTATCTGCAGGAGTACGAGCCTGCCGTAGGCGACGCCTATCGGCACGGTGGAGCCGTTGACCGCGATGGGCCTGCCCAGTGTCCCCGAGGCGCGGTCGACCGGGTACAGGGTGGGGTGGCGCACCGCAAAAGCATTCACTTCCGCATTCGTCGCGCACATCGCGACGAGCTGTGCGCCCATCGGCACGGGAGCGCACTGCGTACCCGCAGGGAATGGCGACGTCCATGTGACCTGACCGCTGTGCGCGTTGCGGGCCTCGAAGCGGGAGTTGGAAGCGTCGACCGTCACGACGTCGGAGCCGATCACAATGGCGTCCTGAGTCCGATTCGTGACGGCCGTCGACTGGGCGCCGGACGGTACGGACCACAGCTCGCGGCCGTTGTTCGCGTCGAGGGCCACCACCTCGCTGTGAGGGTCCTTCGGGGCGTCCTGGGCGGCGAAGCGGTAGCCGAGCACCGTGTCGTCGGTGGCGCCCACCAGGTGCATGCCGTCAACGGGGACGCCGGGACTCTTCGCCGTCCACACCCGCGAGCCGTCCTTGGCCCTGATACGGGTCGCGACAACACTGCCGCCCCCGCAGAACAGCGCGTCGCCGTGCGCGACGCAACGCAGTTCGTCGGGGATGTCTGGGCGACCGCCCGGCACGGTCTCGTGCCACGGCTTGAAGCCGTCCGGAAGTGCGGCACCTGACGCCGCAAGGCTGTTGCCCTTGTCGCCGCCGCTGTTCCCCCCGAAGCCGCCCGCCGTGAGTGCGGCGACTCCTCCACCGATCGCTGCCACCGTGACCGCGACCGCGGCCGCGAGCATGGGACGCCATCGGCGACGCAGTCGGGGGCCGACGGGGGTGTCGGCGCTCCCCGTATCGGGATCGGCCGGGGTGGTGGTCGGGGTTGCAGGTGTCGGGGTGGCTGGCGTCGGGGTGGCCGGCGTCGCGACGTGATGCTGGGTGATCATGTCGCGGGTGCGGCCCGTGTCAACGCCGCTCGCGTCGGTCTGGCCGAGGTCGGCCGGCAGGTCCCGTAGCAGCACGAGGAGTTCGTCCGCCGAGGGGCGCCCGTTGGGCTCCTTGGTCAGGCAGGACTCGACGACCGTGCGCAAGGCTGCCGGCACGTCATCGAGCGACGGCTCCTCGTGCACCACCTGATACGCAGCTATGTACGGGCTGTCCGCGTCGAAGGGCCCGTAGCCCGTCGCTGCGTACGCCAGCAGCGTCCCCAGCGAGAAGACATCGGACTGCGGCCCCACGCCGCGCGGCGCCTGCAACTGCTCCGGCGACATGAAGGGCGGCGTACCGATGACCCGCCCTGTATTCGTCAGTGTCTGCTGGTCCACGGCACGCGAAATGCCGAAGTCGATGACGCGTGGGCCCTCGGGCGAGAGCACGACGTTCGAGGGCTTCAGGTCACGGTGGACGACCCCCACCCGGTGGATGTCCCGCAGCGCCTCCGCCAGCCCGATGGCGAGCCTCCTCAGCTCCGCTCCGCTCAGCGGGCCCTTCGTGGCGATGCGCCGGGCGAGCGTGTGCCCCTGGATATAGGTCGTCGCCATCCACGGCTGCTCGGCCTCAGGGGCGGCGTCGACCACGGCGGCGGTGAACGCGCCGCTCACCCGCCTCGCCGCCGTTACCTCCCGCCGGAAGCGGATGCGGAACTCGTCGTCCGCCGCGAACTGCAGGTGGATCAGTTTGATCGCGACAGGTCGCCCCGAACTCGTACGGGCGAGAAAGACCGTGCCCATGCCGCCCGAGCCGAGCCGCGCCTCAAGCGGATAACCGCCGATCTCGGCTGGATCACCTGCGCGCAGCGACACTCTTCCCGACCTCCCGTCCCCCGTGCACCTCTGCCACCACGGGCCTGCGTACCTGTCCTGTACACAAACTAGCCGCAGGGCAGTACAGCAGAGCAAAGCGGGTGACGAACAGGGACCCCGGGGCTGCTCCCGTGCCGCACACGACGAAGCCCCGCCAAGAGGAGTGCGGATTCCGGAGGTTGTTGCACACCGTGGTCGGTTGATCAGGCCGCGAGGGCGGATTCCAGGGGTTGTTGCCACACGTGGTGGGTTGATCAGGCCGCGAGCAGTTTATGCAGGCGCTCGGCCGGGGTTTCCCAGCCGAGCGTTTTGCGTGGGCGGCTGTTGAGTTCGGCAGCCACGGCCTCCAAGCGGTCTGGGCAGTGGACGGACAGGTCGGTTTGGTCACATCCAGGCGAAGAAAAGCCCCCGAAGGCGATCGATAAGGAGGCGGGCATCAAGGGGGCTGAGTTGTCGTCAGGAGGGAGCGGAGGACCGATGCGGCCACGGTCTTCGCCTGCCCCCTGAGCTCGGGAATGGCCGTGCTTTCCAGGAGCTGGCCTCGGCGCAGACCCCGACGCGTACCTACCGGATGTTCCGGACGGACCCTCAGAGCTCGCCGAACACCCCGCTGACGGCACCGACGGACAGCCCGTTCAGAGCGTTCCGGGTGCAGGTCCTGAACGAAGGCAACCAGCCGCTCTCTGCGAAGCAGGTGACGCTCACGCTGGAGCCCCGCTCGACCGGATCCAACTTCGTTGCCGGAGGGCAGACGTCGCGCACGTACGCGGCGAAGAAGCGATGCCCAAGGCTGGGTGACCGTCCCTGCGGGCGCGCTGCTGCGCGGACGCCTCGCGGCTGATGTGGTCCGGTTCGGCAGCGCGAATCGGACGTCTCCTGGGCCGACTTGCTGCGGGACTGCGTAGGTCGGGGCATGCGCGCTCCTGTCCTCACGGTCGTCAACGGCGCCTGATACGCGGTGCACCGTATCCTCCGACCACCACTTTCAGCAGGGCTCGATGGACCGGGAGGGCCCGATGGACGAGATGCGTGTGCTGGCCGCCACGGCGATCCTGGGCTATGGATTTCCCGACGCGTCGTTCGAAGCCGGCCTGGCCCGCGGTCCGCATGTGATCGCCGCCGACGCGGGTTCCAGCGACCCGGCCCGTACTACCTGGGTGCCGGGGAATCCTTCACGGACCGGACGGCCGTCAAGCGCGACCTGGAGCGGATGATCAGCGCCGGGCGGGCGCTCGGCGTCCCCGTGGTCATCGGGTCCGCGGGCGGCGCCGGGGCCGCCCCGCATCTGATGTGGTTGCGCGGCATCGTGGACGAGATCGCCACCGAGCGTGCTCTCCGCCTGCGCATGGCGGTGATCCCCGCCGACATCGACCACGACACCGTGCTGCGGGCCTTGCAGGACGGCCGGATCAGCGCGGTGCCGCGCGGCCCGGAGCTCACCGTCGAGGAGGTCGGGGCCAGCGTGCATTTGGTGGCGCAGATGGGCACCGCACCGCTCGTCGCCGCGCTGGGCAACGGCGCCGATGTGGTCCTCACTGGGCGTGCTTACGATCCGGCGGTCTTCGCCGCGGTGCCGCTGCTGCAGGTGTCGTCCGTGCGCACCCCCATCAGTACCATTACGCACGACCTCGCCTCGCGCAGGCGGCTGCGCAGGTGGATGCCGTCGGCGGTCTCGTCGACGCGCTTGTCGTTCACCCGCGGAGCCTGCACCTCGACCAACTGGTCGTGGTGGTCACCTTCCGGGGCTGGTGGTAACCGTTGCGCACGACCGGACGGCGGCCCGTCTCGTCCCACGGGTCGGCCAACTCGGCACCAGCTGCCCATGAGCCGCGGCTACCAGCGCGTACATCGCCCGATGTGTCGGCTAGCGCTTGGCGCCGATGCCGGTCAGTGCTCGTACCTCCATCTCCGCCTGCTTGTCGGGATCCGCCGGTTGCTTGCTGAGTACCGTGCCCAGGAATCCGCAGAGGAAGGAGAGCGGAATCGACACGATGCCCGGGTTGGTGAGCGGGAACCAGTGGAAGTCGACGCCCTTGACGATGGACGTGGGTGTTCCCGACATCGCAGGTGAGAAGGCGATCAGCAGCAGTCCGGACACCAGCCCGCCATAGATGCTCCACAGCGTCCCCGTGGTGTTGAACCGCTTCCAGTAAAGGGAGTAGAGCATGGTGGACAGGTTCGCGGACGCGGCGAGCGCCAGGGCCAGCGATACCAGGAAGGCGACGTTCTGCCCGTTGGCCACGATGCCGCCGATGATGGCCAGGAAACCGATCACTATCGCCGTCAGGCGGGCGACCCGTACTTCGGACCGCGGGTCCGCCTTGCCGTGCCGGAGTACGTTGGCGTAGACGTCGTGCGCGAACGACGCGGAAGCGGCGAGCGTCAGACCGGCGACCACCGCCAGGATGGTGGCGAAGGCCACCGCGGAAACCACGCCGAGCAGCACCGCGCCGCCGATCCGGAAGGCGAGCAGCGGTGCCGCGGAGTTCTCCCCGCCCGGGGCGGCCAAGATCTTGTCCGAGCCCACCAGTGCGGTGGCGGCGTATCCGACGATGAGGATCCCCAGGTAGAACGTGAACATCGACCAGGAGCACCACACCACCGACCTGCGTGCCTCCTTGGCGTCCGGCACGGTGTAGAAGCGCATCAGCACGTGCGGAAGGCTGGAGATGCCGAGGACCAGCGACAGGGCCAGCGAGACGAAGTCGAGCTTGCCCATCGCGTTCTGGCCGTACCAGCCGCCTGGTTCCAGCAAGCGCTCGCCCAAGGGGCTGTTCTGCGCCGCATGCTCCAGCAGTCCGGACAAGCTGAAGCCGAACTTGCCGAGGATGAAGACGCTGATGAAGGCCACGCAGAGCAGCAGCAGGGTGGCCTTGATGATCTGCACCCAGGTCGTGCCCTTCATGCCGCCGACCAGGACGTAGAAGACCATGACAATGCCGACGGCCGTGATGACCAGGGCCTGCCCGCCCTTGCTGTGCACATTGAGCAGCAGGGCGATCAGACCGCCGGCGCCGGCCATCTGGGCCAGCATGTAGAAGAACGTGATGACCAAGGTGGCGTTGGCCGCCGCCGCCCGTACCGGGCGCTGTTTCATCCGGAAGGCCATCACATCGCCCACGGTGAACCGGCCGGTGTTACGCAGCCGTTCGCCGATGAGCAGCAGAGCAACCAGCCAGGCGACCAACCATCCGACGGAGTAGAGGAACCCGTCGTAGCCGTGGACGGCGATTGCTCCCGAAATCCCGAGAAAGGAGGCCGCGGAGAGGAAGTCGCCGGACAGCGCGATGCCGTTCTGCATCCCGCTGAAACTGCTGCCTGCCGCGTAGTAGTCGGAGGCGGTGGGGCTGCTACCGCTGGCCCGGTAGACCACGTACAAGGTGATGCAGACGAAGGCGACGAATACGGTCACGTTGAGCGTCGGACTGCCGGTCGTGCCGACCGCGATCGACACCATCACTTTCTGCCACCCTCCGCGTCGGCCCGCACCTGCTCGCGAATCCGGTCGACCTGGGGGTCGAGCCGCTTCTTGGCGAAGCGCGCATAGGTCACGACGATCATGATCGTGGACAGGAATTGCAGCAGGCCGAAGAGGGTCCCCACATTGATCTCGCCGACCGCTTTGCGCCGCATGAATTCATGACCGTAGGCGGACAGCAGGGCGAAGGTGAGGTACCAGCAGAAGAAAAGCGCGCTCATCGGAAAGACGAACAGCCGCAGCCGTCGGCGAAGCCGGGTGAACTCCGGGCTGGCCTGGATCGCCGCAAAGTCGGGCTCGCCTGCCGGGTCGCACAAGGGCTGGTCGCCGGCTTTAGTGAAAGGGGCCGATAATCCGTGGCCGGTGGTCGGCGCCGATGGGGGTGGAGCGGGAGGCCGCATGTCTCTCGTCATGGTTCTCTCCAGGTTTCGGCGCGTTGACCGGTCCGCCTACCGCCGTTGAGGCAGGGAGTGTAGCGGTCCACTCTGCGCAGTCAAAGGCGTTGGATCCGCGACGAGTTGGCCCACTACCGGACAGTAGCAGCCGTTCCGCTTGTGGCGCACCAGGGGGAGCCGACCTCTCTCCGGGGCCCGGGCCGTTCGACCCGTTTACCCATTGCCTGGGCGAATCACGCCGCTTTCTGACGAACCATCGTCAGCAGTTCTCCGGCCATCGTCGCCGGTGGTCCGACATCGCCCGAAAGTGCCGCTCTACGCGCGGAGCGATCCCCTCCAGCAAACGTCGCCACACTCGACAGCAGACAGGTCAAACCATTGGCAGGGGCGATCAGTTGCCCTACACTCGCCACCGCTTGACCGCTGGACATGCATCCAGGCAATTCGCCTTTCAATTACTTCTGCCCAGGCCCGGGAGGTAGACCACCGGTGCGACTCCTTGAGCATTCCCGCATCATCGCGCGACCAGGATGGAGTCGTTGGCTGGTGCCCCCGGCTGCGCTGGCGATCCACCTGTCGATAGGCCAGGTGTATGCCTGGAGCGTTTTCAAATTACCCCTGGAGAGCGCGCTGCATATCTCGGGGGCGGCCAGCGCATTACCGTTCCAGGTCGGCATTCTCGTACTGGGGCTCTCCGCGGCCTTCGGCGGCACCCTCGTCGAGAGCAGGGGTCCGCGATGGGCCATGCTCGTCTCATTGGTGGCCTTCTCCACCGGGTTCCTGATCGCCGCACTCGGCGTCGCCACCCGCTCCTACTGGCTGGTGGTCTTCGGCTATGGCTTCGTCGGCGGGATAGGTCTGGGCATCGGCTACATCTCGCCGGTGTCCACCCTGATGAAGTGGTTCCCCGACCGGCCGGGCATGGCCACCGGCACCGCGATCATGGGCTTCGGCGGTGGCGCACTGATCGCCTCTCCCTGGTCGACGCAGATGCTCTCCGCCTTCGGCAGCGACACGGGTGGGATCGCGAAGACCTTCCTCGTGCACGGCCTGACCTACGCCGCCCTCATGACGCTTGGCGTGCTGCTCGTGCGCGTGCCGCCCTCGGGTTGGCGGCCGGCCGGCTGGCGGCCCGCCGAGGACGCCGGGAAGCGGCTCGTGACGACCGCGAACGTATCCGCGAGGAATGCGGTGCGCACGCCGCAGTTCTGGTTGCTGTGGGTCGTGCTGTGCATGAACGTCACGGCCGGGATCGGAATCCTTCAGAAGGCCGCGCCGATGATCCAGGACTTCTTCCGGGACACGCCAAGCCCGGTCAGCGCGACAGCCGCCGCCGGCTTCGTCGCGCTGTTGTCCCTGGCCAACATGACCGGCCGGATCCTGTGGTCGTCGGTCTCCGACGTGATCGGCCGCAAGAACGTCTATCGGCTGTACCTGGGCATCGGCGCTCTGCTGTACCTGACGCTGCTGCTCGGCAAGAACAGCAGCATGACGCTGTTCATCGGCGCCGCCATGGTGATCCTGTCCTTCTACGGCGGTGGATTCGCCACCGTCCCCGCCTACTTGAAAGACCTGTTCGGCGGCTACCAGGTCGGCGCGATCCACGGCCGGCTGCTGACCGCCTGGTCCGTCGCCGGAGTCGCGGGGCCGGCCATCGTGGACGCCATCGCGGACATGAGACAGCAGGCCGGGCACACGGGGCCGAGCATGTACACCTTCTCGTTCTCCATCATGATCGCGCTGCTCGCCGTCGGATTCGTGGCCAACGAGCTGGTGCGCGCGGTGAATCCGAAGTTCCACGAACCCGAGACGGCGGTCCGCAGTGAATCCGTCCCCGTCCCGGCCGAGAACGCATAGGGACGCGGTGAAGGTGATGACTGAACCAGGATCGAACGACGGCGCGTAGCGGCGGTACAGGTACGGATCAGCCCTGATGGAACGTCAGTTGTTCGAGAACTGAAGTGGGGATGCAAAAAAGTGCGTGGTGGGCTCGGTCCTGCGGACCTCGTCGAGACGAAGGGAAGGGACGAAGCTTCCCTTCCAGGACACGTCCGCATCCTGGAACCACCTCGTGAACGGTCGGGGCGAGGCCACCAGTTCAGGGGCGGGGGACGCCTCTCGTGACCCCGGCAAGGCATGCGTATCCGCGGGTGCGCCGGGTGCCGAGGTGGTCCGCTGTCGTGCAGTGGCGGAACTGGCGGCTGCCCGTCAAGCTGGCCGCCGTCCTGACGGTGCCGGCACTGCTCGGCGTCGCCTCGTCACTGGTGCAGATCCAGCACGAGGTCGCAAGCGCGGAGGAATACGCGGACATCCAGCAGCTGGTCGAACTGCGAGGTGATCTGACGACGTTGATCGGAGGGCTGCGGGAGGAGCGGACCCTGTCCGCCGAGAACCTGGGCGACCGCACGCCCCTCGACCGGGCCGCGCTCCGGCGGCAGGCCCTGGACGTCGATCACGCCGGAGCGACCGTCAGGCGCACGGCCGGCAAGTACGGCCACCTCGACCAGGTCTCCAAGACCCGGTACGACGAGGCGGGCGCGTTCCTGCGACGGTTGCCTGCGCTGCGCGGCCAGGTGAACTCGGGAAGGATCGCAGTCTGGAGCGCCACTGAGCAGTACAACGCGGTCATCAAGAGTGCACTGGATCTGGACCAGGCCCTGGTCAACCAGTTCGGCGACCCCCAGCTCTCCCAGCCGGCCACCGCGTCGTACGACCTGGAGGTGGCCCAGGAGCAGATCAGCCTCCAGCACGTCCTCCTCCTGGAAGCGGCCAGGCGCGGCAGCATGGAGGACCGGGAGCTCAGCCGGGCACTACAGGACTCCGACACCAGGATGCGGGACAAGCTCGCCGACTTCCGGGCCTTGGCCACCCCCGCGGAGGAGAAGTCCTACGAGGAAACCGTGACCGGTGCGGACGTCGACCGGCGCGCCCAACTGGTGAAAGCCGCGCTGTCCGAGCCGGAGGCGTCCGACGGCCCGGGGCGGGGCACTTCGTGGCAGATCCCGGTCAAGGACTGGAAGGTCAGTTCCGAGCGAACCGGCGAGCTGATGAACAAGGCGCAGCTCCGGCTCGCCCACGACCTGCGTACGGTCTCCGCCAGGTTGCAGGACCAAACCAGCGACCGGGCGGGGGCGGCGTCCGTGATCCTGCTGGCGGTGCTGCTGCTAGCGGTGGGTATCGGTGTGCTGATCGGCCGCTACCTGCTGCGGTCGCTGGTCGTACTCCGCTCGACCGCCTTGGATGTGGCCGAGCACCGGCTGCCGGCCGCCGTCGCGAACATCCGCGAGGGCCGTACACCGAACGCGGTGGTCGAGTCGGTGCCGGTGCACACCACCGAGGAGTTCGGGGAGCTCGCGCGGGCATTCGAGGCAGTACACGGCCAGGCCGTGCGGCTGGCGGTGGAGCAGGCCACGCTGCGCAGCGATCTCCGGAACACCCTGGTCAACCTTTCCCGGCGCAGCCAGAGCCTGGTGGAGCGTCAGTTGCGGCTGATGGAGCAGCTGGAACGGCATGAGGAGGACCCCGATCAGCTGGCCAACCTGTTCAAGCTCGACCACCTCGCGACCCGGATGCGCCGCAACAACGAGAACCTGATGGTGCTCTCCGGCAGTGAGCTGGCCCGCCGCTTCGATCAGCTCGTACCGCTGGGCAACGTGCTGCGGGCCGCGGTTTCCGAGATCGAGCACTATCAGCGCGTCGTGGTGCAACTACCGGCGCCCCTGGAGGTGATCGGGTACGCGGCCGGTGACCTGGCGCGGCTGGTCGCCGAGCTGATGGACAACGCCACCAGCTTCTCCCCGCCGGACACCCAGGTGGTCATCGGCAGCAGCCGGCGGCGCGACGGTTCGGCGCTGATCGACATCCTGGACCAGGGCATCGGGATGAACGACGCCGAACTGGCCGAGGCCAACCGGCGGGTGGCAGTGGGCTCTTCCGCGGACGTGCCCACCTCGCGGCAGATGGGCCTGTTCGTGGTCGGCCGGCTGGCAACCCGGCACGGCATCGGCGTGAAGCTGACAATGGACCAGAAGGGCAGCGGTCTACGGGCCTTGGTGCTCGTACCGCCCGGACTGGTGAAGGATGAGGCCTCAAGCACCGTGGGCCAAGCGGGAACCCCGCTGAGCACGCCGGACACCAAGTCCGCCTCGCGGGTGGCGGCACTCCGGGCGACCGATACGGTCACCGCACCCCCGTTGCCGCGCCGGGGCGATGGCCGGGTGACCGCCACAGCCCGCGTCGACGACTCCGCCCCGACCTCCGGGTCCAATCCCGACGCCGCCGAGCCGGACGGCCTGGCCGACACCGGTTCGTTCGCGACCCTGTCCGCGCCATGCCCGCCCACACCACCCGTCACCGAGGACGTGCCGGATGTCACCCAGGACGCGCCCGACGTCACCGACAGCGGCCCCGCGAACGGCACACCGGTGAACGGCCACACCCTCCAGGACGCCATGCACCGGCCGGTGCCTCCGACGCCGTCCGGAACCGCAGACCCACGCGACGCCGCCACCTCCTGGTTCCGGCCGGCCACGCCGGAGCGGCCCGGGGCCGGCCCTCAGGACATCGCACGCGCACCCGCACAGCCCGCCGCGAACGCGGGCGGCCCGGCAGCGTCACAAGACACCGACGGATTCTCCTGGTTCGCGGCCGGGTCGGCCCGCCCGCCCGCGGCACGGCCCCTGGACTCCCCGCAACCACAGCCCACCGCAGGCCCCTCCAAACCCGCCGCGCCGCGCCGATCGCCTGCGGCCGAGCCGACGGGCGCCGCGGAGGCAGCCGACCACACGCGGGTCGGACTGCCCAAGCGGGTGCCGCGCGCGAACCTGGCACCGGGGCTGGCCGCACCGCGCGCCGGTGGCGTCGGCGACGTACCTGTGAGCGATGACGTGCGCGTAAGTCAGGACGCCGGCCGGACCCGCGGATTCCTCAACAGCTACCAGGCAGGAATCCGTCAGGCTCGCCCCGATGAGACGTGACACCAGCACCCCGACGAGTCCGGCAGGAGAACGATCCCATGACCGCACCCCAGCTCCGGCAGGTGAGCCAGTTCGGATGGCTGGTCACCAACTTCACCGAGCGCGTGCCCAACGTGGCACACGCCGTGGTGGTCTCGGTCGACGGGTTGATGCTGACCGCGTCGAACCGGATGCCGGACGCCCATGCCCAGCAGCTCGCCGCGATCGCCGCAGGCGCCGTCAGCCTGATCCAGGGCGCTGCCAGCTGTTTCGAGACCGGTGACGTACGTCGGACCGTCGTCCAGATGAAAAACGGGATCATGCTCCTCATGTTGATCAAAGACGGCTCGTGCCTCGCGGTGCTGGCGGCGCCGGACTGCGAGATCGGCCAGATTGCCTACGAGATGACCGTACTCGTCGACCAGGTGGGCGAGATCCTGACCCCGGAACTACGCGCCGAGTTGTACGAACTGAACCAGGCCGCCGCTCAGCAGCCTGGATAGGGCGACCATGAGCACTGGTGGAGGCCCCTTCGGAACCCCTGGGGAGGATCAGGAGCCGGAGGACGACCAGACGTTCGCCGACGTGCTCAACGCGTTCAGCTGGGACAACGCACGACGCAGGCGGAAACGCTCCGAGCCCGGCGACCGACCCGAGGCCACACCTCCCCAGGAGACGGACCGCCTGCCGACGCATCCGTCGCCGGGCTCCCCGGAGGCCGCCCCGCCCGCCGACCCGCTCAGCGCCTGGACGCCCGAGTACCAGCACCAGGACACCGACCAGTACGCGGCCTCGATCGTCCGCGCCTACACCTGGACGGGCGGCCGGACCAGGTCGAACCACCACTTCGAGATCGAGACCCTGGTGACGGCCACCGAGCTGGGTTACCGCTCCACCGCCATCGCGCAGACCGATTACCGCGCGGTGATCGGGCTGTGCGGACAGCCGGTGTCGGTGGCCGAGGTGGCCGCGCTGCTCATGATTCCCCTCGGGGTGGCCAAAGTACTGCTCGGTGACATGGCGGAGTGCGGACTGATCACCGTGCACCGGACCGCCACCACCAACGGCAACCCCACCCCGGATTGCGTGCTGATGGAGCGGGTGCTCAGCGGACTGCGTCGGCTCTAGGTGTGCTGATGAGGTGACGGTTGAGCGGGTTGAGTCGTGGTCGGAGGGGATAGCCGGGCTGCATGCGCGGTTCGCCCACTGTTTTGGCAGGTCCGAGCCGGGCGAGCGGGCACTGGACTACCTTCACGGGCTGGTCTCGCCATGGGAGAGGAAGAACGGTGGATGCTGTCCGAGCAGGTCGGACAGCTCCGCCCCGACGGTGTCCAGCGTCTGCTCAGTCTCTCCGACTGGGACGAGGACGGTCCGTGACGATGTCCAGGTCTCCGTCACGGAGACGATCGGCAGCCCGACGGTGTGCTGATCTGTGAGGACACCGTTTTCCTGAAGAAGGGCACCAGGTCGGTCGGCGTTCACCAGCAGTGCACCGGCACTGCCGGCCGCCGGGAAAATTGCCAGATCGGAACCATTCTGGCCTATGCCTCCGTCCAGGGACGGACACTGATCGACCGCGAGCTGTATCCCCCGGTCTCCTGGACCGATGACCGCGATCGCTGCCGGGGAGCCGGCATCGACGACGACCTCTTGAGGCGTGGGGCGGTGAAGAGGAGCCCAGCCGGCTCGCGCGCCTCCACTCATTCGCCGTTACCGGTGCCATTGACGAGCTTCCCGTCCTTCGGCAGGTAAGTCCGCAGCGGTTGACTGCCAGCGCGCAGACTCGTAGGCACTGCCGGGATCGGAGGTCATGCAGGAACCATCAATCTCGGTACGTACATCATGGAGTTGTCCAGGTACCGCCCTTGACCTGCGGTGCTGCGGCTAGGTAGGCCGCTGGCCTGCGTAAATGAGCCTTTCACTGTCTTTCAGGATCGTGCCGGGTTGTGTAGCGGATTCTCCCCACACGCTCCCCCAGCGGCTCAGATACTCCCCAGATTCTCCCCAGGTGGCTCCACGATCACGGCCGGAATCGAGGTGCAGGAGCCGACATTGCCTCCAGCACGCTCGGTGATCGTCGTCAGGCGTGAACGTGTGGTGGTCGCCGCGGACGATCCCCTCTTCGGGATCGATAGCCGTACCAGCACCAGCACCATCCGATCAGCAGGTTCTTGGTCTGCTGGTGGTACAGCACTGGTAGCGGCGCTGACTTGCCGATACGGCGACCGTGACGGCCGTCGGCGGGGAGTTGGTCCGTGCATGGTCCGGATCTCGGCATCGGCTACCTGAATGCGGGGGTGCGGCTGGCGGCGCCGCGCGGGGGGCGGACGTCAGGCGTACCAGCCCCACTGGTTGACCCGGCGGAAGCCGCCACCGGGGCAGTACATGCTGATGCCGCGGCGGTCGCCCAGCCATGGCCCGTTGTTGTAGTTCAGCTGGCGGTCCAAGGACCCCTTCCTGCACAGGATGCTCGCCCCGTACCGCGCAGGCCCGTGGCCGTCGCACCACACATTGGCGGATGTGGACGTCTTCCAGTTGACATGACAGCTGATGCCTCGCGCGGTGGAGGTGAGCGCCGCCGGTGTCGTGCGAGCGGATGCGTGGCTCGCGGCGTCCGCCTGGCTGGTGCCTGCCAGACCGGTGAGGAGAAGCAGTCCTGTCGCAGCTGATGTCGCGGTGCGCATGTACGGGCGGGAGATCATGTCGCCTCCTGGCGGTCGCGGGATCGTGGCGCCCTCCGGCGCCGGGCCGGGCGCCAGGCTCTCCCCCGTCGAGTGCCTGGCGCCCGGTCCCGGGTGCGGTGGGGCCGCCTGTCCGCCCCGTGGTGTGGAGTACCCGGCACGGGGTGCGCCGTGCCACCGCGGTGTGCGCGGCGGTGTGTTCGGCGCTCCCATGCTCGCCGTGGCGCCGGGCCGGTGCGATGCTTTCAGCGACAGCTGAAGTGTCAGATGCCAAGGGGGAGAACGTGTTACGCGTGCACTGCTCCGCAGAGGATCTGTTACGAGTGACGTTCGCCGAAGAGCCGGCACCCCTGCTGGAACTCAGCCTGGCGTTCTCGATGTTGCAGCGCCGTGACGCGCACCCGGTCTTCGGCCCCTGGCGCCGGCGGACGGCCCGCGGCATGCCACGCCAGGCAAGGGCCCTGTTGGAACTGGTCTCCCCGCTGGGCGCCGGTCCCTTCTTTCTGGACCCGCCCAGCCCCGCCTTCGACGAGGGGCTGGAGCGGGTGCTGTCGACACCACGGGCCGCAGCCCGCGCGGAACTTGACCGGATGTGCGGCATCGACCGCTCGCTCTCGCCGTGGATGCGCAACCTGGCCGCCGGCGAGCGAGATGCCTGGCAGACCCTCGACCAGGCGATCCGCTCCGCCCATACCAGCGTCCTCGCCGAGAACTGGCCCGACATCCGGGCCGGCTTCCAAACCGAAATCGCCTGGCGTGCCCGGGTACTGGCCCAGCAGGGCCTGCACGCGACCCTGTCGGGCCTGTGTCCGTCCCTGCGGTGGCGCGGTCTGACCCTGGAAGCCCGATCTCCCCGCGACCAAGAGTTCACCCTGCACGGGCAGGGCATCATCCTTCAGCCCTCGCTGCTGTGGGCCGACCACCTGCTGGCCGCGGCGTACCCCGACGGACGTTTTGTGCTGATCTACCCCGCCCTCACGCCGCTGCCCCTGAGAGGTCCGGGGGCGAGCGACGATCCGCTCACCCCGCTCGTGGGCGCGACCCGGGCACGGGCCCTGCGGCTGCTCGTCCGACAACACACCACCACCGACCTCGCCCGCGAACTGTCCGTCACCCCCGCGGCCGCCTCCATGCAAGCCAAGACGCTCCGGCAGGCCGGCCTGATCGTTTCCCAACGCGACGGGAAAGCCGTGTGGCACTGGTGCACACCCCTCGGTCTCGGCCTGCTTGCCGCCAACGGCGGTCCCACCGAGGCTCATGGCCATCGGTCGGCCGCGCGGGGCCGGATTGGTGCACAACCCCTTCCCGTGAGAGGCGGGGCTGCCCCATGACGCCACAGCGGTGCCTACCCGCCGCGACAGCGGGGCCGCTGCCGTGCTCATCACCACCTGGACAGCCGAACGGCCTGCCGGCGAAACCGACAGGCCGTCACGGAAGTGCGGGGTCGATCAGCGGGTCCGGGGTTCGAGTCCCTGGTACGCGCCCATCACCCGCGGCGCGTCGCGCGGTTCAGCGCTGGTGGATTTCCAGGCCGGCCCGCACCGCGCTTTCCAGTGCCCCCTCGATCCAGGCCGGTTTGAGGCTGGTGTGCTCGCCGGCGAAGTGCACGCGCCCCTCCACGGTGCGAGTGGCCGGGTGGTGCTCATGCAGTTGGCCCGGGGTGAAGATGACCGCTTCGCCGAGTGCGTAGCGGGCCCGTGCCCAGGACTGGGTGGCGCCCACGCCGGTGAACTCCTCGCGGACCTGGGGGCCGAACATCCGGGCAAGGTTGTCCAGGGCGAAGGCGTAACGCTCCCCGTCCGTCAGCGAATCCCAGCGCATCGCCTCGTCGGACCAGGTGTAGGAGGCCAGGACGACACCGCCGCGGCTCCCCTCGACCACGGAGGGGAAATAGGTGAAGCGGTTGGGGGTGTCCGATACGCAGCCCCCGCCGGTGAACCCCTGCTCGCCCTGTTCCCAGAAGCGGTTCTTGAACTCCAGCAGCACTTTGGTGGCCGAGTCGTAGTGGAGTTCGGCGATGGCCCGCCGCTTGGGGTACGAGAGCGCGGGCTCGAATTCGCAGAACCGCACCGCCGAGAACGGCGCGGTGACGAGGGCGTAGTCACCCTCGAAGACCTGTTGGGGCTTGACGGGCGCGCCGTCGCAGGATTCCTCCGTTCCCGACTCCGCCGTGGTCTCGATACGCACCCCGTCCGCGGTCTGAGTGAGCCTGGTCATCCGCCGGTTGAAGTGGATGACGCCTTTCAGCCGGGCGGCCAGTGCCTCCGTCAGCATCGCCGTGCCGCCCTCCAGCTCCCAGAACCTGGTGGACGGCGTGATGATCGACCGGTCGATCAGCGTGGGAATCAGCGAGTAGTGCAGCCGCGAGGTGACGTTCTCCAGGGTGCCCGCCGCCTGGATGTCCGCCGGGTTCCATCCGGCGCGTTCCACCAGGTACCGGTGCGTGGAGTAGTCGTCGAATTCATGGATGACCTTGGCCCAGGCGTCGATCTGGCGCTGGATGGAGCCCTGTTGGGGGACCGTCACCACATCCAGCGCCTTGTCCAGCGCGGCGGACATGGTGCTGGTGGCCGAGGCGCCGAAGGTTCGGTTGATCGTGCCAGGCGATGTGGCGTAGGCGCCGCGGGTGACCCGGGTGCCGTTGACGTGGATGAGGGTGCGCGAAGTGCCTTCCGGCGGACGGAAGGAGGTCGGTTCGCCATTGGTCCAGGTCTGGCCGTTGAACGACTTGTAGACCACCGGCGGCACCTTGCCGCTGGGCCGGGCGCCGGGCGCCACATCGGCGTAGTAGAACAGGCGCCGCTTCAGCCGCAGTTTGTCGGCCAGCGCCAGCACCATGGGGTGGAAGTCCGGCAGCCGCATGGCGCCCGCCTCGGCGTGCAGCGACCTGTCGGAGAACACTCCCTTGAAGGTCTTGATGCGGCCGCCGGCCCGATTGCCGTTGGCTTCCACAATGGTGACCCGGTGCCCGGCCTCCTTCAGCAGCAGGGCGGACACCATGCCGGCGATTCCGGCGCCGACGACGAGAACGTGCTTGGGTTTCGTGGACTTGGCGGCCTGGGGAAGTCCGTGGTCGATGAGAATGTTCAGATAGCGCAGCTTGAGGTCTGCACCGTCATCGCCCACCAGCAGCACCTTGCGGGCAAGGTCATGGCTGACGGCATCGGCCGCACCGGCCGTCCTGGGCCCGGCGACGGCGGTGGAGCCCGCCCCCGTGGTCAGCGCTCCGGCGCCGAGCGCGGCGGCGGAACCCAGGAATCCACGGCGCCCCATGGGGCGCGGAGAAATAGTCACGCGGCGAAGTTACGAGGGCGGCAACACGGTTGTCAGCGCGATCGAGAACAACGGCAAGAACTCAACTGGCCCACTACCGAGTCGATTTCGCTACTCTGCATCTCGTTCGCTCACCAGTGCCGCATCGCCGCCCGGGCGGCCTTCGCACCTGGATCCGAAGAAGCGAATTGCCCCCTTATCGCGGGCGTCGGAACCGCGTTGACGATTGAGCCGCCAACGGGCGCCGGTAGCCGGAACATTCGGCACCGAGTCCAAACATTGAGATCCGGCCGATAGTTCGGCCGGTGGCGGGTACACAGCTGGGCGCGCGGCGCGTCCAGCCGCCGGCGCCCCGCCAAGAGTGCCCGCAGGGCGGTCGTCGCTGTCGGTGACCGGCGTGGGATGACGTCGGCGCCGGTGGCCGTGCTGCCGTCCGCCACGTGAGGCGCTTCTGGTAGGTGCCGGTTCGGGTGAGCGTGGAGACGTCGTCGCCCAGTGGCTCCACGATCCACCTCGGCGGGAATGCTGCCCCGGCTCACCGGACATCGACCAGGCCGGTTTCCGCACCCCGCTCGACGAACGCGTCCTGGCCGACACCGACACCCTGTTCGTCTTCGGGCAGGACCACATGGTCACCGGCCAGGAGGCGGAGCCGGGCGAGGTCGAGGCGCTGCGGGCGTTCCTCGGCAGACCGGACGCCTGCCTGGTTCTCGGCGTCCACCACGACGTGGGGGAGTCGGACGAGTTGGCGGTGCGGGACATCGAGTACCACCATCACGGCGATCCCCTGGTTCCCCGGCAGCAGCGCTTCGCCGGCTACATCCGGGGCGTGATGCGCGCGCTCGGCGTCCCGGTGGAGAACCGCTACGGGCTGCGGCCCGCCGTGCGGGAGCAGGACAAGATCGCCCCGTTCGTTGCGTTCAGGGACCTGGATGCCAAGCGATGGCTGGAAGGGGTGACCAACTTCAACTTCCACCAGCACCTGCCGCACTACGCCGTGACGACGGACGAGCCGGACACGGTGCGCGACGGCGTCAGCCACCCGGCCGTCGAAGGCAGCGGCATCGCAGGGTCCAACCGGCTGGCGACGCCGTTGAAGGCAGGCGCGTTCGTGCTCGGTTACCCGGACGAGATCGGCAGCCTCCAGATGCCGCAGCCGGAGGCACTGGGACGCAACGGCAGCTACGCGGTCTTCCGCAAACTCCACCAGGACGTCGCCGCGTTCCGCCGCTACCTGCGCCAGGCCGCCACCGGCCCGCAGGCTGAGGAACTGCTGGCCGCCAAGATCGTGGGCCGCTGGCGCAGCGGAGCTCCGCTCGCCCTCAGCCCGCAGCACGACGACCCCGCCCTCGGCGCGGACCCCGACCGGCGCAACACCTTCCTGTACGCGCGGGAGGACCCGACCGGATTTCTCACCCCGGTGGTTGCCACATCCGCCGGACCAACCCCCGGGACGCCTCGGTGGCGGGGGCGGTGCGTCTGCACCGCATGATCAGACGCGGCGCCGTCTACGGCCCGCCACTGTTCGACGGTGCTCTGGAGGACGACGGAGCCGACCGCGGCCTGCTGATCGCCTTCGTCGGAGCCCACCTGGGGCGGCAGTTCGAGTTCGTCCAGCCCCAGTGGATCAACGACGGCGCGTTCTTCGGCGCCGGTGATGCCAAGGACCCGGTCGCCGGATCCCACGACGGCAGCGGTGGCTTCACCGTTCCCCGGCGGCCGGTGCGCCGGCGCCTGCCCCCGCTGCCGCGGTTCGTCCTCACCCGCGGCGGCGAGTACTGCTTCCTGCCGGCCTGCGCGCCCTGCGCTGGCTGGGCGATCTGCGGGACTGACCGTGCGGCGGTTCCGCGCCCGGGCGGGAGAGCGGGGCCGGCCATGGTGAAGCCAAAGAGCTGCCGGGCATCGCGGAGACGGGTCGCGCGGAAGGCGCCTGACGGGCAAATGCCCAGGTCAGGCACCTTCTCTCGGACCTCTAGAAGAAGCCCAGCTTCTTCGGCGAGTACGAGACGAGCAGGGCAGGGGCGTCTCGTCGGGAGTGGTGGCCGCGTGTCCGGACTCCGGAAGGGGAGACGGAATCCGGACAACGTGCGGGCGGGCGGATCGCGGTTGCCGCTCCGCCGCTATGGGGCCATGCGGACGATCACGCCCTCGGACGGGACGCCGTGGCCGTCGACGACGATGAGCTGGTAGTCACCGGGAGGCGCCGCCGCCGGGTTGCGCGGCGGTGTCACGGTGATCGTCCACCGTTGATCCTTGTGCTGTTCACGTCGGTCGACGGGGAGCCAGACGTAGCGCTGGTCCATGTCGTTGCCGTGTGTGGTGCTGCCCAGGCGGATGATCGCCACTCGGACGTCGTCGTCGAGGCTCAAGCCGGAGGCGGTGATCTCGACGCCGTCGCCGTAGCGGAGCGTCGCACCGCCGGCTTGGCCGGCGACGTCGTGGACCGAGGGGCGGGGCCCGCGCCACAGGTAGGGCGGGAAGTAGCGTTCGGCGTCGGTGTGGACCTGGGTCCAGGCACGGCGGTTCTTCGGATCGATGGAGATGTCGTACTTGCCGTTGTCCAGCTTCCTGTTGTTGCCGAAGCCTCCGCTGCTGCCCGCCTTCAGTACCGTGCCGTCGAGTTGCAGCAGCGCGGTCGAGTGGTAGCGGCGGTCGGTTTTGGCGCGGGCGGCGCGGGTGAAGGTCTCCCGCTCGGGGTCGAAGAGTTCGGCCTGGCGGACCTCTTCCCGGTTCTGGTCGCCCCAGCCGGTCTTGGACCCGCCGGTGACCAGGACCGTACCGTCGGCCAGCAGTGTGGCGTCGCAGAGCACGCGGGCGTGCGCCATCCGCTTCCTCGGCCCCTTGGGGTCCCGCCAACGCCCTTGTCCGCTCCGTGACTTGGTGGTGTCGACCTCGAAGATCTCGGCGGTGGCGGTGGCGTCGTGGTCGGGTGACAGATCGCGGTGGTTGCCGTTGTGCTCGCCCTGGCCGCCGACGGCCAGGATCCGCATGAGGCGCTGCCCGGGGGTGAGCGGAAGCAGCACCATCGAGCCGTAGGTCGGGTAGCTCCGTGAGCCCTTGGACTTCATGCGGTAGAGCTCGGGGGCCCGCACCAGGGGAGCTTGCTGCTGCGGCGCGTACTCGTACAACCAGGCCCGGTTGCATTCGGTGAGGGCGATGATGGTGCCCTGCTCGCTTCCCCTGGGGAGGACGAACACCCACGGGTAGGTGCCCAGTACTTCGGGCCATCCGTTCGGGGTGGTGCCGAGCTTCGACGTGTCGATGAGGTCGACCTCTCCGGTGTCCACCATGCTTCCGGTCGCCGGATCGTAGATCCGGTAGTCGTTGATGATGTTGTCCCAGAACTTCTTGTCGTTGGTGTTCTCCGCGGCGTCCAGGACCGTCTTGCTGCCCGTGGTGATGAGCATCCGGCCGTCCGGAAGAGTGGTCACCGTCGGATACCAGCGGTACGGGTCGATGTTCGCCGGGAGCAGCGTCCAGGTGTCGGTCCCGGCCTCGTAGGCGTACATGTGGTGGGCGTTTTCGATGACGCCGTCGTTCTCGGGGAAGATGTCGGGCGCGATGTTGCCGCCCACCACGAAGAGCGTGCCGTCGGGGAAGTGGGCGGCGCCCGCGCAGAAGATGTTGTCCCGCCAGGGCCTGGGCGGATGGTGCCTGGGGAGGGTCACGTCCGGCAGCAGCGTGTCCCGGGTCGTGCCGGTGTGGACGTCGAGCACCTTGGCCTCGACGTCGTTGAGCTTGGCGCCGAACCAACTCCACTGGCCCGCAACGCCCATCGGGTCCTCCAGCGGCTCCCCGTTGCGCTTGCGCAGGCGAGGGGCCGAGAACATGAGGATCCGGGGATCGGCGGTCGTGCCCATCAGAGCCGCGTGCATGGCCACGATGCCCAGGTCGCCCTTGGTCGGCCTGCCTTCTTCGTTCCTGAAGTCGCCGTCGTACCACCGGCCGCCGATCGGCTCGATCCACACATCGACCGTCGACTCACCGTGCGGGGTACTCACCCGGAGCCGGTCCGTGGGCTCCAGCGGCGAGCCTGCACTGCGCGGTGTCACCCACACCACGGCCTGGTTCTCCCCGGCGACCCGTACGTCGGCGCCGTGCTTCCGGCCCGCGGCCTTCTTGCCGGTGGCGAGTGCGGTGCGGCCGGTGGTGCTGGACACGGTGGCCTCGACCGTTGTGCTCCTGCGCCCGTCCCCCACGGTGTTCAGGACGAGCGGAACGGCCTCGCCCCGACCGGTCGATTCGTCCAGCCGCAGCCGCAGCACCGGCGGGTTCACGGAGGCGCCTGGCCGCGTCGGCGGCGCGGCGGGAACTCCTGGCGTACCGGCGAAGCTCCGGGGCGAGCCGGCGAGCAGAGCGGCGCCCGCCGCGCTCAGCGTTGCCGCGGCGAGCACGGAACGGCGCGTGGGGGATGGCTTGTTCGGTAAATCATGAGCTCCGTTTGGCGAGTTCACGGGATTCCGCGAGTGTTCCGAGCTGTTGTGGTCGTTCGATTCCCCAGCGGTCATCAGTACTTCTCCCCTTGGGCCGGTGGCCGGTGGCCGGTGGCCGGTGGTCGACGTGGGAGGCGGAGGGTGGGAGGCGGAAGGTGGGGCTGACCGGTGTGTGCATGCCGCCGGGCCGGGTTCAGGTGCGGCGGCGGCCAGGTCGGCTGGTGCGGGTCTCTCAGACGGGCAGCCACACATCGTTGGCGGCGCCGTTGGTGCAGCTGTACTGGATCAGCTGATTGCCCTTGCCCACACCGCCCTTGATGGTGAGGCACTTGCCGATGGACTCGGCGATGATCTGGTAGCCGATGCCTTTGGGGGCGAGCCGCCACAGCTGGGTGTCCCTCCCGACACGTCGGCGACCTGGTCCGGATCACTGGCCGGCCGTAAGCGATGCGCGGCTGACGCCGGGCCCGGCGAGGTCACTGTCGAGCCTCCGGCGACCGCTGCGATCAGCCCTGCGCCCGTGATCCGCCGCTTTCCCATCGCGTTCATCCTTCCGCCGGCCGCGAGTTGGGCGATCGGGCGCGAACATGCCGGGGGTGCGCGCCGGTCGCGATGGAGCGATCGCATCCATACGTCCGACACGGTAAGCAATCAGTTGATTACTGACTGTATCTACGGAGGTGGGATCGCCACAGGGGGGAACGGGAGTGATCAAGGCCGGCGGTGCGCCCCCATGCGCCCGCCTCGTGCCCCCTGCCGGGCGCGAGGCGGCGTTTGCCCCGCGGCGCCAGTGCGCTACCGAGGCGCGGGGCATCGGCGGGTCCCTCGTTCACCCAAGAGGCCCGTTCTTAGCGGCACTTGTGGTGGCAGTCGGGATCGGCGGCGGGCCTCGAACAGGCCCGCATCATGATGGAAGCGGCGGGTGGCCCGGTTATGCATGCACCCAGTAGCCCTCCAGTGTGCGCACGGTGCGAGCCCCAGCCCGGCCTGGGCCCCGGCCTCCCCCCACCAGCGCGCCTCCCACCGGCTCCACAACCTCCTCGAACAGGCCGCCGACGCGGCCGGAGCCGATGTCGAGATCTTCGGAGCCATCAACATCGGTGACCTCGAAGTACCCATCCATGACAGCGGAGTTGAGTACCCAGCGGGCTGGCAGGCGGAGCCCGACTGCGCGGACTGGAGGTGAGGCGCCGCGCTTCCTTCTGCGCTATGGCTTCTTTGCCTGCCTCGACTACTTTCCATGCTGGACGAATGGCCGACTCGCCGACGCGGTACGGGGCTAGGGTGTGCGCCATGGCAGAGGTGAGCGGGGAGATAATCGGCGGCCGCTACCGGCTCCTGGAGCAGATCGGGCAGGGCGGTATGGGCCGTGTGTGGCGGGGCCGTGACGAGACGCTGGGCCGGGAGGTCGCCGTCAAGCAGGTCACGCTCCCGCAGGGTGTGAGCGACGAAGAGCGAGATGTCCTGCTCCGGCGCGTCATGCGTGAGGCGCGGGCCGCCGCGCGGCTCAACCACCCGGGGATAATCACCGTGCACGACGTGGTCGAGCACGAGAGTGCGCCCGTCATCGTCATGGAGTACGTGAGGGGCACGTCCCTCGCCGCCGCCGTGGCGCGGGACGGCCACCTGCCGGTGTGGCGGGTCGCCGAGATCGGCGTCCTGATGCTGAAGGCGCTCGGACAGGCCCATGCCGCGGGCATCGTCCACCGTGACCTCAAGCCCGACAACGTCTTGCTGATGGACGATCGCGTGATCATCACGGACTTCGGCATAGCGCACATGTCGGACGCCACCATGGCGCTGACCCACTCCGGGACGATTATTGGCACCCCCGCCTACATGGCCCCGGAGCAGTTGGAAGGCAGGCCCCCGACGCCCGCCACCGACCTCTGGTCATTGGGCGCCACCCTGTACACCGCCGTCGAGGGCCGGCCGCCGTTCTCCGCCGAGACGTTCACCGCGCTGTGCATCGCCATCGTCACGCAGGATCCGCAAGTGCCGGAGTGGGCCGGGGCACTGGCTCCGGTGCTGGCGGCCCTGCTGACGAAGGACCCGGCGCAACGAGCCACCGCCGAGCGGGCGCTGGCGGCGCTGGACGCCCTCTCCCGCGGCCACGGGGCCACCGGGATTCCCGTGCCGGGCCAAGCTCAGGCTCCCGTGCCGACGGAGGTCGTGCCGCCCGGGCGGGTGCCGGTCCCGTCGGGGTTCGGCCCGGCACCGGCACCGTTCAACGCGCCGCCCGCCCGCGCCGCGTCGTCGGCCCCCGCCGCCGCATGGGGCGCGGCACCCGCCGCACCCCCGGCGCCTGCAGCGTCCGCCGTACCCGCCAGACGGCCGCAGCCGTCCCCGGCCTTGCTGGTGCGCGGCGTGGCCTGCTTCGCCCTCGTCTGGATCGGCACCCTCATCCTGCCGTGGAACGGAGTACTCCCGCGCTGGAACGGCATCCCACGGGAGGTACTCGTCTCCGGCGTGGCCGTGGTGGCGGCCCTGCTGAACACGGCGATTCGCCGTCCCCGGTGGCCGACTGCCCTGGTGTGGCTGGCGTTCGTCGCGCTGAACTTGGCGCTGTTCTTCGCGGTGGCCATGACCTTCCCGATCTGGGGCTGGATGGGGATCATCCTCAACGCGCTGCTTCTGGGCACCTCTTGCTGGTTGCTGTGGTGGGTGGTGCCGGACAGGCACAGCCGCTGACCGGTAACAATCACCACGGCCCCCCCGCCGCCAGCTCTGCCACCCGGCCCGGCCCGGGCTGCCCGCAGTTCGCCGACGAGGGAACGGTCACCGTGAGCGAGGACTGCCTGAGTCTCAACGTGACCGCGCCGCTGCGCACGGAAAGACGGTCTGACCCCCGGTCGCGTTCAGACCTCCCGCACGTCCGCCGAGATGATTTCGCCGTTCCGCACGGTGTAGCTACCGGCGAAGTGCCGCTGCGTCCCATCGGTTTGCGTTGCGTCGAGCCGCATCGTCACACAGGACGGTCACCCTCGCCGCGATCAGGCTGTGGCTCCGG
Source organism: Streptomyces sp. YGL11-2 (assembly GCF_050054615.1). Taxonomy (NCBI): domain Bacteria; kingdom Bacillati; phylum Actinomycetota; class Actinomycetes; order Kitasatosporales; family Streptomycetaceae; genus Streptomyces; species Streptomyces sp. YGL11-2. The sequence goes on from NZ_JBNHIN010000067.1 coordinate 34,067, forward strand.
TGATGACCTCGGCTTCAGGCAGCGGGGCGGCCCTTCGTGGCTCCCGCCACGACCACGGAAGCCCGAGGAGCCGGTGAGCCTGCGCACCTTTGTGAACCATCGGGCCGCGTGCCGCGTCCTCCTGATGCGCGGCCCGTGCCGGGCGGGCTCTGCGCGAGGGAGAGCAGGGGACGGATGACGGGCGAAACGATCGGTATCGGGCTGGCCGTATCGGCGGGCCTGGTGAGTCTGTGGGCCGGTGCCCGGGAGGCACGGCGGCAGATGCGGCTGAGCCGCTACGGGCTGCATGCCGAGGGGGTGGTGGTGGACCAGGAGCATGAGCCGGGGGACGATTGTTCGACGCCCGTCATCGAGTTCACCGACCGGCAGGACCGGCCTGTCAGGTTCCGGCCCGTCGCGACGGGGCTGGGGCGGGGGCTGGCCCTCGGAGCCCATGTGCCGGTCGTCTACCTGCCCGAAAGGCCGGACAGCGCAAGGGTATTCACCCGGAAGCATCGCCTATCACTGATCGTCGGCCTGTTCGCCGGAAGCATGATCTTCCTCGGCGTCGCGGTTGGGGTCGTGCTCACGCGCTGAGCTTGTTCTCCCCCCTCGTCCTCACTAACGGATCCACCGCCAGACCTGTCACGGGACCCCTCGGACACGCTCCAGTGTCCTGCGCCAGAGATCCGTCGGCAGAAGTGGGTGAGGGAGCCGAGGATTTCCTGAGCTGTCGTGGTCCAGATGAACGGCTTGGGGTCTTCGTTCCAGTTCTTGACCCACGCCCGAATATCCGCTTCGAGCGCCTGGACGTTTTTGTGTGCGCCGCGGCGGATCATCTGGTCGGCCAGGAAGCCGAACCACCGCTCGACCTGGTTGATCCAGGAGGAACCGGTCGGGGTGAAGTGCAGCCGGAATCGGGGGTGCCGGGCAGGTCGCCTGGGACGCCCACGGTGTCGCGGTCGGCGAAGGCGCCCTCGCCGCTCAGGTCGAGCAGTGCTACCTCAATATCGGCTCGGCCCTGGCCGCGGCCGGTGGTTCCTTCGACGACGTGGCGAAACTGACCGTCTACGTCGTCGACTGGACCCCCGACAAGATGCCCCTGCTCTTTGAGGGGATCACCCGGGCGGCCGCGAAGCTGGGCGTCACCCCGGTGCCGCCGGCCACGCTGCTGGGCGTCGCGGTACTGGACGTACCCGAGCACCTGGTCGAGATCGAAGCCACCGCCGTCATCGACTGAACGGATGCTCTTCGCACCGGAACTGTCTGATGTCATTCCGCGGGCGTTCACGGATGTCCGCGCTCGACGGGGTTCGGGTCGGCGGTGGCTGAGGGCGGGGGCAGGCCCCAGGGGCTCCGGGCGATCAGCCGGCCGTTTCATCAGCCCCTGAAGATCAGTCCCCGCGGGGGCGAGTGCCCAGGACCTTGGCGGCGAAGCTCGCCAGGTGCTCCCTCAGGCCCGGCCTCCCGCGCCTGCTCGCCGCCGGGTACGGATGTCGGTGCCCCGTGGCCCCTCGCGTACCCGTCCACCATGCGGCACCTACCCCCGGCGCGCGCTGGTGGACGAGCGAGCGGGACACGGCCTCAGGCTCGCGGCGCGGCCCGAACTGGGCCGTTCTGCCAGCAGCGTCCCCTCGCCGCACGGTCGGCAGAAACAACCTTTCTGGGAGTGCGGCGGTCTTACCAGGCGTCGTGCTCAGAGGGGCAAGGTCTGTCGACCCGCACGGGTAAATCAACTGGAAGGGTGTACGCCATGGTGCTCGATCCCCACTTCTGCCTGGACGTTCCGGAGGGTTTCGACGATTCGGATGCTGAGACCGGGGTGCATCCCATCGCCAGGAAGCTGTTCCTCGGCGCAACTTCCGCGGAGGCTTTCAGGAAAGCCCATGAGTGGCTGCGGGAACAAAGCGTCCGCCCGGTAGACGTGTCGTGGACTGTCTTGGACGGCGAGGACGAGCCCTACACGCTGAGCATCTATTTCACGTTCGAGCTGGATCCCGAAGACACCTGACTACGACGGTGCAGTTCGTTTGGATCATCCGGTCGTTGGCCCGAGATACCGTCCACTTTCTGAACGTGATCCTTGGGTTCTGGGTGGGTGGGCATGAACTCCTGTCGTTGGCGGGATGGATGGGCGTGGATCGTTCGCTCGTCTCGCGTGTGGAGGTGGGTGGTGCCATCGTCGCCGCTGGAGGCCGGGGGAGAAGGTCCGCGAAGAAGTGGTGTATCACTTGATCGTTTGCGGGAGGTCCTCATGCGGTACGCGCATGGAGGTGGGCTGACGCCCAAGGAGGCGATGCAGCCCCGGTCGTGTGGTGGGGCGTCAATTGCCGGACAGCCGGCCAGCAGCGCCGGGATTGAGGCGGCGCCTGAAACGGGGGCCTGGACCGGAAAAGATCGTCCGCAAACTTCAGGGGCAGTGGAGACTGTGAGGCAGTTCTCCCCGATGTGATCAGGAGCCCAGTGGACGACAGGGAATTCGCCGAAGCTCTGGAAACAGTCCTGCGGGACCTCCGGGCACAGTGCGCGGTGCAGCCAGATATACGTTCGGATGACAGGTTCGGGATCATGCTCTGGGCCCCGGACGGTTCAGGCCAGGGCCTGACCCCACATCCGGATGGCACCGCCGCAGAGCTGCTCGTGCACCTGGCAGATCAGGTCCAGGACTGGGCGGTGGAGGCACTATGGTCCGAAGGCGCATCGGCGGTCTGGCCACAGTGCCCGACGCACTCGGACACGCATCCGCTGACGGCGACAGTCCGCACGGACACGGCGGTGTGGGTATGCCCGAAGAGGGAAACGGCAGTGGCACGGATCGGGGAAATGCCGACCCAATAGAGCGGGCGGGGCCTGCGGCCAGCGACAACCGGGGCCAGCCGCGCAGCGGCTGTGGCCCCGGTTG
>NZ_JBNHIN010000068.1:0-7802 GCF_050054615.1 Streptomyces sp. YGL11-2
GTTCGTACTCACGCCGTGCCTTGCCGGGTCTTCCAGCGCGTTGGAGGCCGATCCGCTGGACGCCGAGTTCGGCCAGGGCTTGGTCGTTGGTTGCGAAGCCAAAGCCTCGGTCGGCGACGACCGTGCCCGGTGGGCGGCCGGTCAGCGTGGTGACGCGCTCCACCGACGGCACCAACTGCGGTGCGTCGGGTGGGTTCCCAAGCTGGACCTTGTGGTCGACGACGAAGCCACGTTCGTCCTCGGCCACCAGTGCCGTGTAGCCGAATTGGGTGGGGTGCTGGGGCTTGCCCTTGCGGATCGGCCGAGCATCAGGGTCGGCCAACGAGACCAACCGGTCGGGAATCGTGCGGATGCCCACCAGCCGCAAAGCGGTCTGCTCCAACAGCTGACGGGTGCCCGCCGCAGTCTCGGCCAGCTCACCCACCAGATGCGCCAGCCGTCCCGAAGGCCGTTTGCCCAGCGCACGCAGAGCGTTGCGCTCCACCACAACCACCTCCCGCAGGGTTGCGCGAGCGACAGCGGCGATCTCACCGGTGAGTCGGTCGATCTCGCCCAGCGCCTGACCGGTGCGCCGCCGTAGCGTGCGCGAGATCTCCTTCAGCCGGCGCCCCGCAGACCGGCTGCGATCCCGGAAGGACGTGCGCCTGGCCGCACCCGCAGCCTTGATCCGACGCACCAGCCGACCCAGCTTACGTACCCCGTGCTCCAGCAGATCGGCGTCCGTGGGATGGTCGATATCGGCTTCGATCACCGTGGTGTCGATGCGCAGCTTGCGGCATCGCAGCAGCTTGTCCTCCGCCAGCTTGCCCAGCAACGCGGCGTTGAGCTCCTGCACGGTCTGGCCTCCGCTGCGGCGCACCAGCTTGACCAACGTGGTCGGGTGCGGCACCGGAGACGTCAGCGGGATCCGACAAAACCGCCGCCAGCTCAACGAGTCCGCGACCTCACGGCACAGCNACTCCGCTGCGGCGCACCAGCTTGATCAACGTGGTCGGGTGCGGCACCGGAGACGTCAGCGGGATCCGACAGAACCGCCGCCAGCTCAACGAGTCCGCGACCTCACGGCACAGCGTCTCGTACCCGAGCTGGTAGCGGTGCTTGAGATACAGCAGCCGCAGCAGCGTCTCGACCGGGATCGACGGCCGCCCCAGCCGCTCGGCGAACACCGCGCGCCACGGGGCGATGAACCGCTCGTCGTCCAGATACGCATCGATCCTGGCCAACTCGGCGGGCAGCTGCCGCGCTTGCTCCGGCAGCACCTCCCACCAGGGATCCTGCACTCCCGCGACACGCAACATCGCCCCACCCCCAGCCACAACGCCCCGCCTCCACTGTCGCGGCCAAGGGGCCACTCTCACCAGCTCTCCCCAGAGGTCAACCCAACGCCGATCCAGACTTCTTCAGGGGCAAGTAGCTAGCGAGGGGATCTGCGCCTTTAGGCGTGGGGGGAATCGCTTCTTTGGGCTGCTCTGACCTCAACTATGCGTACGGGTCTGCACTGTTGACCGTAGCTATATGTGCGGCGTGTGTATGGTGATCGCGTGGCTGTGACGCGGAAGGTTCGCCGGTATTCCGGCGGCGTGTACGACTTGGGACTGCACGTGGTGTGGTGTCCGAAGTCCGCCGCCGGGTCCTTGGTGGACGTGTCGCGGTCCGGCTGCGTGAGCTGATCGAGGCCAAGGCCGCCGAGAAAGGCTGGGAGATCATCGCCCTTGAGGTGATGCCCGATCACGTCCACCTGTTCGTCAAGCACGAGCCCAAGGCTTCCGCGTCGTACGTAGCGAACCAGTTCAAAGGCTTCACCTCCCGCGTGCTGCGGGAGGAGTTCGCGCACCTGAAATCGCGGATGCCCACGCTGTGGTCGTCGTTCTTCGTCGCCTCGGTCGGCGCGGTCAGCGCGGACACGATCGAGAAATACATCAACACCCAGTGGGAACGCCCCTGGACGAAGAAGCAGAAGGAGGGGAACGACCGTGCACCGGGCGTATAAGTTCCTCCTTCGCCCCACGGTCCGCCAGGCTGCCGCGCTCGGCGAGATGCTGCGGGATCACTGCTCCCTCTACAACGGGGCCTTGCAAGAACGCCGCGACGCCTACCGGCACGTCTCGAAGACCACGGTCAGGTACGGGCAGCAGTCCACACAGCTCAAGGAGATCCGGGCCTTCGACCCCGAGCGTCAGGGCCGTTGGTCGTTCAGCTCGCAGCAGGCGACGTTGCGCCGTCTCGACAAGGCGTTCGCCGCGTTCTTCCGCCGCGTGAAGGCCGGGGACACACCTGGATACCCGCGCTTTCGTGGGGTCAACTGGTTCGACACGGTGGACTTCCCCAAGGACGGGGACGGCTGCCGCTGGGACTCCACCCGTACGACCCCGTGACGCGGGTCCGGCTGCAAGGCGTCGGGCACGTCCGCGTGCACCAGCACCGGCCCGTGAAGGGCCGGGTCAAGACCGTGTCCATCAAGCGTGAGGGAAAGCACTGGTATGTGATCCTCGCCTGCGACGAGGTACCTGGCGAACCGCTGCCCGCGACGGGCGCTGCGTGCGGCATCGACATGGGCGTAGCCCACTTCCTGACCACCAGCGAGGGCGAACACATAGCCAACCCGAGGCACGGCAAGCCGGGCGCCGACGCCCTCGCCAAGGCTCAGCGGGCTCTCAAGGAGTTCCCGCGCCGGAAGCGAGAAAACCGCACTGCCCTCCACCGCCGGGCGGTGGAGAAGGTCGCCAAGCTGCACCGCAAGGTGCGCCGTCAGCGCACCGACCACGCACACAAGACGGCGCTGAGGGTGGTTCGCACCTACGACGTGATCGCGCATGAGCGGCTGAGCATCGCGAACATGGTCCGCGCACCGAAGCCGAAGCCCGACCCCGACCAGGCGGGCGCGTTCCTGCCGAACGGCGCCGCAGCCAAAGCCGGGCTGAACAAGAGTATCCACGACGCGGGTTGGGGGGTGTTCCTGGGCATCCTCGCGCATAAGGCTGAGAGCGCCAATCCCAAGCTGATCCCGGTGGACCCCCGCAACACCTCCCGCACTTGCCCCGCCTGCGGGCACGTGTCCGGCGAGAACCGCACCACGCAAGAGAAGTTCGAGTGCACCCAGTGCGGCCACACCGCCAACGCCGATCAGGTCGGCGCACTCAATGTCGCCATCAGGGCCGGGCTGGTCCTTCCCGACGTGGCCTAACCACCGACAGGAGAAGCCCCCCGGATTTATCCGGGGGGAGGAGTCACGAGGCGGGTGGCAAGTAGTCCTGTGGCGTGGACACCTCCTTGCCGTTCGCCGTCGGGTCGGTGTCGGTTCGCCCGGCGCAGGGCCTTGATGGATTTGTCGAGGTCGCCGAGCTCCCACAGGACGTGGGATACGTGGAATTCGTAGGCGGCGCGACATCTGCGTGACCTGAGTCGCGGTCTCCTGGATGCGCGGCGGGCGGACTCCACAGCCGACGGCGTCCGACCTGGGCCGTCCGGCGGCGGGCGACGCACCAGCGCCCTCGGCGGATTCGTCCGCAGGCTGATCGCACGATGGCACGGCAACCAATAGCCGCACACAGCCCGCGCAAGGGCGGCCACTCCCCTTCCGGTCACTGGTCACCGTGCGGTTCGGCAGCAGCCGGACCGCCATGCACCGCACCCTGCTGAAGATCAGGAGACTGCTGAGGCACACAGCATCGACATCCCACCGGCGACCACTCCACCAGCCGCCCTCGCAACCCTCCAGGCCCGGGTCACCGCCCTGAGTAACGAAGCCAACAGCAAGATCAAGACGACGTGTTGATGATCTGCAAGTCCTTGAAGTCGTTTCTTTTTGGTGGTGGATCTCTCTGATCGCATTCCGTTGAGCGCTGATCCATGCTGTCAGTGACGTGTGGCAGCCTCGCGTGTATGAGCTACGACCTTGCTGTCTGGGAGGGGCACCGCCCCGCGGATGACGCCACTGCCGGGAAGATCTTCCACGACCCTGCCCTCAGCTGCGCAAGGTGGCACGCAGCCGCAGGCCGACGGTTGCGAGACCTCCGAAGGTGGTGACCTGGTAGCTGGGTTCCGGTCCGGGCGGCTCGCTCAAGTGATAGCGGCGGGCGGTCTGCGCGGTCAGGAGCGTCAGCATCGCCATGGCCAGAGCGGCTCCCTCGCAGCCGTGCGGGCCGGTACCGAAGGCGAGGAAGACCCCGGGTTTCGCCGGCGAGCCCGAATCATCGAGCCAGCGCTCGGGCTGGAACCGGTCCGGCTCGGAGTGTTGCCGTGCGTCGCGTTGGGCGGTGTAGGGGCAGACGAGAACGGTGGACCCGGCGTCGATGGTGTAGTCGGCGAGCTGAGTCTGCCGCGTGGCGCGCCGGACCAGCAGCCAGCTCGGGGGGTGCAGTCGGAGCACCTCGCGTACCAGTGCCTGGGTGTATCGCAGGCTGTCGAGGTGGGCGCTGGTCGTCGCGGCCGGATCCGCGGGCAGCAAGGCGGCTTCGGCCGCCACGCGGCCCGCTGCCTGGGGATGCCGAGCCAAATCGAGCAGGATCCAACCGGCTGCCCGGGAAGGTGTCTCGAAGGTGGCGACGGTGATCCCAGGGAGGGTGTCGAGGACGGCCTCTTCCGGCAGGAGGCCGTAGCGGGCGGACGGCTGGAGCATCTGTCCCAGCATGTCGTCACCGAGCCGGCCCGAAGAACGGCGCCGGCGGACGATGGGCCGCAACGCATTGGTGAAGGCGACCTGCTGCCGTGTGCGGAACCGCCGTGCCGGTGTGGGGATCCAGCGCGGCCATACCCACCGCGAGGGGCGTTCGAGCACCTCCCGGGCCAGGAAGAGCTGTGAGGCAAAGGGCAGCAGGGTGGCAGCGTCTTCGGAGAAGAGGTAGCGCACGCCGATCTCTGCCAGGGCGTCCCGGACCAGGGGCAGAACCTCGACGTCCTGGCCTGTCGGCCACCGGTCAGTAAATCGAGCGGCCCTGGGCGCAATCTCACCGATCCGGGCCGCAACCGCCTGCGGGCGTAGACCGCGCATGCGGGCGGCGTGAGCGTGCGCACGCTCCTCAGGCGTCGGTGCTCCGCCCGACCGCTTCAACGGCGGGAAGAGAGCCGAGGACGCCTGGTGGAAGTCCTGCGCGCGGCGCAGGACTGCTTCACACGGCCCGGCCGTAGCGGCTACGTAGACACCCGGCTCCAGCTGCCAGAGCTCCCCGCACTCCTCAGCGCCATGGCGCGCCAGTGCCAGCCGGTCGCGGCTCCATGCCGCGAAGCTGCCCCCGGGCAACCGCGGCGGCTCATTCGTCCGGCCCATGAGATCGTCCCGACTCTCGTACCTGTCCAGGCCGATATCGTCGGCAGCGTGGCTGGGAGCCGGCGGGCGCCCGAGGGCGCCCCCCGGCAGTGCGATCACACCCGGTCATCGCCGGTGTACGCATCCCACCCGACCCCGTACGCACCGTAGTGGCGGGTGAAGGACAGCTTGCCGAGCAGCTTGGCGATCATGATGCACTCCTCTCGCCTGTCTGAGCACTCCCATGTCGAGGGTTCGGCAAAGAAGTTCCGGCAGTAACAAATGCCACACCTCCTGTAGTACCGCATATACCCATATGTGGGGTATACGCGAACGGGGCGGTCTTGGATTGCTGCCCGCTCACCGCGGTGGTTACCGAACGCGCACGGGCGGAGTGGACCGGGTGACCGAAGCGGCCGGCGTGTGTCGTCCCGGCGCCGTACCAGGTGATGAAGGCGCCGATGAATACCACTTCGGCGACCATGGACAGAATTCCGTACGGCGGGCCCCAGCCCTCCTCGGTTCGTAACGCACCCGACGAATGGTTCACGATCGCCCGCCCCGGAGTGTTCGCCCCCCCGCGAGCGGACCGGCGCCGGCGGTCAGGGGTGCTGCACTGTTCCCACTGCGGAGGCTTTCCGGGGCCAGGAGCCGGGGCCGGGCGAGGAGTACAGTCGCACGGAATGCGGAAGCCGATTTCGCATCCGCTGTTCGCGCGCGTCTACCCGAAGATCAATGCCCACGCAGATAGCCGTGGCGCCCGAGGCGACGCGGACGCGAGTGGCCAGGTCAGATGGCGTGATTGCGGTACCGCCGGAGGGCTGCGCGGGTGCGCCTTCTTGATGAGGCGTTTGTGGACCGTGTTGTCACGTCCGGTCGCGGCGTTGAGGCCCCAACAGCCGCTGTACGCCCCGGGAATGTGCAGAGTATCGTCGATTATGTCCGGATGTGCGACCCGCATCCTCGCGGGACGCGCATAGACCCGCACCAGAGTTGGATTGGGTCGACATCATGACACCTAGATCAGTTGCGGATTCCTCGAAGTGGACTCGCCGCCGTCGCGTCGCGATCGTTTTGGTGGCTGCCGCCACAGCCGCAAGCCTCTCCACGGCGGGCGCGTGGGCCGGTGGCGGACACGGCCGGCATTTCGCTGAGCACGGGTACTTCAGAGGGGCGGCCACGGTCGCGATGGCGCCCGCCGCTCCGGGCGCACCGGTGGCGGCCAACGATGTGGCGATCGCCGGCTTCGCGTTCTCGCCGTCCACCTTGACCGTCAGCAAGGGCACCCAGGTGACCTGGATCAATGAGGATAGGGCTCCGCACACGGTGACCGGCGCAGGCGGGCTGAACTCGCCGGTGCTCAGGGGTGGCGATTCCTACAGCTTTACGTTCCACTCCGCCGGCACGTTCAGCTATGGCTGCGACATCCACCCGTTCATGCACGGCACGATCGTAGTGAAGTGACGTGACGTGAGACGTCGCAGCCGGCCTCCGGCTAACGGGGTGAGTTGGCTGCCGGTGACGATGTTGCCGGGAGTGTGAGATGTGGTTGCTACGGCTTCTCACCGCGGCTGGGCTCGCTGTCGACGTCTACGTCCATGCCGAACTCGCGGAAGCCTACGACCCGGTGGGTACCGGTATCAGCGAGGGGACACTGTTCCGCGCCCAGGCAGCGGTGGCGGCGCTGGCGGCTGTCCTGGTGCTGGTGAGCGGGCGGAGCCGTTGGGTGTGGGCGTTCGCTTTCCTGGTGGCTGCATCGGCGCTCGGCGCGGTGCTCCTGTACCGGTACGTGGACGTGGGCTCCCTGGGGCCGCTGCCCAACATGCATGAGCCTGCGTGGTATCCGAAGAAGACTGCGTCCGCCGTGGCAGAGGCAGTGGCGACGCTGGGCGCGGCGGTCGGCTTCGTCACTGCCAGCCGTTACCGCACGCCGAGCGGGCGGGCGTGAGCAGAAGGCGGCACGACAGTCATGGGGCGCCCATCGGGTTTTGGTGTGACTTGACAGCAGACTCGTGACGAGGGAAGTGCTCGTGAACTCTTTGGCGAGGGCGTCCATGACGAGTTCGTCGCAGACCTGCCCGAGCCAGTAGCCGGCTTCCCGGAGGGTCCCGGCCGCGCGGAAGCCGGCCTTCTCGTAGTACGGATTCCTGCCTTGTTCGTGGCGAGGACCTTGAGCCAGACCATGGCGCAGGCTGGTGGCGTGGAAGGCGTAGTCGAGCGTGAGGCGGGTTGCCTGGGCGCCCAGACCGCGTCCGCGGGCCTCGGGGCGAGCATGATGACGTATTCGGCTGTGCGGACGACGTGGACGGGTAGGAGGGCGGCGACGCCGGCGGGTACGGATTTGCCGGAGGTGTGAGCGTAGGTGGCGAAGCGGATGTTCTCGCCGCGGAGTTGGTGGGCCATGCCTTCGGTGCGTGCTTCCAGGGAATCGGGTGCCTGGCGGCCGTAGCCGACAAGGAGGGCGGGGTCCTGTTCCCAGGGACCAGTCAGGTGCCCGCATCCTCCGACCCTGGAGAAATCGGCCGCGCCACTTGCCGCAGGAGGCTGTGGGGCGGGC
>NZ_JBNHIN010000068.1:7914-36798 GCF_050054615.1 Streptomyces sp. YGL11-2
GTGGGACGGGCCCGTGTTTCCGGGCCCGTCCCACAGCTCCGATCGATCGGTTTGATTACCCGTCCGCCTGCCGACTCACCGCATCCCTGCCATGCCGCCGGTACCCATGCTCACACCGGCCGCACCGGAGCCGGCGCTGACGCCGCCGGCGCCCAGGCTCGCACTCGCCGCACCGGAGCCGGCCGTAATGCCTCCGGCGCCCAGGCTGGCACCGGCAGCACCGGAGCCGGCGGTGATGCCGCTGGGCGACACGCTGACGTGCCCGGGGGTGATGCTGCCGAGCGAGGATGGGGAGGTGAGGTTCATCGGGGTCCGCGGTGTGTTGATCGAGACGGGGATCGGGTTGGTGGCCGCCGGGACCTTCGCAGGGGTGAGCGGGACTGTCCCGCGAGCCGGTGCGTTGATCGCGAACACCTTGTGCGTTGTGCGGAATGCGCGCTTGAAGAAGACTTTTTTGGCGAAGAAGATGTAATCGTTGTGCCTCCGGAAGTCGCAACGCAGGAACTTCTTGATGATGATGACCTTGCGATCCTTCTTGACGACGACGACCTTGACGACGTTGAAGTCCCTGCAGTGGCGCGATTCCTTCACGATGATCACGACGACCTTCTGGTGCGGGTGACCGTAAGACGTGGTCGCGCTGGCAGGACCAGCAAGGGCGACGCCGGCGGTGCTGGCGATGGCGGTGGCCATCAGGGTGGCGGCACCGCGCCGAAGTACTGGCGCGTTCATTGGTGGCCTCCTGGAATGCGCCATATGCTGCAACCTCTGCACACCCTTACGTACGGTCCGCCCCGGCCAAGGGATTGCCTGGCGCCCATGGAAGACCACGCCCCCCTTTTCGGTCGGTGTCACCGCCCCATCCACAGGCCGCCTCGCCCACGCACCGAGCGCCTGGGAACGGCCCTGGATCACCGCCCAGCTCACCGCGGTGGCTATCGAACGTGCACGGGCGGAGTGGAGCGGGCCGCGATCATGTTTTCAGGCTCTGAGCTGTGCATCTACCGGGTGTGCGGTCAGGAGATTTGGGCCGGTTACCGACACGCTTCGTGGGTGGTGCCGACCGGCCCTGGCCGTCCGGCACCACGCACAGGCCCGGCTCCTTACGCCACTCCCTATGGGCGGAATTCGGCGAGCGGATCAGTGACGGCTCGCGCCACCGATCCCGGTGTCCGCTCACATGGAGCCGGTAGTACACCGTCTCGCGCCGACCCGTGTCGGCCGCGCCCTCTTGGTCGCCTATGTTGTGGGCGAGCAAGTAGTGCGCGAACGGTACGCTGTCCGCGATGCCGACGGCGTGTGTCGGCTCGCCGAGCTCGATCTTCGGATAGGGCACCGGATTCATCTCCTCGACCCCAGCCACGGCGTCCGCGCCGTGTGCGGCGAGGTACTGCCCGAAACGCAGATGGCCCGGAAGTCCGTCCGCTTCACCCGGCGTCAGGCCGTCGACGTGCGGCCCACCCGGCGGGTGCGGCCAGGGTGGGATGGTCGTGGCCACCTGCACGAAATCGGGGTCCTGCACGGCCAGGTCCGTACGCAGTAGCTCGTTGGCGAGCTTTCCGATGCCCGTCTCCTGATAGAAGGCGAGCAGCGGATGGTCGGTTGAGGGGAAGCGCGGCCACAGGAAATGCGGTCCGACGTGGTCGTCGGCGTACGGCTTCAGCTGCAGCATGGCAGCGACCACCCGGCGCCCCGTGGCGATCTGTTCGGCACTGAGCACCTCGGGAATCACTACGAATCCCTACTGAGGGAACGTGGTCCTCGTCTCCCCCGTGATGGGCGCCATGCCGCCCAGTGCATCAAGCAGCGTGTCCCCCAGCAACCGAAATACCTTGCCGTCCACGCTCACACGCCGTCGCAGCCAGCCCCGGAACCGTCACAAGATCTCCGACAGAGCCTCACCCGACCAGCACTTCCGTTCGACTTGCACGATCCAAGATCGGTTGAGATGCGACTTCCAGCGCATTGGCGCCTTGGCATGCAATCCGCTCCATCTACGGGCACAGTCAACAATTACCCCAAGCGGCGATCAATTCCTCTTGAGTGCCAATACCATTCCTCGACGTCAACTTCAATCGGCGCTACTCAAGTTGACTGGTTATGATCGGCACCCGATCGGGAATGGCCGACTCCGTTTTATGAGGACTGATGACCCCTACAGCATCCGAAGGCCCAGGCGAGCCGGTGCCGCGGCGTCGACGGCGTGTGGTGCGCCTGCGTACCTTGCTCGTCTGGCTGGCGGTGGTGCCCACCGTGGCCATGGGCGTCCAAGTCCTCGTCACCGCGAATCAGTTGCTGCAGGAGTCGCAGCAACTGCGCCAGGCCGCGGTGGCCGGCCGGCAGACAGGCATACCCCTGTACCAGCTCGTGATCAAATTGCAGTCCGAGCGCGCGATCACCGCCGCGTTGTGGTCGGGCACACCCGTAGCCGCGGCCGACCTGCGCAGCCACCGAGCGAACACCGACCAGGCCGTGGCCACGTTCCTGAAGTCGTCGGACCCCGGTCAGATGCATTCGGACGTCGCCAAGCACCACCTCCAGGAAGCCACGCGGCGTCTCACGGACTTGGGCACCCAACGCGAGCGCGCCGACACACGCCACGGCAGCCTGGCCGACACCCTCGACTACTACACCGGCGTGATCAACGAGACGATCCGCAGCTACGCGGACTCCAGTTCCGTGGACGACGGTGGGCTGACGCAGGAGAGAACGTCGTTGATCTCCCTGTTCTCGGCATCGGAGGTGGTGTCGCGCGAGGACGCGATCCTCTCGCTGGCAGACACCTCCGGGAAACTGACGTCCGCCAGGTTCGGTGATTTCATCGAAGCCGCCGGCTCCAGCAACTACTTGTACGACACGATCGTGCTCGATCTGCCGGATGAGGGCCAGCAGGCCCTCCGGCGGATCCTGGCCTCGAAGCCCTGGAAGGCCAAGTCCCGCATCGAGCAGGCGGTCATCTCCGAGCACCGGGACACTCCTTCCGGCGTCGTGCTGCCGCCTGCCGTCCACGACTGGGATGCGACCGAGGACGCCTTTTCCGCCCAGTTGAACGCCTTCAACGAGAGCAGACTGCACGAGCTGCTCGCACACGCCGACGACCGGGCAGCGCAGTTGGAGAGTCAGATCGCGCTGCTGGTGGCGGCAAGTGGTGCCGCCCTCCTGCTGGTCGTCGCCGTCGTGGTCTTCACCACGCGCTCGGTCCTGCGCCGTTTGCGGGATCTCCACGACCGCACGGTGACGGTCGCCGAAGAGACCCTGCCGGACATCGTGGACCGCCTGCAGCGCGGACAGGCAGTCGGCGCCGACGTGCTGCCGCACCCGGAGGGCGAGCAGGACGAGGTCGGACGGATCAGCGACGCCTTCGCCCGGGTAGTCGCCGTGTCCCTTGAGGGGCACCGCAAGCTCGCCGACGAGCGACAGGGCTTCAGCATGTTCGCCTCCGGTATCGCCTCACGGACCGGGAACCTGGTCAGCCGGCAGCTCGCCCTCACCGAGCACCTTCAGGACACCTTCGGCCAGGACGAGCCACTCCTCGCCGACCTCATGAAGTCCGATCAACTCACGGTGGGCATGCGGAGACAGATCGAGAACCTGCTCATCCTGGCGGGCGGCGAGATCCCCGACCCGCACACCGAGCCCATGCGCATCGCCGACCTCCTCCGGGAGGCAGCCGCTGAAGTCGAGGACTTCCGGCGCATCGACCGTCACGCCATGGACGAGACCAGTGTCGAACCCAGCGCGATCAGCCAGATCAGCCACCTGCTGGCAGAACTGCTGGACAACGCCACGCGCTTCTCCCCGCCGACGACGAAGGTCTCCATCCGGTCCGAACTCGTGGGCGACGGCCTCTGCATCGAGATCGAGGACCGTGGCCCGCGGGTGACCGCTGAGAGATACGAGGAGATGAACGGCCGCCTGCACTCGGCCCCGCCTTACTCCGTGCTGGCCGAGAACGCGCACCGGCTCGGCCTCTTCGTGGTCGGCCACCTCGCCGACCAGCTCGCGGCGAAGGTCACGCTGCGCCGGTCGGCGTTCGGCGGAACATCCGCTGTGGTGATCGTCCCGAGTGAGCACCTCGTGGAGACTCAGGAGCGCACTGCGGTGCCCGGGCCGACGAAGCGGCCCGCGCCCGTACCGCAGTCCACAGAGGGACACCAGCCGGAGCTCGTCCCGCAGGAGCGGTCCGACGATCCGGCGGACGCCCTCGCTCCCACCACGTCGGGACTGCCCCGCCGACAGCGGGGAGAGCCGGTGGGGTCGGCCCGGACCACGGCGCCGGGGACATCGCCCCGGTCCGGCTCCGGGGGCGTCCCCGCCCGGCCGGCCCTCCCCGAGCGCGTCCCGCAGACCCACATGGCCCAGCAGCTCCACGAGTCGCGTGCGGCCGAACCGGTCGGTCAGGACGCCGCCACGCCCGAAGAAGTGGCCGACGCCTGGGCGGACTACGAAGACAGCACCAGGAAAGTGGAACTCGAGCTCCGACAGGACCAGCCATGACGACGACACAGAACGACGCGATCTACAGCATCCTGGACAACAACCTGAGCAGGATCGCTGGGATCCAGGGAGCCGTACTGCTCTCCAACGACGGGATCAAGCTCAGCGCCTACCTGCTCGAACAGGACCAGGCCGAGCGGGTGGCCGCGGCGGCCTCCGGTATCGCGTCCACCATGAAAGCCATCTCGCGAGAGATCGACGGCGGCGGGGTGATCCGCCAACTCGTCGAGATGGACGACCGATACCTGTGCATCGTCGGGTGCGGGTCGGGCAGCACGCTGATCGTGGTGGCCTCCCGCAAGGCACGGCTAGGGGAACTGGGCGGCGAGACGGTCCGCGCCGCGCAGGCGCTCGGCGAGTGGCTGGGCACCCCAGAACGCACGCAGGCGTCCACGTCGTAATGGCAGCCGACCCCCAGCCCGGACGGCGCCGCCGGACGCGGCTGTACGCCCTCACCGATGGGCGTACGGCCGCATCCCGCCATGACCTGACGATGGACACGATGATCACAGCGACCGCTGACGCCGACGGTCACGGCAGCCTGCCCACAGAGTGGCAAGAAATCCTCGCCATGTGCCCAGCACCGAACGGACGGGCGGTCGCCGAGATCGCCGCCCGGATGCAGATGCGCCTGACCCCCATGGTGGTCCTGCTCGGCGAACTGCTGGACCGCGGTCTGATCCGCCACCGGCCGCCGCTGGACGCCTCCGAGACCTCCAATGTCCACCTGCTCGTGAAAATCAGGGACAACCTTGCCCGACTATGACACCACCGCACCGGAAGCGTCCCCCGTCAAGGTCCTCATCGCCGGGGGATTCGGCGTCGGCAAGACGACCCTGGTCGAAGCGATATCCGAGATCGATCCGCTGCGCACCGAAGAGCGACTGACGGCCGCGGGCGTCGGAGTCGACGACCTCGACGGCATCGAGAGCAAGACCGCTACCACGGTCGCGATGGACTTCGGCCGTATCACCCTCACCGACGCCGGAGTCGTCCTGTATCTCTTCGGTACACCGGGACAGGAGCGCTTCTGGTTCATGTGGGACGACTTGCTGTACGGGGCACTCGGGGCGATCGTCCTGGTCGACACCCGGCGACTGGACCGCAGCTTCCCCGCCATCGACTTCTTCGAGAACCGCGGACTGCCGTTCATCATCGGCGCGAACTGCTTCCACGGCGAACAGCCGTACACCGCCGAGGAGATCAAAGCGGCCCTGCACCTGCGGGACCCGAACACCCCCGTCCTCCTGCTCGACGCCCGCTCCCGGGAGGACGTCCGCGGCGCCCTGCTCTCGCTGCTGGAGCTGCTCATCGCCAACGTGCAGGTACCTGCGCCCGTCTGACCGTGTGGGCGGCCAGAGACCGTCGGCAGGCAGCGGGAGGACGGGTGGACCGTCTCAGCCGACCACGGCTGGGCGGTCGGCCCGCCAAGGGCGCTGACTACCCGCTGCTCCCCCGAGCCCTTCCAGCAGCGCCGGCAACGCGGTCCCGATCGGCTCGCGGATGATTCGTCCGCCAGTGCGTCGTACGGCGTCGGCCATGCCTTGAAGATCAGCAGTCGTGCCCCGTTCTCGGCAGCGATCCCGGCGTCCCGCCAACCACATGGCGGGGTCGCCCGGGAAACACGACGCATCGAGCGAGCGGAGGAACCCATGGCTCGGATCCGGGCGGGCACGGGCATCGGCAAGACCCCACCATCACTGCGTTGTCCTGGACGGTGACGGCACTGTCGCGCCGGGTGTTGAACGACGAGCCGGAGCTGCTGGCCCTGCTTGCCGACGTGCTGGCCCTGGACCAGCACGTGCTCTGAGCCGATCGACGTCGCCAACGGCATGGCCGCCCTGTGGCCGGATGACGAACTCATCGCGGAACTGCGCATCCTCTCAGGCCGCCGGGCCGACCTGAACGCCGACCGCACCCGCTGCATCAGCCGGTTGTGCGGCCAACTCAACGGCATCTACACCGCGTTGGAGCGAGCCCTTGAGCGGGTCAACCACGGCTCGACAATCCTGCTGAGCGGCTACCGGACCCCGGCCGCGTTGCGGCGGACAGGCGGCAAGCGACTGGAGACCTGACTGCGGAACCGAAAAGTCCCAGGCGCTGGAACCCTTGTCAGGCCCCTTGAGCTTGTCGTTCGAGGTCCTGCTGTCGAACGCGCCTCGCACGCCCGACCGTCGCCGGCGAACAACGGCGGTCAGCGTTGGTAGGTGCCCACCAGCGTGCCACTCGCCAGCTCCTGGCCCTTCACGGCATGATGCACTGCATCGGCTGTCGGCCGGCCGTGCAGGGAAAGCGGCTCCGACACGGCCCACAGACGGAAGAAGTAGCGGTGCACACCATGCCCCGGCGGAGGCATCGGACCAGCCCAGCCCACCCGGCTGAATCCGTTGGGCCACTCCTGGCCACCACGAGGGATCTCCCCCTCCTCCGCACCGGAACTCTCCGGATCGATGCCGGTGACCAGCCAGTGCAGAAACGCCCCGCCCGGGGCGTCAGGGTCCTCGCAGAGCAGGACCAACTCCGCCGTACCGTCCGGTGCCGCGGACCACGTCAGCGGTGGCGAGACGTCGTCCCCCTCCCCGCTGTGGCGTCGAGGGATCGCCGTATGGTCGTCGAACGCCACGCTTCTGAGCTCAATTCCAGTCATGCGCGCGGCTCTACCCGGATCAGCCTGGTCGGCACCGATCGAAGCGGGCAAAAAACCCGATCGGCCGAGCACCCCGGCCACCGCGCCGGGAACCTCGCAAGGCGAACCTGATCGGAGCTCACATTGCCAACGAGAATTCTGCTCGAAGGACGTCCCGGCTCGGGCAAGACGACCGTTATCCGCCGAATGGCCGCACTCCTGCGCACCCGTAGGGCTGTCGGCTTCACCACGGAGGAGATCCGGCAAGGCGGCACCCGGGTCGGTTTCGCATGGGAAACACTGGGGGGCGGCCCGCGAGCAGTGCTCGCCCATGTCGACTTCCCGGGTCCACCGCGGGTGGGCCGGTACGGCGTCGACCTGGGAGTCATGGAGCGGCTTGCATGCCCGCCGCTCAGGTCAACGGCAGCGGATCCGACTGCTGGGGAACTCGTGCTGATCGACGAGCTCGGGCGTATGGAGCTGACGTGCACGGCGTTCCGGGATACGGTCCAGTCCCTGTTCGAGTCCGACATCGACATCGTCGCCACGGTCCACGCCAAGAGTGACCCGTTCACCGACGCCCTCAAGCGGCGCGCGGACATCGAACTCGTCCAGGTGACCCGGGCAAACCGGGACACGCTCCCTGCCGATCTGGCAGCACGGCTGGAAAGCCGATGAAGGCCGTCATCTGGGCACAGCCGTCGCTTCGCCGGAGTTTCACATTGGGCCGAGCACGTCTCGAAGGGCCCCGGCCGCGCCGTTCAGGTCCAGTTCGCCGCGATCGCGGCGATACGCGAGAAGACCGCCACCCGGGCCGCATGGCGAACGGACCGCCAGCATTCTCCGTCGGCGCGAAAACCGACCGCCCGATGGTTCGAGATCCTCGATGCACTCGGGTACACCCTCACCCCCATCGAGCGGGCTGTCATGGACCAGGAGCCGTGCGGCGTTCAAGCCGAATCACATGAAGGCCAGCGGTGAGGACGACGAGCGGAACGCCGACCAGGAGCCCGCCGACGACGAGCAGGCGGCCGACCACGAAGCCGCCGCCTCAGCTGGGACTGACATGGCCGTAGCGCGTTCGGGCCAGCTGTACCCGATACGCCGGGTACAGCTGGCTCTGGGCCACAGCCGTCCAGCGCGTTGACGCCGCACGGGTGCGGGCAGTCAGATGTGTTGCGCCACGAAATCGGCGACCCGCGTGCCGAGTTGCTCGCCTGCCCGGTTGTCGATGGAGGTGTGCTGGCCGGCCCATATCCGGCTGAGCCACGCTTCGGTGGCGGCGTGTTGGAAGCCGGCGAAGGTTCGGGTGACGCCCTTCGACGTCACCACGAGGTGGTGCTGCGAACCGTAGAACCCGGTGAGCGTGGTTGCCGCCGCCTGGCTCAGAGCGCCGTGGGCGGCCGGGTAGGACGGATCCGGGGCGGTCGGCAGCAGAGGGGTCCAGTTGGGATTGCCATCGACGCTCGGGTTGTAGTGCGTACCACCGAGCCGGATGGCGGTCACGGGCCGCCATACGCGGTAGGCGTACTTGGCGTCGTACATCGCGATCGCGGTGTCGGCGAGGGAGAAGTCGAGCTGGGCGAAGACCTTCACCGCCTGCTCCAGGCTTGCGTGCTGGGAGGTGACGAGGCCCTGCGCGATCTGATTCCAGACGTTCCAGACGGGCGCTGCCGCCCAGAACTTCCCGGCCGCGGTCTGGTCGGGAGTGCGGGTGGTGCTGGTCTTGCTCCCCAGGCTCTTGACCTCATTCAGGGCTGTGGCATATTCGGCGGTGCTGACCGCCGGCGGCGGCGCCGGGCGGAACTGGCTTCCTTTGACCAGCACGAACGGCTTGACCGAACCCCAGTTGGTGAACACCGGTGTGGAGAAGTCGGGCGGTGTGGGCCGGTAGCCGCCGGCCACGTTGCGGGGACTGAGCGGCGGCGGCTTGGTCGAGAACCCGTCATGTGATCGCAGGCTGATCAGTCGGCGGGTGACCTCAGCTCCCACGCGAGTGCCCGCTTGCTTACCGGGGCCGTCGGGAATCGCGGACAACTGGCTGCTCAGCCGTTGGTCCACGCTTGCGCGCTTGGCCGGGTACAGGGCCACCAGCACATCGTGGGCTGCTTGGTCCGCTGCGGCGTCTGCACGGGCCTCTCGCGGCGCCGACACCGAGAACAAGTAGGCAGGGCTGGCCCGGGTGACCGATACCACCGCGTCATACTCGGCGGCCTGAAGGAGCGCGAAGCTGCGCGTGGGGTGGATGGTGGGCGGTTGAGCCTTCGGATCGCTCAGGACGGTGATGAGCTCACGGTTCCATTCCACGACCGACATCCCGGAGCACTGGGCGGCGGCACGCAGGGTCGGGGAGTGAGCAGGTGTGGCGGCGGGCCCGAAGGTCAGGCCAGTGAGTCCGGCTGTCAGCGCAGTTCCGGTCAGTGCAGCGAGTATCTTGTGCATTCCGTTCATTTGCTGTGGGTCCCTGTGGTGGTTGGTGGGCTGGGGCAACCGGTGGCCATACACGTCGACCACGTGGGCCACTTCAGGCCAGTCGGTCAGCGGGCACCACTGAGCGAGGGGGGAGTCCGTGGCGTGTGCCGCAAAGAAGTACTCCGGGCGCCTGCTGCGGAGTTCAACGGGGACGTGAAGCCAGTTCCGTCTGCCCAGTAGTAGCGCTTGTTCATTTCCACGGGCGGCAGACGCCGTACGGTTCGACGGATACACACCTTTTACGGGGTCTCCTCGTGGGCGGGCCGAACGAAGACCCACTCCTCGGCACGCGGCACCAGGACCGGCTCACGCCGTGGCGGCGGAGCCGCAAAGGGATCGCTCGCCTCGGTCGGGCAAAGTCAGGGGAGGCATATCTCCCTCGCGCCTCCTCGCTTCGGCCCCAGCACCACATGAGCGACATGCGGCTGTGTGAAGTCGAGACGCCGGACAGTCCCCCTTTCTGGCTCCCCTGTCGGGCCGTGGCGTGATCATGTGGGTTGCTGGCCTGGTAGGCGGGGGTGGCGTGAGCCACTGATGGGGTACTCGCCCTGGTGGTCGGCGTGATCGTCTCGGGGAGATCATCTGCCATGGCGGATCAGCGGCCGATCTCCGCGTTCGTCAGAACGAGCAGGGCCCGCAGTAGCGTGGTCGCGTGCTTCGCGTTCATGCGGACCTTGGTGAGGGTCCGCCGGTTCTTCAGGTCGACGAAGCCGTGTTCGTTCGCCGCTCGTTCGCGGCTGACCAGCCGGTTCGCCTCCTTCTGGGCGACGCTGATCGGATGGCTGTGGGTCGCCCGGCGGCCGCTGACGGTCACGGGATCGTCGGGGTCGTCGTCCAGGCCGACGAAGCCGAGGTCGGCAAACGCGCCCAGACCGGCCTCTCGCAGCCTGGCGGCAATCTTGTTGTGGCGGTACGGGCCGCCCGCGGCCGCGGCATTGACCAGCCTGTTGGCGTGGCGCCGCACCGCGGCCGGGAAAGCTGAGCCCAGCCGGAGAGCGGGTTGGGTCAGGGTGTGCGGGGCGCGCCGAGTTCGACGACCCGGACGAAGCTGACCGGTCCTCCGTCGTCGGGGGCTTTGTAGGCGTAGGGGCGGTCGCTGGCCAGGCGGGCGGAGGCGCCTGCGTCGAGGGGGACTGTGCGGTCCTCGGTTTCCAGCAGCAGCGTTCCGGTGCTGACGAGGATGAGTTCCTCGGAACCCGGGGGGTCGGGCTGGGCCAGGTAGCGGTCACCGGACGCCAGGGTCCACTCCCACAGTTCCGCGCCGCCGCGGCGGGCGCTGGTGACGTGCAGCACGGCACGACTGCCTGCGGGGCTGCTCCAGACCTCGACCGCCGTGGAGACGTGGCACGGCTCGGCGGTGGGCTGGGCGATCAGGGTGGCGAAGTCGACGCCCAGAGCGCGGGCGATCTTGTCGACGGTGACCAGGCTCGGATTGGCCGTGCCCTGCTCGATCTGGGTGAGCATCCGCCGGCTGAGGCCCGCCTTGTCGGCCAGCGTCTGGACGGTCAGACCCGCGCCCTGGCGGCGACTGCGCACCTCACGGCCGAGACGCTCGATGAACGGCTCGGTCGGGCCGCTCTCCGACGGTGTTGACACAGCACTCCCCTACATGTGCACTATGTTGCTCATTATGAGCAACATGATACCCATGGTGGAGCGCCTGCCCCACCTACCGCCCGGTGATGTCCTGCACGCCCTGCGCACCGCGTTCACCAAGCTTGCCGAAGGTTCCGCAGTGCAGCCGCCCCAGACTCTCACGCCGCTGCCCGGCGGCGGCGACGTCATCGCCTACCAGGCAGCACTCGACGACACCTACGGCCTCAAGATCTCCCCGTATCTCCCTCGGACCGGTCGGAGCGCGGTCGTCACCGCCTGGACACTGGTCATGAGTACCCGCACCGGTCGCCCGTTGCTGCTGTGCGACGCCCACGCGCTGACCGTGGAACGCACCGCCGCCACCAGCGCTCTCGCCGTCGACCACCTGGCCCGGCCCGAAGCTGCCACGCTCGCCGTCATCGGCTCCGGCCCCCAGGCACACGCGCACCTGCGCTATGCCCGCGCCGTCCGCGCGTTCGCCTCGGTGCGCATGTACGCGCCCACACTGACCGAGGCCAAGGCCCCGGACGGCGTGACGGTGGCCCACAGCGCGGAAGAGGCCGCAGCCGGCGCGGATGTCGTGCTGCTCTGCACCTCGGCGGCGCAGCCCGTCATCGACGCAGCAGCCCTCCCGCCGGGCACCGTCGTGACATCGATCAGCACCAACGCGCCCCGCGCCCACGAGATCCCGCCCGCGGCACTGCCCGCCATGGAGGTCTACGGCGACTACCGGCCCACCGTCACCACAGCGGCCGGGGAAATGGTCCTCGCCGCGGAAGCGGATCTGTGGTCCGCCGAACAACTCCGCGGTGACCTGCCCGAACTCCTCACCGGCGCCTGCCTGCCCCCGTCCGGTGAGCGACCGGTCCTCTTCCGGTCGCTCGGCCTGGGCATCGAGGACCTCGCCATCGCCCGCCTGCTCAAGTGCCCCTGACCCCTGCACCCCACCCCCTCCACCCCGTCCGCACACCGACCCCTGAAGAGGCCACCATGTCCTTCACCCCGTTCGAGCTCGAAGCCTGGCAGTCCCGCTACGAGCACAGCGTCGCCCACAATCTCGCCGACAGCGGCTGCCATCCGGTCGCCCTGGGCGAACTGCTCACCGATGACCCCGACGCGATCCGGCGTCTCCTCGCCACCGACCTGAACTACCCGCCGGTGGGCGGAACCGACACCCTGCGCACCCTGATCGCCGACTGGCACACCGCCGAGGCCGACAACGTTCTGGTCACGGTGGGCGCCGCCGAGGCGAATGCCATCACGGTCGCCGCCCTCGTCGGCCCAGGCGATCACGTGGTCGTCATGGAGCCCGGCTACCGCCAGGTCCGTGGCTGCGCGCTGAATGCCGGCGCCGACGTCGACGCCTTCCCCCTCGACCCCGACCGCCAGTGGCGCCCCGACCTCGACGCCCTTGACCACCTGGTCCGGCCGGACACCAGGCTCATCGCCGTCACCAACCCCAACAACCCCGTCGGCACCATCCTCACCGAGCCCGAAATCGACGCGATCATCGCGGCCGCCGACCGGGTCGGCGCCTGGATCCTCGCCGACGAGGTCTACCGCGGCACCGAACGCCTCACCGACCAGACCACCCCAACCTTCTGGGGCCGCTACGACAAGACCGTCTGCGTCGGCAGCCCGTCCAAGGCATTCGGCCTGCCCGGCCTGCGCCTGGGCTGGCTGGTCGCGCCGCCCGCAGTCGTGGACGTCACCTGGCGGCGCCACGAATACGCCACGATCTCCGCCAGCACGCTTTCCATGCACCTCGCCGAGACGGCCCTGACACCGGCCACCCGTGACCGCCTGCTGACCCGCAACCGCACCCTGGTCCGCAACGGCTACGCCCGCCTCCAGCAGTGGATCGACCACCACAACGGACTGCTGTCCATCATCCCGCCCCATGCCACGGCACTGGCCTTCGTCCGGTACCACCTCCCCCGCCCCAGTCTGGAAGTCGCCGACGCGCTGCGCGTGCACGGCAATGTCCTGGTCGGCGCCGGAACACAATTCGGCGTCGAGCACCACCTGCGCATCACCCACGGCCTCGAAGCCGGCTACCTCGACGCCGCCCTCACCAGCATCAGTCGCGTACTTACCGAACTCGCCTGACACACCCGGCAGATGGGTGGGCGCGACGACGCCTGCGCGCCCTTCCGGACTACTCCACCTCCGGATGGTCACTCCTTGCCGGTCCAGCCGCACTCCGCCAGGGAAGCTCACCATGTGCCCATACCGGAACGCCGCACCCGTCCGACGACCACGTCAGGGCCGGCGGTCCCCCGCGTCATAGACCACGAGCGCGGCCTGGACACGGTTGGCGCAGCCGAGCTTGTTCAGTGACCGGCTCACATGCGTTTTCACGGTTGCTTCTGTCATGAACAACCGTGCCGCGACTTCCGCATTGGGCATGCCCTCCGCGACGAGGTACAGCACCTGGCGCTCGCGTTCGGTGAGGGCGGACAGGCGCCCTCGTGCTGCGTCGGCGAGCGTCGAATTCCGTTGGGAGAAGTGCGCAATCAGCCGCCGGGTCACCGTGGGGGCGAGCATGGCGTCGCCTTTGTGGACAACCTTGACCGCCTGGACGAGGTCCCGCGGTGGCGTGTCCTTGAGCAGGAATCCCATGGCTCCCGCTTGGAGCGCGGCGTGGACGTACTCGTCCAGATCGAACGTGGTGAGCACGATGACTTTGGGCGCGTCCGGCAGAGTGTGGATCTCCCTCGCCGCGGTCAGACCGTCCATTCCCGGCATGCGGATGTCCATCAGTACGACATCGGGGCGGCAGGTACCGGCCAGGCGAACGGCCTCCGCGCCGTCGCAAGCCGCTCCGACCACGGTGATCCCCGGATCCATACTCACGAGGTTTCCCAGCCCGCAGCGGAACAACTCTTCATCGTCGACGACGAGAACGCGGATGGTCATGCCGCTCCCTTCACCGCGGGAATCCAAGCACGGACCTGGAAACCGCCCCCGGGGCTCTCTGCGGCGAGAAAGGTTCCCCCAAGGACGCTGACCCGCTCACGAAGTCCGTTCAGGCCGTACCCGCCGCTGGGCAGGTCCCGCAGCGGCCGCGTTGACGGAGCATCGTTCTCCACGGTGACGCGTACCCAGCCGGAGAGGTAGTGCAGATGCACGACGGTGGCGGCGTTGCCGGCGTGCTTGTGCACGTTGGTCAGAGCCTCCTGTACCAGACGGTAGGCGGTGCGCTCCGCGGCGCCGTCAAGCGGATGCCGCTCGCCCGAGATCCGCAACACGACCGGTACTCCGGTATCCCGGGACTGCTGAAGCAGCTCGGTCAGGTCCCCCAGGGAGGGTTGCGGAGCCAGTGGTGCGGGACGGTCCTCCGTGCCGTCGCGCCGCAGCACGCCCAGTACCTGCCGTAGTTCGCCCAGAGCCTGCCGTCCGATCCAGCCGATCATCTGGCCTGCCTGGGCCGCCCGTTCGTTCTGGTCGGGGTCGATCTCCAGGGCGCCCGCGTGCACGACCATGAGGCTGACCCGATGGGCGACGACGTCGTGCATTTCCTGGGCGATCCGGTTGCGCTCCTCGCTACGCGCCTGCTCGGCCAGCAGAAGCCGCTCCCGTTCCAGCCGCTCGGCTCGCTCCTTGAGGTTCTCCAGCACCGCACGGCGAGCCGTGACGTACCGGCCGAGCAATACCGGGACGACCACCAGGCCGAGATCCAGGTAGGTTTCCGGCTCCCACAGCGTGAGACCGCCATAGGAGTACACGAACCAGATCCTGCCGCCGGTCGCGGCCAGGAGGGCGGCAGCGCAGACCGCCCCCACGGCTCGGCGCGAACGCCCGTGCCTGGCCGCGGAGTACAGGGCGATCGGCAACGCGGCACGGGGCGTGAAGGAGGGAAGGGGCGCGAGAACGAGCGTCGCGACGGCCACAGCAACCGGCCAGCGACGCCGCACGATCAGGGTCAGGCCCACTAGAATCGCCAGCAGCCGTACGGACAGACCCGAGTTCCCCCAGGAGATGTCCGCGACGTACCGCACGTTCACCAACGTGACCACGATCGTGATCGTGACGTCCAGCAGCAGCTCTCTCCAGGACTCCCACCACAACAAACGGCGGGTAGGGAGGCGCCACTGACGTAGCGAGGCGCTGAACCGGTGGAACGGTATGGGGCCGGAACGCTGGGAACGCTGGGAATGACGGAAACGTCGCACCGGGTAGACCCTAAGACCCGGCGCCTGGCAAGCAAATACACCCACAAGACGATTCGACGTTGACTTTGGTCGTAGTTCGCAGCAGTGTCCGTCATCCTTTCGGTAACCGATCCCCAGGTGCTGCTGTGTTCCTCACGCAGTGACGGTGATCACGGCGCCAGGACGGTGTTCATCGTGTTCCTCACGAGGTGACTTTCCGTTGGGCCCACGTCACCGGACTGGGCGTGGTGGGGGACTGAATCAGGACCCGCGCGGGGATGGCAACAAGCTTCTGTTTCGGCGCATCATCCGCCCCGTTCATGAGGGTGATCTTGTAGACGATGTAGCCGATGTACCAGCCTCCGTTGACGCGTTCGTCGATCCAGCCGAAGTGGTCGCCGGGGACGGTGGTTTCGACCGTCTCGTCGCGCATAGTCGTGAAACCATGCGTCGTGGTCGTCGACTGGCTGTACTCGAAACTGCCCTCGACGCCCAATTCCCCCGTATCCGCCTTATTGATCCTGGCGTTGACCTTCCCGCCCACGGACCACCCCGTGGTGTTGCTCTCCACCTTGCTGACCGTGGCCTCCTGCTTCAAGGTGAGCTTCGATTCTCCCGCGACGTGCGGCGTCTGACTGATGCTCGGGTAGGGGCTTTCCAGTACGCCGACAAAGCCGCATGCCGGCTTGACCTCTACTCCGGGCGCGGGAGGTATCCCCTGGTCACGGCATTCCTCCTTTGCGGACTTCCCATTGTCGAACGAACCGCGCGGGATCCACGGTTCGATGACGTCCTGGCTGCTTGTGCGGATGTCCGGGCTGTCCTTGGCGGCGACATCAGGATCACGTTTGAAGGCGCTGCCGAGTTTGACTCTTACGTCCTCAAGTGCTTTCTCGTGCGGATACTTGCTCTCCACCTCGGCGAGCTGGATCATTTTGGTGTCCAGTCCACTGACCGGGTAGCCCATGACAGCTTCTGAGCTATTGAGGGGAGCCGTTCGCGCGAGCATGGCGTCGACCTGTGCATCGCTGTCGTACCACACGCCCTCGCCCGCGAAAGCCGGAGAATGGGTGCCGCTCAGCGAGGCCACGGTGAGGCCGGCGGCCGCCGCGAGGGCCCTGGCGACCAGCCGGGTCCGCCTGCGGCCAGAAATTCCTGTGGTGGGTTCGGCGGGTGTCCTCATGACTCTCTCCTCATCCGGAGTCATATGTCTGCCTGGTTCAGCCGGGGCAGCAAGAAGTATGAGCGCCGCTATCGCCGGAGCGCATCCATCGAAAGAAAGCCGTGCGCCGAAACGAAAGTTGCAGAGGATTCCCGGTGCCCACTCCCCTGTTCATCCACGGGAACCGATTTCGGCACTTCTTACGTCTTGCGGGTCGGCATGAGATTGCCTTGAAGCTGAAGGTGCAGCGTGCGAATGGCACGTTCACCGAAGAGCACAGTCAAAGGAAAGAGCAAGAGCCGCATGAACGAACGAGTCGCTTCACAACCGTCGACACCCCACGAATGGCGAGCGGCAACCAGCTCAGGAACGACCGACATCAGCCCAGAGCGCGGCTTCACCGGCATAAGAGGGCGCAGCCGCCGTCAGGCATGCGCGGTGCTTCTCGTGGTCTTCGGTGGATACATCCTGCCGGTGGTGGGCTGGTTGATCGGCGCTGTCATATGGCTGGTCACCCCGGGATGGAGCGCCCGCGTCAAAACGGCCGGGCTGCTGGTCTGGCCGCTGTCCACACTGGGCCTGGTGGCCACCAGCGCCGCCACGTACTGGCTCATCCTGCCCTTGGGCGACCCGGTTGCCTCCATCGCCACTTCCCTCTTCCTTCTGGTGCCCAGCAGCTGGTTCCTGCTGCTGTTGACGGCCGCCTGGATGCTGCTCGGCGCCAGGAGCGCATCGCGCGACGCAGCGGGAGACGCGCAGTGACGTGGGCACGGCGTGCGGGAACACGGTCCACGCTCGTCACGGTCGTCCTGGCCATGACCGCCCCCCTGTTCACGGGATGCGTATCGCCTCTGCACAGCGATCCCTCCCGGCCTGCCGTCCCTCCACCGCCGACCGTCACGTCCACCGAACAGACCGGCCCCGCACTGCCTCGGATCTCGCCGACGCCCCGCCAGATCCGCCGTACCGGCCCCGACCTGCCGGTCCCCGCCACCCTGGACGTCCTGCGCAGCGAGGGCGCAGACGACTTCGCCGTACAAAGCGTCCAACAGGCACTGCGCTCGGCAGGCGCCACCGAGGTGCATGTGTCCGGCCCCAAGGCGATCGCCTCCACGGACTCAGATCTCGCCACCCGCGAGAAGGCGCACCCCACTGACGTACGCGCCCCCGGGCCCAAGAAGACGCCCCCCACCGGCGGACGCCCGCCGCTCACCATCGTCATCGGCCGGACGGACAGCGAGCCGGTGGCCGGCCTACTTGAGCGCAGCAACGCCTTCGGCCAGGGCACCCTCCCCGCAGAGGGCTACCAGATCACCACCGGCTCGCTGCGAGGCCGCCCGGCCGTGTTGCTGGCCGGCAAGGACACCGACGGCGTCTACTACGCGGCCCAGACGTTCGCCCAGCTCACCCGCCGTTCCTCGATCGCCGGAGCGTCGGTCGTCGACTATCCGTCCATGCCGCAACGAGGCGTGGTCGAGGGCTTCTACGGCAGACCATGGACCCACCAGACACGCCTGGACCAACTGGCCTTCTACGGGCGGATGAAGCTCAACACCTACCTCTACGCACCCAAGGACGACCCGTACGAGCGGGACCGATGGCGCGACCGCTACCCCGCAGGGCAGGCGAGCCGGCTGACCGACCTGACCAAAGCCGCCCGCGCCCACCATGTGCGCTTCACCTACGTCCTCTCCCCGGGCAAGTCCATCTGCTACAACTCGCCCGACGACCGGCAGGCCGTCACCGACAAGCTTCAGTCCCTCCACGACCTGGGCATACGCGATTTCGCCATCGCCTTCGACGACATCCACCCACTGCCGGTGTGGAGCTGTGCGGCGGACCTGTCCCGCTGGGGAACCGTCACCGAACAGTCCCTGGCCGCCGCCCAGGCCGAGCTGCTCAACCGCGTACAGCGGGGGTTCATCGACCGCCATCGCGACATGCGGCCACTGCGGATGGTCCCCACCCAGTACAGCGACCTGTCCGACACCCTCTACAAGAGAACACTGCGCCACCAGCTGGACGAGCACATCGGCACGATGTGGACCGGCACCGACGTCCTGCCCACCAGCATCACCGCGGACCAGGCCCGCGATGCCGCGGCAGTATGGGGCCACGACGTACTGCTGTGGGACAACTACCCCGTCAACGACTCCGACCAGACCACCGGACGCCTGCTCCTGGCCCCCTACGCCAAGCGCGCCCGCAAGCTGGACGAACACCTCTCCGGCGTGGTGCTCAACCCGATGAACCAGGCCTCGGCCAGCAAAGTCGCCGAATTCACCGGCGCCGATTACGCATGGAACACCCGGGACTACGACCCGACGGCCAGCGCCCGCGCGGCCGCCGACCACCTCGCCGACGGAGACGCCGCGACCGCCCAGGCACTGCAACTCTTCTTCGACACCCAGCACATGGCCCCCAGCTGGAAGGGAGCCCCCTGGCAACCACAGGCCCCTGCCCTGGCCGCCCGGCTGGAACGTTTCGACACCCAGTGGGCAAGCGGCCAGAAGCGTCAGGCCGTGGACCAACTGCGTTCGTACGCCCGCCTGATGGCCGCGGCGCCCGAGCGGATCAGAACCCACGCCAAGGACCGAGACCTGGCCACCGAAGCCAAGCCCTGGCTGGACGCTCTCACGTTGTGGAGCCAGGCCCTCATCGCCACCTGCGACGCACTCCAGGCACGCCTCGACGGGAATGCGGAGCGGGCCGGTGAGCTGCTGACCCGGTCCCGGGCCAAGGCGGACCAGGCATCAGAGCTGCGTACCATCGCGGGTGCTACCCGGCCTCAGGGCACTGTCAAAGTCGCCGACGGCGTACTCGACACCTTCCTGAAACGAGCCCCTGCACTCCGCTGACCCCTCCCAGAGCCTCAACAAGGGGCGGGCGCGACGCTGTGGCATCTGCTCATTGAGCCCGTTTCATCTTGAAGTTGCAGGTCCTGGGGCTGGTGTGAGCTGGGGCCGGCCTGTCGACGGCTGATTCAGCCGAAGCCGCCGCCGGGGCCGAAGCCGAAGGTGGTGGTTTCGAAGGGAACGCCGCCTACTCCGAGCGGTGTGCCGGTAGGCAGGTCAAGCAGTTCGGGGTGCTTGCCGCTGCATACGAGGGCGGGGGGGTAGGTGGTCGGCGGTGGCGATGCGGCACTCGGCGCGGTGTGGATCGTAGACGGCGTAGACGCGGGTGGCGATGTATTGCTCCAGTCGTGAAGTGATCTTGTCCAGGTGCTGGAGGACCTGGGCGGGGTCGAGGTCAACGTCGGCGAAGGCTCTGGTGGCGGTGTTCAGCCGGCCCATGGTGGCGGCGGCGTCGATGCCACTGCCCATGACGTCGCCCACGACCAGTGCGGTCTTGTCGCCGTCGAGCGGAAGGGCGTCGTACCGGTCGCCGCCGACCTCGTAGGCGGCCTGTGCGGGCCGGTACCGGGAGGCGACCTGCAGACCGGGAAGGTGGGGCGGGTGGTCCTGATGGAGGCTGCGCTGCAGGGTCCGGCGGTGTTGCGCACGCTCTGGTGTGAGCGGGCGTTGTCGATACACACTGCGGTGCGAGAACCGTTCGGGGCGACCGTGTTTTCCCGTCCCCCGGGTATGACGATGGCCCCGGTGAAGGTGGCAGCAGGTCCGGTCCGCCGCTTCACCGGGGGCCGTTTCCCCCTGGCCTGGCATGGCGTCAGCTGGTCGTGGGGACGAACAGCAGGCCGTGGGGGCTCTTGAAGCCCTTGCCGAACGGGCTCACCGAGCCGGTCCGCAGGTTGAGGCTGCCGAGCGCACCGGCCAGTACCTTGGAGTCGTCCGGTACGGCGGCGAAGGTCTGTCCGGGGGTGAAGGAGCCGCGGACGGCGACGACCTGGTTGGTGCCCGGGTCGGTGACGTACAGCGTGCCACTGGTGCTGGTGGCGATCGCGGTGTCGTCCACCTGGGTGTTGAGCTTGAGGACCTGGGCGCTCTGCCGGCTGGTGCCCGCGTTGGCGAGGTAGATCTGCTCGCTGTCGCCCTGGCTGTCCAGCATCAGGTCTCCGCCGAACCGCGGTGCGGAGGCCGGGACGACGGTGTTGGAGTCCGGGTCGGACAGGTTGAGGGTGACCTGCTTGCCGGACTGGGCGTCCACGGCGGTCGAGTTGTCCTTCAATACCGGCTTCGCGGTCGCGGTGGTGCCGGAGAGGGTCACCTTGTAGAGAGCCGGACCGCTGAAGGTCTTGCCATCGGCGTTCGGCGACGGGTTGGACGCCGAGATGTACAGGGCGCCGCCCACAACGGAGATGCTGTCGGTGCCGCCGCCGTGCGGGAGCGGACTCGGGCTGAACTGGTAGTGCGCGAGCTGTGCACCGGAGGCCGCACCCGGGGTGAGCGTGAACAGGCTGCTGTTGTCGTCCTCGTTCACCGTGGCGATGATGCGCTGCGCCGACGGGTCAGCGGTCATGCCATCGATCTTGCCCGTCAGGTTCCATTGCGCCACCTTGTGGCCCTGCTGGGTGTACTCGACCACGGTGCTCGCAGTCTGGCCCGAGGACGACGGCTCGCCCTTGGCGCCCACACCGTTTTGATAGGCGACGAAGACGTTCCCGCCCAGCAGAGCGATGTCGTCGGGGGAGCTCAACGACCCACCAGAGGCGAAGACCTGGGTCGAGTAGCCGGACGGCACGTCGATTCCGGTGCTGGAGGTCGCAGACGCACCGATTGCGTTCGGAGCGAGCAGAGCCGCGGCAGCCGCAGCGGCCGCTGTCCCGACGCCGGCGACCGAGACGCGGGCCCGGCGACTGAACCCGGGCAGCTTTCGTGTCATGGGGGACCTTCCCTTGAGAGGCACGCGCCACGCGGCGAACCGCGTCCAACCGCGCACCCTTGAACAGATACAGCTGCTCTTCTCGCAGGCACAGGTGACCACGGTATTGCCGCGAGTGAGCCAGGGGGTGAGCAGCGGGAACAGGGCGCCTGCCCGCTCACGACACAACTGCAACAGGCCGTGGGAGCGTGGGCAAGATCAGCAAACGAGGCCGGCGGTCACCGAACGGCACTCACGATCTCGACGATCACCACTCCACGAGTTCGATCCCGTGCGCGGGTCGACCTTGCACTCCGAGTGGCGGCGGCCATGGCGGGCGGCTCTGATCCACTCGTGTGCGCTGGTGGCGGGGCACACAACGCTCAATCCGCGAGGAGGCGCCAAGCACCCCTGTCCCGTCGTAAACGATCTCGTTCCGGGGCAGACTCCAGACCTGCGGCGACCAGTTCCGTTGAGACGTGGGAACGCCGGGAATCTCAGCTGCTGAGGTCCTGGGCAGGTGAATGCCGGGCGCTGTCTCAGTTGATCTGGTCCGACTCCGCTGTTTCGAACTGGTGCCACGCCAGAGTCGTCGGCCACGACTGGTAGTCCCTGAGGTTTCTGCCGCACGCACGGGACATATAGGTCGGGGCGCCGCCCCTCTCCACGGGCAGCGATGTTCGGACACACTGTGGCAATCCGAACGGCACCCGCCTTTGAAGGCGGGTGCCGTTCTGTGAGTCTGCGATGAGGGACGGGCCTAGCCGGCCATGGACGGGGCGTACGGTGACAAGGTCGGAGCGAGCTGTACTCCGGGGGCCAGACCGAGGGCGATGAGAGCGTCGGGCAAGCCGCGTCCGACGCGGGCCGCCTCCAGCGTGCCCTGAGCGGCCAGCTGGCGGCAGCTGGCCGAGATGATCTCGAACAAGTGCCGCACCCGGCCAGATCCGCGGGGCAGCAGCTGGCCGCGGAAGTCCTCGTGGTGAGCGAGAACGAGGGCGGCAAGGCCGGCGACATGGGCCGAGGCCGTGCCGGTGCCGTCGAGAGCCGCGTATCCGCCCTGTGGCTCGCACGACAGGACCGCCACACCGGGGGCGGCCGCGTCGACGCCGGGGCCGTGGCAGCTGAACGGCGCGGCGAACAGCCCTTCCGGTGTCAACTGCGGTCCCGAATGGGTGGCTTGGGACGTGTCCTGCGGGTACGAGCCGAAGACTCCCAGCGCGCCCACGGTGAACACGGTGGGCAGCGAGCCCGGGAAGGCGACCGGCCCGCCGGTGTCGCCCGCCGGGGCGACGCAGGCGATGCCCGCCATGTTGGCGTCGGCGAGCTTGCGTGAGACCAGCGCCGACGAGTACGGGGTCGCCACTGCGATGTGCGCGATGTCGACCTCACGTTCAATGCAGTGGTCCAGGGCGGCGATGAGATCGCTGAAATGCCCGTCGTACATCACCTGACAGACCTCGATCTCGGCGTCGACCGCGATACCGATGACGCCCTTGCCGGTGTCCGCCCCGGCGATGATGCCCGCCGCGTGTGTACCGCTGCCCATCGTGTCGCGAGCCCATCCCTCGTCCGTGCCGCGAACGAGATCGGCCCCGGAGCGCACCCGTTGCTTCAGGTCGGGGTGCTCGGCACTGACGCCCGAACCGATGACCGCGATCTTGACGCCGAAGGCGCGGAACGTGGGGGGCAGCCGGTCCAGCCGCATGGCCTGCTGGCCCCAGCCGTACTGCTGCCGCTTCTCCAACTCCGGGTACGCCTGGGCCAGCGGGGTGAGGGTGACGAGGTTCTCCCGGGTCGCCGACAGGTCAGGGCGATGGATCCAGCGGTCCGTGTAACCGCCCCTGGGCCGCACGTACAGGGACTGAACGGACTGTACGGTCTCCGTCGCCAGCGCGATGGTGACCGTCCCATCGGCCCCGGTGATGCCCTGGCTCGGCCATGTCGCTCCGATCAGGAACACCCCCGCGCCGGCCAGCGGTTCGCCGTCCGGGCCGCAGACGCGCAACGAGATCTCTACGGGTTGCTCCAGCGGCGTGACCAGCCCCGGATCGCGGAGCGGCACAATGCCCGCGGTCGGTGTGGCGGCGGGTCCGGTTCCGGCCAGCGGCAGGT
The DNA here is from genome assembly GCF_050054615.1 of Streptomyces sp. YGL11-2. Taxonomy (NCBI): domain Bacteria; kingdom Bacillati; phylum Actinomycetota; class Actinomycetes; order Kitasatosporales; family Streptomycetaceae; genus Streptomyces; species Streptomyces sp. YGL11-2. The sequence continues at coordinate 31,295 of NZ_JBNHIN010000068.1, forward strand.
CCGGCTCGATGTGCACGTGCAGCGACTGCATCGCCGGTACCTGGGTCTCGGCTGCCTGGACGACTGCGATTTCCGGGCAGGAGAGGGGCAGCCCGGCCGACTGGAGCTTGCGCGACGGCTGGAGTCTGCGGATCACTTTGACTTCGGGCATCCGGTCCAGCTGGTCACAAACCGTGTCCATGTCGAGTTCGGGTACTCCCGGTGGGAGCAGTTGCTGCGGCAGCGGTGTCACCAAGTACCGCTCCCGGCGCGGCTGCACCGTGATCGGTGACTGCGCGCCTTTCTTGCGTGGTCCCGTTTCCTTGCTCTCAGGTCCCGGCCCACCTGCCCCCGCACCCTCGGACCCGCTCTCGCGGTTGCTTCCGGGCCTTTCCTTGACCATTACGTCCACCTTCACCACGCCTACGTCGTATGTGTGCTCCTGATCCGGCAACGGGCGGCTCGCGCTTCCACGGTGATGCGGCGTGCCCGGGAATCACCCCGAGGCACACCGCATCGCGCGCCGCCAGGAATCAGCCGATACCGAAGGGCTGACCCATCTGGCCGTAGCCGAAGCCCGGCTGCTGGTACTGCGGGAACTGCTGGCCGTACCCGCCGCCCCACTGCTGGCCCTGCTGGCCCTGCTGGCTTTGCTGGCCTTGCTGGAGCAGGGTCACGATCGCGGTAGGCAGCGCCTGCTGCACGGACTGCTCCACCGCGTGCCGGATACCCGCGTGCAGCGAGCGGTGCAGCGCGAGAGCCAGGTACGGGTGCGCCTGTTGGGCCAGCCCCTGCTGCTGGAGCTGCTGATGGACCTGCTGGATCTGCTGCAGCTGTTGGTGCATCTGTTGCGCGACCTGCTGGGCCGTCTGCTGGCACGCCTGCTGGATCGCCTGCTGGACTACCTGCGCGATCTGCTGCTGGCCGCCCATCTGCTGACCGAACTGCTGCAGGGGTTGGGTACCGGTCATCACCGACATGAATGCTCCATCCGAGTAAACAAGAGGGAAGCCGACATAGGATCTATATCGGCTTTATCGGAATAATCCGATGCACTCCGAAGCTAGGGCGTCGTCGCCTGGGCTGCAATCGGAGGAGCGCCACGGGGGCCAATGGCGATCGGATCGCCCACTCGCACAGCACGTGATTCGCCCTGCAGCCCAGGATCTGCCGAGCCTTCGTCGAACCAGACGACCGTCCGAGGGTTGGGGCTCACTCCGACGGGGCTCACGCCGCCAACCCGCGTCATCGAGAGCTGATTCGTTCCGGGTTTGATCGAGACTCTAGGTTGTGACTGTGACCTGGGGTTTCGTGGTTGCTCGGTAGTAGCTGGTCTCGTATTCGGCGGGCGGGGTGTACCCGATCTCACCGTGCAGTCGGCGGTGGCGGTACCAGTCGATCCACTCAGCGGTGGCCGGCTCGACCTCGGAGAGCGTCTTCCAGGGCCGGCGGGGCTTGATCAACTCGATCTTCAACAGGCAGATCGTGGACTCCATCAGGGCATTGTCATAGGCGTCGCCGACCGATCCGATCGACGCGGCGATGACTGCCCGGTCGAGGTGCTCGGCGAGCGCGAACGATGTGTACTGCGACCCGGCATCGGAGTGATGTATCAACTCTCCTTTCTGATGAGGGTGTTGATTTCGGTCGCGCTGACACAAGGCCATTTCAAGGGCTTCCAGGACGAGTTGCGTCTCCTTCGATGTGGCTGCTGACCAGCCGACGATGCGGCGGGAGAAGGTGTCCACGAAGAAGGCGACGTAGACGACGCCTGCGAACGTGGTGACGTGGGCGAAGTCGGCGACCCAGCAGCGGTTCGGGGCGGGGGCGACGAAGTCGCGGTCCACGAGGTCCGGGGCCCGTTCCGCGCTCGCATCAGGGAGGGTGGTGACCACCTTTTTGCCGCGGACCGCTCCGGTGCTGCCGAGTTCACGCATGAGACGCTCAACGGTGCAGCGAGCCACCGCGACATCCTGGCAGTTCAGGTGCCGCCAGATCTTCCGGGCGCCACAGACACGGTAGTTGGCTCGTACGCCTGGGTGCTGAGGGCCTTTCGCTCGGCGTCGCGGACGGTGCGGGCCGCGGGCGCGGCCTGGCGTTTGTGGTGGGCGTAGTAGGTGGACGGGGCGATCTTGCAGTCGTGGTCGGTGAGGACCCGGCAGATCGGCTCGACGCCGCCGAAGCGGTCCTTGTGCTCGTCGATGAACGCTACGAGCGTGTGTGTGGCCGGTCGAGTTCGGCCGCGAAGAAAGACGCTGCGGCCTTGAGGATGTCGCTGGCCCGCTTCAGCTCGGCGTTCTCCTTCGTCAGCCGCTTCAGCTCGGCCGACTCCTCGCTCGTCGCGCCCCGACGGGTCCCGGCGTCGATCCGGTCCTGCCGCACCCACTTGCGCAGCGTCTCGGTCGTGCCGATGCCCAGCTTCTGGGCGACCGCTTTCATCGCGGTCCACTCGGTGTCGTACTCCGGCCGCACCTCGGCGACCATCAGCACCGCACGACGGCGCAGCTCAAGCGGGTACTGGGAAGGACGTGCCATCACTCGACCCTCTCAAACGATCGAGTTCCTACCGAACCCGGAACGATTGACAGCGAGAACGCATGGACGGCATGACTGACTGGGCGTCAGGTCCACTTGGATCAGAGATCATGGGCTTTTTTCCTTACCCGTGACGCCCGGGATGCCGCGCGCCCACGGGTTGGGGGATCCGCCTGGTGTCGAGGACGAACCGTGGTGCAGCATCTGGCAGGTGATGCTGCGCAGGGTCACCGACTTACCGCCGCCCGTACTGGTGTTGACCAGGATATGCGGGGACTACGCGTTCCGGTCGAAGGAGACGACGCGGCCACCGGCGCCGTTCTTGGCGGGGAGCACCAAGAGGCCGTTGACACCCTATGACCGGAGCGGGCTCCGGAGCCTTGGCCACCAGCTCCCGCACCTTGAGGGCGCGGGCCGCCGAGCCACCGCGGCCGGAAGAACAGGGCACGGTGGCCTCGGGGCTGTACGCGACCAAGCGCAGCGCGACCAGGGACAGCGCGACGCGCCCCTCCAGACTGGTCAGCCAGTGCTTGTCACCCTCGCCCAGCCGCAGCGAGAGTCTCGGCCGCAATTCGCGGCGTGCCAGACCGAACGCCATCGGAACCTCGCCGGTCGAATTGCGTGCTGACCGGGGCCGCGTCGCCCTGCCGCGGGACCTGCCCGGTGGCCGGGCCGCAGGCTGCCGTCGTAGGATCGTTGCAGGTGAGCCGGGAAGTCTGGTCGGCGCTCTTGTCCGTCGGCCCCGGAGGCATTGGTGCAATCTTCCCCGTCGTGCTGCTCTGGCGAACGCAGCGAACTGCTCGGGTGCGGGTTCTGATGCGCGGCGGCGCGTATCTGGAGGCCGACTGGCGGCGAGAGACGCTGCGGACCAATCTGTGGTTCGTACCCGCGGCCGTGGTGCTCGCCGCTGCGGGACTCTTCGCCGTCACCTACAGCTTCGACCGCGCCGTCTACAGCGGGCATGCCACGCTTCCCTCCTGGGTGATCTCCGGCCACGCCGACGAGGCACGCCAGATCCTGTCGACGATGGCTGCCGCGGTCATCACTGTCGTCGCTCTGGTCTTCTCCATCACGATCGTGGCGCTGACGCTGGCCTCCACCCAGTTCGGGCCGCGCATGCTGCGCAACTTCATCCGGGACCGCGGGACGCAGCTGACCCTGGGCTCGTTCGTGGCCACGTTCTTCTACACCGTGGTCGTGCTGGTCGTGATCAGCCCGGGTCCGCACGGTGACTTCGTGCCCCATCTGTCCGTCACCGTCGCGCTGGGACTGACCCTGGTCGACCTCGCGGTCCTGATCTACTTCATCCACCACATCGCCACGAGCATCCAGCTGCCGCAGGTGATCGCCGGTATCGCGCGCGACCTGTCCGGGGCGATAGAGGCCCAGGGCGGCGAGGACCCCGCCACGCCCGTCAACCGGGAGTGCGGGCCCTCCTGGGAGGAACTCCTGGTCAAGATCGACGAGTCCGGCGCGGTGATCCGCACTCCGCACAGCGGGTATCTGCAGTTCATCCGCCATGAGCGACTGGTCAGGATCGCCGCCGACGCCGACGCCGTCATCCACCTGCCCTACCGGCCGGGACACTTCCTGGTCGAGGGGCATCCGCTGGCCGCCGTGTGGCCGGCCAAGGCCGCGGCCCAAGTGGAACACGAGCTCGCCCGAGGACAGGTCACAGGCCCTTACCGGACCCTGGCCCAGGACGTCTCGTTCGGCGTGGACCAGCTCGTCGAGATCGCCATCCGCGCACTGTCCCCGGCGGTCAACGACACCTTCACCGCCATGACCTGCATCGACTGGCTCAGCGACTGTCTGTGCCGCATCACCACGGGCTGGCACCCGCGCCGGGTGCGGCGGGACCCGAGCGGACGGGTGCGGCTGATCGCCTACCAGGCGGACTACGAGCGACTCATCGCGCGGTCCTTCGAGAAGATCCGGCAGGCCGGAGTGGGCATGCCGGCGGTCATGATCCGGCAGCTCGACGCCCTGTCCAAGATCATGGAGCAGACCCTGGAAGCGGAGCGCCGCCAGGTGCTGATGGACCAGGCGGACATGATCCAGCGGGCGTGCGACGACACCGTGCGGGAGGACAACGACCGCCGCGATGTGCGGGTCCGCTACGAGGCATTGCAGGCGCAGATGAAGGCCGGTCCCCGCCGGTGACCGGGGTCGCGGCCGAACACGGCCGTGACGTCCCGGCAACGTCAGCCGTCGCCACCCCACCCGGCTCGCACTCCAAACGGTGCGTACATCACCGATGGGCTCCGGAGCCACAAGCGAGGGCCGGCCGCGGGCGCCTATCGGGGTCGTTGGGCGTGGTAGCTGTTCAGCAGTCCTTACGGCGCTCGGCCGCTCTCCGTGGCGGCTGGTTTCCAGCCGGAGGCCGGAGGTTGAAGGCGTCCTGCACGCCGAGGTTGAGCCCTTGGCCGCCGGTCGCCGGGTGGATGTGGGCTGCGTCGTCGGCCGGCTGCATTCGGCCGATTCGGTAGCGCTCGGCTTGCCGGGTCGCGTCGCTGAAGTGGGAGAGCCAGCGCGGCAGGTGCGCGCTGAAGTCGGTGTCGGCGATGGCCCGCACCGCGGTGGCCGCCCCGAGATCTCGGGGCGGTAGGCCATGCGGCGCATCACCGCAGGTCCGAAGGGACGCAGATCACACAGTGAGCCTCTGGGTTACGGCTCCGGATTGCCCTACCGTAATCGACATAACGTACAAAACGGACCATTCGTGTCCGGTCCGTCACAAGGAGTAGGCCAACCAGGAACAGGCGCATCAGCCGCCGAATCCACCCGCCGCGGCCCAGGTCCACGACGACCACCGCGCAGCCCACTCCCCCGCCCCCACCCGTGGGGCGCACCACCACCCATCACCGCTGAACAGGCATGCCCGCCGGGGTGCCGTTGGAGGGATCTGCTGTGGCATTGGACAGTGCGAAGAAGGCGGCTGCCGCCGCCCTGGTGGCACTCACCGGAGCCACCCTGGCAGCCTGCGGAGC
>NZ_JBNHIN010000069.1:0-36761 GCF_050054615.1 Streptomyces sp. YGL11-2
ATCACTTCCGGAATTGATTCCGGTACACCCGCTCGCCCTCACCCGACCATCCTCTGAAACGGAGACCCATGCACGAACCGCACCACGAAGACCCCACCATCCAGGAGAACGCACTGACGAGTACCCCTGCCCCAGGCGGAGCAAGTTGTCGGGTAAGGAGTCCTTACCCGGCCTCCGCCCCAGAGGGGGCGGAGGCAACCGGCGCCGAGGGGGCGCCGGAGTCGGCCGGCCCAGGGGAGCCGACCGAAGGAGGGGCCAGTCAGTCCTCACCGAGCGCACCGCAGACACCTGCCCCTCATCGTCGTCTGCGAGAGCCGCAGCCGCGTGAGAAGCGTGTGTATCCCCGCTACAGCGACAACGAGTTCGGCCTCGTCCAGAAGGCCGCTGAACTGAGTCACATGGCGCTCGGCGGCTACGTGGCTGAAAGCTCGCTCGCCGCTGCCCGCTCCGATGCCCCCACCGCTGCGGTCGCCGACTATCGCGCCGCGGTCAAGACGCTGATGGATGCCAACCGTCAGCTCGCCATGGTCGGCAACAACCTCAACCAGCTCACCCGGCACCTCAACGAGGACGGCGCCTGGCCCCACCACGACACCGTCCAACGGCTCCTGGACCACGTCGAGACATCGATCGCTGAAGTGGACGACGCCATCGTTCACGTGACCACGGGTCGGTGAGCCGTTGATACCCAAGATCATCCTCGGCAAGGGCCCACACGCCACGCGCCGCACGATCGGCTACCTCTTCGGCAAGGGCCGGGCCAACGAGCACATCGACCCCCACCTGGTGGCCTCCTGGAACGACTTCGCCCCCGACCCCGGCTGCAGCCCGCACCGCAGCCCCAAGAACGTGGCGGACCAGCTCGCCGCGCAGCTCGACCAGCCCGTGAAGATGCTGGGCGACAAGGCACCCAAGCACACCGTGTGGCACTGCCCCGTCCGTGCCGCCCCCGAGGACCCGATCCTGACCGACGAGCAGTGGGCGGATGTGGCGCGCCGGATCGTGGCCGCCGCCGGCATCGCGCCCGACGGGGATGAGGAGGCGTGCCGGTGGGTGGCGGTGCGCCACGCGGACGACCACATCCACATCGCCGCCACATTGGTGCGCCAGGACGGCCGGCGTCCGAGCCGCGGCTACGACCAGCGCGCTGTCCAGAAGGAGGCCCGCAGGATCGAAGTGGACTACGGGCTCAGGCGGCTCAAGCCGGGTGACGGCACCGCTGCTAAGCGCCCGACCAGCAAGGAGCACTTCAAGGCCAAGCGCCAGAGCCAGGACGCGACAGCACGCGAGGTCCTGCGCCTGCGAGTACGCCGCGCGGTGGCAGCCGCGTCCAGCGAGGCCGAGTTCTTCGCGTTGCTGGAGGCGACGGGCGTGACCGTGCGGCCGAAGAGCGGGCCTTCCGGCGACGTCCTCGGCTACAGCGTCGCCCTGCCCGGCGACGTCAACAAGGTCGGCGAGCCGGTGTGGTTCTCCGGCTCCACCCTCGCCAGCGACCTCTCCCTGCCCAAGATCCGCCAACGCCTCACCGACATCGGCCCCGAGCCGGTCGCCGTCCGCCCGGGCGATCCGTGGCACCAGGCCACAGCCGCCGCCGAACGCATCCCCAGCCACCTCACCTTCGGCGATGACCACGCGGCCCAGGGACAGCTGGTCGCGCTCGGCGCGGCCCTGGACGTTCTGCCGGTCACCGCACCGTCCGCAGCGAAGGCCGAACTGCAGCAGGCCGCAGCTGCCTTCGAGCGCGCCACCCGCTCCCGCATCACCACCGACCGCGACAGCGCACGCGTCCTGCGCCGCAGCCTCCAAGCCATCTGGCGCCATCCCGACACGACGGGCGACGGGTCGGGGACGGCGATGCTGCTGGACGCCGCGCTCACCGCAGTAGCCTTCGCAGTCCACTGGCACCGCAAGCACCAGCACGCCCAGCAGGAGGCGGCAGCCCAGCAGGCCCTCGTCCACCTCCAGGCCGCATACGGACCGGTCGCCGAACCCGTACTCGGCAACCTCGCCCGTCGCACTCCCGGCCAGCAGACCAAGCAGCGCTACGCCCACCACCTCCAGCAGGCCGTCCCCGAGCACGCCGAGCGCATTGTGCAGGACCGGGCCTGGAACGCACTCACCACCGTGCTCGCCGAAGCAGAGACGCAGGGCCACGACGCAGTCACGATCCTCGATCAGGCGCTCAGCCAGCGCTCCCTGGACGACGCCCACCGCCCCGCCCGCGCACTGACCTGGCGCATCCAACGCCTCGGCCGGCGCCACGCCCCCAGCCCTCGGGCACAGGTCACCATGGCCAACAGGGCCGCACCACAGCCCACCAGGCCAGCATCCACAGCAGTGGCGGCTCCGTCCTCGCAGCACTCACCGGCCCTGCGGCGCTGATCCGGACCGTGGACCCTTGTGCCAACTGAGGTGCTGCCACGCGCCGTCGGCCAGATCAGCGTAGAACGGCACGCGGGAAGCGGCTTGAAGTATCACCGCCTTGCCCGCAGTCGTGCAGGTAGTGCGGAGGCCGCACCTGACCAGCCAGTTCTGACGCCATAAACACCCTCGGGGCCAACGCGCAGCAGCGTTGGCCCCGAGGGCATGCGCACGTACTCGCAGGTCAAGCCGTAGTCCCGTCGGCGGCGAGAGTCCCATCAGCGATGGCCCCCCGCAGAACGTGGGCGATCTCCTCGGGCTTGAGGTCGATGCCGTCGATTCCTTCGACGGTCAGCGGGACCTCCTCCAGGGCGTACTCGCCCCGGCCCTCGGCGCTGAACTCGGGGCCGGTGCGGTCTTCGAAGGACCACGTCGCGATGCGGGCGAGATAGAAGAGCTGGCGCTCGTCCGCGGCCTCCAGGGTGTGCAGGAGGCGGACGATGTCGGCCTTGCCCGCGATCTCCTCGTGGATCTCCCGGTGGAGGGCGGCCTCCCGGGACTCATCATGGGCTTCGACGCCGCCGCCGGGCAGCACCCAGTACACGGGGACGCCGGGCTTGGAGCGGCGGATGACCAGCATGGTCTCGTCAGCGGTGACGAGGACGGCTCGGACTCGTTCGTTCATTGGGCTTTGTCTCCTTGCTTATTGACGGTCTCAGTGCAGCAGCCAGCCGCCATCGACGTGGACGGATTGTCCCGTGATGAACGACGCGGTGGGTCCCACGAGGAACGCCACCAGGGCCGCCACGTCTTCGGGCCGTCCACGGCGGGGAACGCACTGGCGGTTGATCTGGTCCTTCGGGGTGGCCCGGTGGCGGGCGGGGATGACGGTCTCGGCCTCGACTTGGATAGCGCCGGGCAGGACCGTGTTGACGCAGACCCCGTACCGGCCCAGTTCGCGGGCGAGGGAACGGGTGAGGCCCAGGAGGCCGGCCTTTGCAGTGCTGTAGGCGACGAGGTTGGTCCGTCCCGCCCGGGCGTTGACGCTGCCGATGTTCACGATGCGGCCCCAGCGGCGTTCGACCATGCCGGGGGTCACCGCGTGGCAGGCGCGGTAGTGGGCGGTGAGGTTCACGTCGAGGGAGTAGTTCCACGCGTCCTCGTCGGTGTCCTGCCATGGGACTCGGGGGTAGGCCCCGGCGTTGTTCACGAGGATGTCGATCGGCCCCGCCTCCGCACGGACCCGGTCGGTCATCGCATGGACGGCGTCGGGGTCGGTCAGGTCGGCGTTGATCGCAACCCCAAGGCTTCCGCCGCGGTCGAGGGCGGTGACGAGGGCTTGCGCTTCCCGCTCCTGGCCGAGGTGGTTGATGGCCACCACGGCTCCGGCAGCGGCGAGTGCGCGGCCGATCTCGGCGCCGATTCCGGTCGCTCCGCCGGTGACGAGCGCGGTCCGGCCTTGCAGCGGCCGGGCCTGGAGCGGTACCTCAAGCAGGGGCAGGGGCATTGCGGCTCCGTTCGCTGGGGTCGGAATGAGGGACCGGTGCAGTGGTGAAGAAGGCGTCGAGGCTGGTTGCGGCATCCTGGCTCTCGGCGAGCTTGATCAGGACGAGCAGCAGGTCGTGTCCGGTCAGCCGACCGGCCGGGATGACTCCGAGGATGCGAAGGGCGAGGAAGGCACGGAGTTCGTCCATGCCGATGCCGCCTTGGACGCAGAGCCCGTGCAGCGCTCTCTTGATGGCGGCGTGGCGGCCGGGGCCGGTGTTCCAGGAGTACTGGATGTCGATGTGCCGGGCGGCGGCGTGCAGTTCCAGATGGTCGATGCGAGGGCTGGTCCGGGCCGGCAGCGCCAGGCGCAGGGTGCGGGCGTAGACGTCGGCCTGGTAGCGAGGGACTAGCCAGCCGCCCATGGCCATGAGGTACCAGAGGAGGTTGGCGGCCTCTCCCACGGCGGTATTGCGGCCGGCGCATTCGAAGTCGAGCCAGCACAGCGGATCGGCGATGTTGGGCTCGGTGGGGTCGCCCTGCGTCAGCCCGGCCAGCCAGCGCCGATCGGGGACGAGGGCGTGGCGGGCGCTGTCGACGACGGCGGCGACATTCAGCGTGAGCGGTCGGCCGTTGGCGGTGACGGTGTAGTCGGCCAACTCCTGGACGGTGAGGGTCACATCGGTGTGGGGCAGGGTGAAAGGCAGGTCTCGCAGCAGGTACCAGCGGTCGAGTCGTCCGCCGGGGCGGATTCGGTCGAGGTAGAGGGTGGGCACGCACTCGGCGAGTGGGACCACCTTCCCAGTTTCGGCGGCCGCGGACCGCAGGTCGTGGCATACGCCGTCAACGAGGCGGGCCAGGCGCGGCAGCAAGGCCGGGTCGCGGTCGGTTAGGGCGATCACGTCGCCGAGCAGCAGGTCGCATCGCCCGCTGGCGAAGACGTCCTCGTACGCCAGCAGGTGCCGGTCCGGCAGCGGCAGACGCCCCCGCAGGGCCGGGACCTGGAGACGCGAAACGAGCTTCGTCCAGCCCTTGGCTTCGGCTTCGGCCGCCTCACGGGTGGTGGCCTCCTTGTAGAAGGTGGCCGTGCTCGACGCCCTTGGCCGGTCGCTCATGCTCACGTCATGTCCCCGGGAAGAGTGGCCAGCCAGCTCCGCAGGACGACCATGGCCAACTCATCGGCGGCAGCCCGTTCGGTGCGGGCCGCTGCGACCATGCCCGTGTCCTGGTGCCCAGCTTCGACGAGTACCCGCAGGGCGTCGTTGTCAGCGGGGCACTCGATCCCGCGGAACCGCAGTTGGATCTTCGCCAGGAGTGCGGTGACCTTGTACAGGTCGCGGAGGTCGGGCGAACCCTTCAGGAGCTGACGACGGATCTCTATGGCGGCCTGGATTCCGTCGCGCAGGCTCACGTCGATGTCGGTATCCGTGTCCGGAGCAGGCAGGGCAAGTCCGGCAGCGCACCACAGGGGGACGAGGCCACCGCTCCCGATGAGCGCCAGGACGTGCACGAGCCTGGAGGTGACGGCTCCTGCCCGGCACTCCGCGCGGGTGAGCACGGTCAGCCCGAGCTTGACGCCTCCGAGTTCGGCTTCCAGGTCGGCCAGCACACGCCGCATCCCGCCCAGGGAGTCGACGCCGGCGACAACGAACACGTCGAGGTCGCTCCAGTCGTGCTGGTACTTGCCACGGGCGCCGCTGCCGGTGACGGCCAGCAGGTCGATCAACGGGCTCGGCCCAGTCAGGCGGTCGAGAAGTTCGGAGAGATAGGACTCCAGGTGTACCGGCAGACCCAGCGCGTTGACCGGCATGGTGCTCGGCCGATGCTCGGGCCACTTGTGGGCCAGCGCCATGCGGTCCAGCCTTCGCTCCAGCTCCAGGCGCGGTCCGTCGTTGCCGATGACCTCCTGGGCGATGGAGGCGATCTTGTCTGCGCCCCGAGCGCTCTTGACCACGTCACGGTCGGCAACGTCCCGTGCGCCTGCGGTGCCACGCTGTGCGCGGACGGCTGCGGAGACGTCCAGGTAGGCGATGGTGAGCTGGGATCCGAGCATCCTGGCGAGCTCAGCCGTCGAGTCGAAGTCGTGCAGGGACTCGACGCTGAGGGAGTCTAGGAAGTGGTGTGCCTCGCAGTATCGGTCCAGGGCATCCACGATTAGCTCGGCCTGCACGACCGGGTCCAGCCGGTACGGGTCAGCGATGCCCGCCCAGGTGGCCGCGTCCTGGATCAGGTAGCCGATCTTGAGACGGGCGTACCCGTGGTGCGTGCGTAAGTACTCGCCGGCCGTGCTCTTGCCGCTCTCCGACATGCCACCGAGCGCGGTGACGTGCACGCCTGCCATCGCCCGGCCGGGGATGGCAGGGTGCAGAGGTGCCAGGAGCCGACGGACCTCGTCCTGGACGGTGACGGTCGGCCGGTCGCCGATGTGCATCGTCATGGCGAACCGGCCCTCCGCAGTGAGCCGGTTGATCTGCTCATGGAGGACACGCTGATAGGCCGCGTAGATATCGGTGACGCTGGCCTCGTGGGACAGGCTCCGGCGGGTGCCTTCGTCGGCGTCCTCGCAGTGCAGGAGCAGGAGGGCGCATTCGCCGGCTTCCGCGGCCCGGAGATCGGCCTCGTATGGGGCCAGGAGGCAGCGGGCACGATCAGCGGCCTGCGAAGCGGCCAGGTTCTCCCGGACGGCGACAGTGGCCGCGACGGATGCCTCCAGCATCGGGATGCCCCGGTCGAGGAGCCGCACCGGCGCCGAGAACGGACGGCGGGAGCGCTCCAGGTAGGAGGTGGCGAGGACGTCGCAGACCTCGTGTACCGGTCCGGTCTCGAACCACCAGCGGCTCATGCCGTCGGCCTTGATGGCGGCCCAGCGCCGGTCGTAGTGGTCGAGGGGCCCCGCCGAGGTGGCGCTGGCGCTCATGCGGCGGGCGAGGATTCCGATCTGCTTGGTCTTCCCAGTGTTGTCGGGACCGCTGAACGCGACCGACACGGGGAGGCGCTGCGTATCGCTGGCGAGCTGGCTGATCATTGGCTTCCCTTCACAGGTTGTGCAGAGCACGCGTGCCGGCGAGGTGCTGTCGTATCTGAACTCGGGGAACGGGCGGCCCCGTCGGAGGAAGTCAGAGCCAGAATGGTCTGTCCAGCGGCGTCGTCCGGACCGGTGTCATCGACGCGGAGCGAAGGGTGCGCCAGGGAGCCCTGCACAGCCGGGGACTCGCCCTGGGCGAGCGCGCCGACCATGGCGAGCCCGGCTGCCGTACCGAGCGCCCACACCCAGGTCAGGGCAGTTCCGAGCGGGTCGGACGACACGGTCCGACTCACTCGGACTCCTCCTTGCGTGCCGCCTCGCGCAGAGCGATGGACCGCTCCAGTTGAATGTTCAGCAACTGGACTCGGCCCGGGTCCAGTTCGAGCTTCGTGGTTGTCTTCGTTCCATCGAGGAAGCAGACGTCTACCAAGAGGGCCGCGTGCCCGGTCCGCCGGTCGTAGCGGGGGTCCTTGTCTAGGAGGGCCAGACCCTGGACGATCGGGGTCGTCGGCTGGGAGGGGCGCTCGGACGCCTCGGGGGCCGTGGCGCTCTGCGTCGAATCATCCACCGTCGAGGGTGTGGTCCTGCGGGTGCGGAAATCCTGATCGGTCGTCGTCACCGCTGGTTCCTTTCACTCGTCCGGGCAGGCGCCAACAGGCCCTGCGCAGGGCCTGTTCGAGCCATTCGGAGATCCAAGGGGTGATGTTCAGTGAACGGCGATCCGCGGTCCCGGGACAGGGCCCAGGATGTAGTCCTGCGTAATCCCGCGTAATCCAGGTGGGGAGGGTGACGGGGTGCCGAAGAACCCGGCCGTCGCGGATCTGATCAAGCAGGCGTGCCAGGAACGCGGCTGGGGGCCCTCAGAGTTGGCACGCGCTCTGGGGCTGGCTGAGAGCGGCGATCCGCGTCGTCTGCAGCGGCAGCACGCCCGGCGCTGGATCGAGGGCGAACGCACCCCGGATCACTGGTGGCCCTACATCGCCCAAGTGCTGGAACTGGATCCGGAGGCGATCAACCTTCCGGAGGCCATGCCGGTAGCACTCCACACCGATACCGTGGCCTCAGTCCTACACCTGGGAAGGAGCGACGTGGACCGCCGGAACTTCATCGTCGCATCCAGCGGATACGCCCTGTCCGCCCTCGACCTGCCCGACATGGACAGCATCACCCGCAGGACCAAAAGCGCCTCCCCTGGGAGCCTGCGCGTCGGCCGGGGCGAAGTGGCAGCGGTGCGCCACATGGTGAAGACGCTCGGCGACTCGGCCTCCGAACTCGGCGGCGGCCACGCCCGCCACCTCGCCGTCCGCTACCTCACCCAAGACGTCGCTCCCTGGCTGGAGGGCCGATTCACCGAGGCCACCGGCCGCGAGCTGTTCGCCGCCACCTCCCAGCTGGTGCACCTCGCGGGCTGGATGGCCCAGGACGAAGGCGACACCCCCGAACTGCGCGGGCTCGCCCAGAGCTACTACGCACACTCCTTCCGCCTGGCCGCAGAGGCCGGCGATCCGGAGCTGTCCGCCACCGCCCTGCGGGGGCTCGCCGTGCAGTGCGTCGACCTGGGCTACCGAGCCGAGGCCGTCCAGCTCGGCGAAGCCTGCGTGGACTATGGCCGCCACCTCGACAACTCACGCGCCGTCGCCTACTACGAGGCCACCCTCGCCAACGCCGCAGCCCAGGACGACGACCGCCGCACGGCCACCAGGCACCTCGCCATGGCTGAGACGGCTATCGGGAAGCCGGTTACCGCGAGCGGCGACTCCTGGGCAGCCCACTACTCCCCCGGCCGATGGGCCCACGAATCCGGCATGATCCTCTCCCGCCTCGGCGACCTCGACGCCGCCGAGGAGCACCTCCACCTCGCGCTCGACATCCACGGCCTCGACCGCCGCCGCACCCGCGCCATCGTCCTGGCCGACCTGGGCGGCGTACGGCTCCGCCAGGGCGATGCCGACGGCGCCATGGTGACCTGGCGGGACTTCCTCGACTGCGCGGACGGCATCCGCTCAGTGAAGGTCCAAGCCGCCCTCCAGGACATGCGCGTCCGCCTGCGCCGGTACAGCGGAGTCCCGGAAGCCCAGGAACTTCGCGAAAGGGCAGCCCGGTTCGCCGCCTGAGGCAGCGCCGGAAGGCGCCCACCGTGGCGGTGCTGCCGTCTCGCTCCCGGCGACTGACTCACCGACTTCCACGATGGACGCCATGTCGCCCCGACTACCGCCGCCCTGAACACGCCCACCGGTTCGTGCACAACCTCCTCGGCCCGTGGCCGTGGTGGCGTGGGGAGCGGACAAGATCGTCCGTCTCGCGGCGGAAGCGATCAGGGCCGGCATGGAAGTCATGAGTGTGGGCGAGGCTGCGTACGGGCAGGGTGACGGCGCGTACAGGGCGGATGGAGAAGGCGAGTGCTGACGGACGAAGCATGGCGCGAGTTACGGGAGCAGGGGGCGCCTCGCACCTTTCCTGAACGCAGCGTGATGCTGAGACAGGGCTCTGCGGGGACTCACCTGCTCGCCCTCACCGAGGGTCTCGCCAAGGTCGTGTGTCGGGAACCGGGCGGAATGGTGACCTGGCTGGCCTTTCGAGGGCCGGGCGACCTGCTGGGAGAGGTGTCCGTTTTCAACGGTACCCCGCGCACGGCGGAAGTGGTCGCGCTTACTCGATGCACGGCTGTCGTACTGGAGGCGGAACGGTTCCGCCGTTTCATCGATCAGCGTGGGCTCGTCATGGACTTGATGCGCCAAGCCCTTTCCCGACTACGGGAGTCCGACGCACATCGCGCTGAATTGCTGACCCTTCCGTTGGTCGTCCGACTGGCACGGGCGCTTCTACGACTGGCCGAACTTACCTCGCCCGGGCTGGGATCGGATGTCATCCGGCTCACCGGCCTGAGTCAGGAGGAGATCGCGCAGGCGACCGGAGTGACTCGCAACGCGGTCATCACCGGCCTGCAACAACTACGAGAGTCCGGCGCGGTGGAGACGGCCCGCAGGGTCATCGTCATCAAGGACATGAAAGCGCTTCGCGCCTGGGCAATGGTCGACTCGAAGACCAAGCCGGCGTAGCGCTTCTAGCCGTCCCCGCTGAAAAGAATGCACCCACATCGGGAGCGATGAGCGGGTCGACGGATCACGACCACTCTGTGACGTGGAACACCCGCGGAGTGCCCTGCGCTGTGCAGTCCGACGGACGGAATCGACGGAACCTCGAATCACCAACCACCGGCTTTCATCACCGTCCCACCGTCCGCCAGGAGGCCACGCATGTCCACATCCGTACCCGCTCCGTACTCCGAGAGCCGACCGCTTCCTCCCTACCGTGCCCTGTTCGCCGTCGACGCGCAGGACTTCACCGGCCTTCCTGCCGTGCAACACGGTCCGGTGAGCCAGTTGATCCCCGAACTCGTCGACCAGGCTCTGGAGCGAGCTGAGCTCCACGCACTGCGCGACTCCAAGCGGTTTCCGGCCAATACCGGGGACGGTGTGGTGTTCGGCTTCGATCCGGCGTTGCTGCCCTTTGTCCTCTGGCCGTTCCTTGGCGTGCTGGACGACATCCTCGGCGCGTACAACAGGCAGTGTGTGGGCCCGCGAATCCGGCTTCGGGCCAGCGTCCACGTCGGACCGCTGCCGGACGCTGACCATCCCGGCGACGGCAACGGGACCGCCCGCAACGACACACACCGGCTGCTGGACTCCCGTCCCGTCAAGGCCATCCTGGCGGCGGCGAGCGAGGAGGTCACCCACCTGGCGGCGGTCATCTCCCAGCGCGTTTACGAGGACGTCGTGCTCGGCGCGTATACCGGGCTGCACCCCGACCGCTGTGTGGAGGTCCCGGCCACCGTGGAGGGCAAGAACTTCTCGCAGCGGGCGTGGCTGTATGTCCCGTCGCCGTCCGGAAACCTCGTACAGGCCGGAGTGCAACCACGTGAGGAATCCGCAGGACAGGCGGACACACCCGCCGAACGGAAACAGGAATCGGGGGCGCGTCCCGGCACGCACTACAGCGGCAATACGCAGCACGTGGGCGAGGGCGCCGCGGTGATCGGGAACGTCGGGCGGGACTTCACGTACACCGGGGGTTCCACCTCGTATCACGGCACCAACCAGCACTGGGGCGGCGGGGACAACGTGGCGGGCGACAAGCGGGTCAGTGACTCCGGAGAGCGTCGGTGAGCGCTGGCGCGGACACCGCTCCGAACGGCCCGGAAGGCGAGGGCCGGCCGGATCCGGGGAACTCCTACCGGGACAACCAGCAGCGGCTGGACCAAGGTTTGGCCGTCATGGGCGAGGTCGGCGGCGATATCAACGTCGTCATCGGCGCCCTGCCCGACGAGGAGGTCGCGGAACGCATCCTCAAACCCCGCCTGCGGGAGGGCCCGTACCCTGCGGACGACGTCCACGCCCGGCTGCGCGGCTTCGTCGAACCGCCTGTCTACGCGCAGTGCCGGAAGGCTCTGGACAGCCACCTCCTGCTGCTGCGGGCCAACGGCGGCACCGGGGCGAGCACCGCCGCGTTCGCACTGCTGGAAGACCGGTACGGAGCCGATGGCATCACCGGCCTGGATTCGCCGGACGACCTCTCACGCTGGCGCCCGAAGGAAGGACGCGGCTATCTGCTCCAGGGGTTGTCCCCGGCGGCCGCCGCTTCGCTCAGCGAAGTCGTGCTCACTGGACTGGCCGCACTGCTGCGCCGCGTGGGCGCCCATCTGGTCGTCACCGTACGGGCGGATACGGCACTCCCGGCCGACACGACGCCCTGGCAGGTCGTGCACCGGCCACCGCCGCCGGGCGAGGTAGCCACGAAGCATCTGAACGCCTTGGCCGAGGCGAGTGAGCTCTCCCCCGGGCAACTCGCCGATGCGCTGGGACACCTGACCTCCCCGGACTTCACCGACTTTCTGCATGCCCACCCGCTGCCTAGGGACGGGGTCGAGGTGGCGGAGGGGCTGCATGACGCCGTGAGCTCGGGGAGATCCGCCGCCTCCGTAATCGACGAGCTGAAGGCCGGCGGTCTCACGGAGGCCCGCACAGCACTGGCCGAATCGAGCCACCGAGCCGACCGTCTGTCCCTGATGGCCGCGATCTCGTTACTGCCCGGACAGGACCGAACCGTCATCGAGGAGTTCAGCGCGATGCTCCGCCCCCATATCGACGAACGCGGGGGTCCGGCAGCGGTCATGGTCAGGCAGTTGGAACACACCGGCACGCAAGGCTCCCGCACGGAGGGGGCGCAGGCGCAGCGCGACGTTCTCGGACCCGCCTTCGAGGATCGGCTGGCGGCCGTCGGCGCCCACCCGCTGCCGCTGCGTTTCGGGGCGGCCCAGCGCTATCCCGTCCAACCCGTCGCCTTCTCTGGCCGCCACCGGTCGGAGGCCCTGCTGCGGTGCCTGTGGCTGGACTACGAAGGCATGGCCGGCCTGCTGTGGAAGACCCTGGACGAGGCTCCCCATCATTCCGGCACCGAACTCGCGGCCGGCCAGGCGATCGGGAAGGTCCTGGTCCACGCGACGGGACCGGGCACGCTACGTCAACTGCACCTCTTCGCCGCGTCGGACAAGCGCTGGCGCCGGCGTCTGGTGGCCTACGCGCTCGGGGAGATGGTCCAGCACCCCGCCCTCACCGGCGCAGTACGGGATCAGCTACGGCAATGGAGCCGGACCGTCTTCACCCCACTCCGCTGCACCGTGGCCGAGACCTGTGCGGGCAGCTACGGTCTGGCCCGGCCCGCCGTTGCGCTGAAGCTCCTGGACGCCGTACTCGATAAACCGGACGCGAAACTGGAGGGCAGCCTGCGCAGCGCGGTGTCCTTCGCGCTCAGCACTCTTCTCTCGGAGGACACCAACCACGCCCTCGTCCTCGACTACCTGCGGGAGTGGCAGAAAGCCGACCCGGACACCCAGCGTCACGCCATGGCTGTCCACGTCATGGAGTCGATGAGCCTGACGGCCTTCCCCCTGCCCGGCGCGCCGGGCGTACGACGTGTGCGCCTCGCCGACCTGCTCGCGGACCACCCCGGGCGGGCCCTCGACCTCGTGGCCGCGGCCCTGGAGGACCCTGCCACGCACGAGGCGACGGCGAGGGGCCTGGCCTCGATCGAGAGCGACCCGGGCGCGCGGCGCCGGACCGACTTCCCGCGCTTCCTCGCCGCACTCTCCGGTGTGGCCCGGAGCCACCGTGGCGTCCTGCGATTCGTCCTGCGCCGCCATCGCGATCACACAGCTTCCCCAGCAGAAGGGTTCGCCTCATGACCGATCCGCTCATCGCCCCTCTGGCCTCTTCGCCCACCTGGCAGTTGTTCCGTCTCCGCTTCGGCGCGCCGGAGAACCGGGCCCTGGTGTTCATCGCGGATGACGGGGCTGACGGAATGGTGCCGCCCCGCAGCGGCGACATCTGGGGCTATCCGCGGCCGACGGCGCGCGCGGTACGTGAGGGGGAGTTCCTCGACATCGTGTGGGTCTCACTCGCGGAGCGGCGGATGTCGGTCGACATCCCACGCCGACCGCCGAAGCCCCCCGCCCGATACGGGGTCGCCTGGAAGGTCACCAACCCTGTGCTCGCAGCGCGAAACCAGATCACCGAGGAACGGGCCCGGCAGCTGGTCGTCCACCACATCGGTGAGCACGCCACGTTGCCGGGCACCCCCGATCCGCTGCGAAAGCCCCCACCCCACTCCGGTACGACCGAGGTCGAGCCGCCCGGCCGACCACGGCCGATCGACGGATCCGGCCTCACCTACTGGTTCCTGGACCCGCCGGCCGCCCTCCTGCCCACCGCCGGCTCCGGCGCGGAACCGATCCTCCCGCCGGGCTTCGGCGAAGCCCACCGTGAGGCGTACCGCTTCTATCGGGAGGTCGTCGCGGGCGGTCCCGTCGGCCTGGCGGCTCTCTGGCTGCTGCATCAGCCGGAGCAGGCGAGAGAGGTGCTCGACTGGACGGTGACCCATCGCGAACTCCTTTCCGACCGTGACGGCTGGGAACGCACGCTCGCGGCGACGCTTCAGTCCCTGACACCGGAGGACCGTGGCTTCGTGGGCGTCAGCCTGGCGCGTGTGCTCAGCGACGTGGGAGTTCCGCAGGGCGATGAGGTGCTTCGCCGGATCGGCAACACCGACACAGCAGGCAACGGGAACGGCCCCTATAGGGATACCCCGTGATCCCCCGCCTGCCCTTTGTCCGCCGACAGCCACAAGACGCCGAGCCAGAGAACGTGGTGGCACTCGCGCGCGAGCTGATCGCGCAGAACCACGTCGAGATTGGCCGGGCGGACGGCAAGGCCGCAGTCTTGCTTACTGCCGGAGGGTCAATGCTCGGACTCCTGCTGATTCGCCGCCCGTCCGGCACCCTCTGGCCCCACCCTTTGTGGTGGACGGCAGTGGTCACCACGACCGTGGCCCTGCTGTTTACGCTGGCGGCGCTGTCGCCCCGACACGGACCGAGACTCAGGGAGAGCTCCCGCGCCCTCGCTTACTACGACGACGTGGTCCGGGCGGAGAGACGTGCGGAGTTATCGTCCGGCCTCCTCCTGAGCAGCTCCGATCCGCACCCCCGCTTGTTCCGCGCCCTGACCGTGACCAGTCTCATCGCCCGCACCAAGAACAGATGTGTGCATGGCGCCGTTCTCATGCTGCTGCCGGCGGTCACGACAGTGAGCGCAGCGCTGCTCTCCGGCGCATGAAGGACATAGAACTCCCTATCGATTCCAGGGACACCGCGTAATCATCCGCCTCGCGCGAGGGAATGGTTCACCCTCGAAACGGAGTCACACTGACTACTGGTCAGATAGCCTGAAGAGCATCTGCTGGGAAGCAGAGCTCGAAGGGTGCGCCGGAGAGCTACGTACAGAGTCCAGCACGAGTGGACGTAAGCCGGTTTTCGAACAGGTGGGCGACATGGGGGAGGCGCGCCGCCCTCACCTCATTCGGGATGCTGCCATTCATTCGCCGGGCCACACAAGAGCCTCCCAAGGCGTCCCTACACACGTCACTCACGAGGCAGGCGAACCCACGAGAAAGGATCCTTTTCGGATCCCGATCGACACACAAACCACGACGCCAAGTGGCTCGCAATGAAAGACATGCTCTCAGCACACAAGAAGGGGCAGAGGATTCGATGCACATCAAATCGTTTCGAGTTGAGAACTTTCGTCGCCTCAAGAACGTCCGAGTAGACCTAGACAAAGAGACGACAGTCTTCGTCGGGGCGAACAACAGTGGCAAAACCTCCGCAACGCATGTCTTTCAGCGCTTCTTGGACCCGAAGATCCGCTTTCAGATCTACGACTTCACGGCCGACTGTTGGGAAGTGTTCAACAGGTTCGACCCAGTCATCGACAACCCAGAGACTGATCTACCCAAGATCTATTTCGATCTATGGTTCGAAGTCGACGACGACAATGTGCATCGTGTGGTGGACCTGCTACCAGGGCTAGACTGGAATGGGGAACCCGTGGGCGTGCGTATGGCCTATGCCCCGAGGGATCCGTCCTCATTGGTGACGAACTATCAAGAAGCGCGCAGAGAAAACAATCTGCCGGGAGAGAAGTCCGACGCAGGCTACAAGCCATGGCCACAGAACATCACTGACTACCTGAGCAAACGACTGACGAACGAGTACGAGACCAAGTACTACGTACTCGACGCCCGGCAGTGCGATGCCGACCTGGTTCCCAATCCCGGCTACGAGCCGTTCTACTTGGGATCGAGCTCATCCGGCGCCGGCTCGATAGTCAGCACGCTAATCAAGGTTGACTTCCTCAATGCGCAGCGACATCTGACAGATGCAGAATCGCATGGCCGTGCCGAGAACCTGTCACGGCGACTCAGCAAGTACTATCAGCGCAACCTGCAGAAGTTCGAGGCCGATCTCGATGCACTGAGCGCGATCGCTAACTCCGAATCCGCCCTCAATGAGCACTTCGCTCAAGCCTTCGACTCCATTCTGAAGAGCATCGAGCATCTGGGTTACCCGGGGACCACCAACCCCGGCCTCGTAGTCAGGGCTTCGTTCAACGTGCAGAACATCCTGAGCACGAGCGCCCGCGTTCACTATGCCCTGCCCACCGTCAACGGCGACCCGCTTTTGGGATCGTCTCCAGTTCTGCCGGATCAGTACAACGGCCTTGGCTTCAAGAATCTGATCTACATGGCCGTTGAGATCCTGGACTTCCATCACGCTTGGGAAGATATGGAGGGCCAGCGTCCACCAGTACACCTCATCATGATCGAGGAGCCGGAGGCCCATCTGCATGCCCAGCTTCAACAGGTTTTCATTCGCAGAGTATTCGAATTGCTACCTGAAGCCAAGCCAGGCTTCCACACACAGCTGGTCATCACCACACATTCATCGCACATATTGTACGAGAGTAGCTTTAAGCCCATCCGGTATTTCTGCCGAGAAAAGGGGGATGACTCCCTGCATTGCAGCGAAGTCAAAAACCTCTCCCTCTTCTATCACGGAGAGGAAGAGGTCACACGCGATTTCCTACAGCAGTACCTGAAACTCACCCACTGCGATCTCTTCTTCGCTGACGCTGCCGTCCTGGTAGAGGGGAATGTCGAACGCCTACTGCTGCCGCTCATCATCGAACGCAGCTTCCCTGATTTGAAGAAGTGTCACCTGACGATCCTCGAGGTCGGCGGTGCGTTCGCTCACAAATTCCAGGAGTTGCTCGAATTTCTGGACATCACAACACTCGTCATCACTGACTTGGACAGCGTAACCCTGCCCCAGAGCACGGATACAGAGGAGAAGGACCCTGAGAGGTCTACCGCGTGCATGACGACCGCGCCAGCCGCCGTCACATCCAACGAGACTCTCAAGCATTGGTTCCCGAAGCTCACTTCGATCGATGAATTACTCGACCTTCCGGATAGTGAAAAAGTCGTCAAGCATGGCGGTGTAGGTGACGGCGGCATTCGCGTCGCCTTCCAGACTCGCCGACCCACTATCTGGGGTGCTGACACTGCTGAGCTGGCCGGACGAACCCTTGAGGAAGCCTTCGCTCTCGAAAACCTGGCATGGACCCAGGCAAAACCTAGGATCATCAGCCTCGGCATCCGGACGTCGAGCCGGATGACGCTTCAAGACCTGCACGAGGCGATCTATAGGCGTGTCCGGAACCTGGACAAGACCAAGTTCGTCCTGGGCCTCATCGCGGAGCAGGACACCACTTGGAAGGCTCCGCGATACATCATCGATGGGTTGGAGTGGCTCCGTGACCGGTTGCTACCCCCGCCTGCCGTGGTTCCCGCGCCTTCCCTTGAGGTTGGGGTAGACGCATGAGCTCGCGAATTTCTGCGCCAGACACACCTGCCGATGTCAAGCTGCGCGATCTCCTGGACGGAGATCACCTCAGGTGCTTTGTCATGGTGGCTGGCGCCGGTTCCGGCAAGACCACATCGCTGGTCAAAGCACTCGACCATGTGGTGACCAAACATGGTGCACGTCTCAGGGCCCGGACACAGCGCGTCGCCTGCGTCACCTACACCGATGTAGCTGCCAGAGAGATCCATACGGACGTAGGCAACAGCCCGCTCGTCTCCGTATCTACCATCCACAGCTTCCTATGGTCCCTGGCGAAACCCTTCCAGAAGGACATTTCCCAATGGGTTCGTCGCCACATTGAGGACTCAATCCAGGAGATTAAGGAGAAGCAGACTAGTTACTCATCGCGGACCCGAAGAACGACCGTTGTGAAGGATGCGTCTGACCTTGAGAAGCTCCGAACCCAGCTTGAGCTCCTAGAGGACGTCGAGCGTTACTCGTATGGCACCGGAAGCGATTATGCAAAGGGAATCCTAGGGCACGAGGATATCGTCACCATGGTTCCCGAGCTGATTCTCGGCAGCAAGCTTCTTGGGCGGGTCGCCGCCAGCCAATACCCGTATATTTTCGTCGACGAGAGTCAAGACACCTTCCCCAATGTCGTCGAAGCGTTCAAGCAGGTCAGCACCCATGCAAAGGGCGCAGTGTGTCTTGGCTTCTTCGGAGACCCGATGCAGCAGATCTACCAGCGTGGCACGGGGGCGATTTCCCCTGAGCCAGGGTGGAAATTGCTGGAAAAGCCGGAGAACTTCCGCAGTTCGAGCAAGGTGCTCAGAGTCATCAATCAGGTGCGATCCGAGGCTGATGGCCTAGTTCAGGTGCCCGGTCGCCCGGTGGACAAGCGAGTGGAAGGTGAGTGCTTTTTCTTCGTTCTCCCTGCGGATAACCAGCGAAGTAAGCGTCTGGAGGACGTACGAGTCTGGCTGGATCAGCACAGCAACGCCGGCATTTGGTCTGCGGACTCGGTTGATGATAGAGGGGGCGCGAAGATCCTCATGATCGTGCACCGAATGGTGGCCAAGCGCATGGGCTTCGAGCACCTCTATGCTGCATTCCATGACAGCGGACCAAAGAGCTTGAAGGAAGCGTTTGAGGAGGGCAGCGCTTGGCCACTCCGACCGTTTGAAGATGTGATCCTTCCAATCTGTGCGGCTGAGAGCACTAATTCGACGTCCGTGATCGCCATTCTCCGTGCGAACGGTGGTGTGTTCAGCGCAAGCTCGCCCAACCCAGATGTCAGGGCGAAAATGGTCCTTACTCGCGATGCCGTAGCGCACCTGCGCAAGGCTGTGGCAGCGGGCGGACCGAGCTCTGTGGGAACCGTCCTGAGGCTGGCTGTCACAGAGGGCCTTGTTGCCGCGGACCCGCGACTCTCCGCATACCTAGAACCGGACGGTGAACACAGGGACATCGTGCTGCCCTCGAAGACCGTGGAGGCTCTGGATGCCTTCACGGCATGTGACGTTCGCGAGCTGTCGGCTTATTTCAAATACATACGGCAGCAGTCGCCCTACTCCACCCAGCACGGCACTAAAGGCGCAGAGTTCCCCAAGGTCATCGTGGTACTGGATGACGAGGAGGGGAACTACAGTCTCTACTCCTACGAGAAGCTATTTGGGATTAAGGCTCTTTCGAGCACAGACAGAGAGAACGCGGCCAGCGGAAAGGATTCAGTATTGGAGCGGACACGGCGGCTTCTCTATGTCTGCGTGTCACCTGCAGTTGAGTCGCTCACAGTTGTGGTGTTCGCGGGTGATGTGGCTGCAGCCAAATTGGCGTTTGAAGAATCGGGGATCACAGCTGAGGGGAAGGTCCTCACCGAGGCTGATCTTGCACTGTAGAAACCACCGGCGGATCCTTCCGCCCCGTCGCTCTGCGACATCAGGAAAGCTGCGCCCCTAGCCACCACCCCCATCACTAGCGACCAGACCGTACTCATGGTCGCGACGAATAACCATACGGTGCACAAGGTCTGGTGCCACTGCGGGAAGCCTGGCCCTCGGCCAGCGTCGCATGGGCATCTCGAGGCCCACCGCGCGCACTGGCGGCCCCGCAACGGACCTCGCTCAAGGGCTCGTTGTCAGTGGTCCCAGCTACTGTGCCTTGCACTGGTCTCGGTACGTCCAACCACGGCAGAGTTAGTCACCCATGTCTTGCCGCGGCGGTCCCGACACCAACGGCAGAGCACGAAACGTAGGCAAGGTAGGTGCTGTGAAGTATTGGCTGAAGGTCGCGGAGGACAAAGCGGCAGCATACAACGTGTCGCGGAACCTAGAGGCTTGGAGCTCATGCCTGTCTGCGGTCGTCGGCCCGGACGCCGAGGTAGGGGACGCGGTTCTGCTATGGCGTGTTGGGCGAGGCGGCGGCGTGGTCGCGATCGGAGAAATCGTCAGTGCAAAGAATGAACCGGCCAGTGGATTACGTGCACTGTGGATGCAGGAGGAAGAGAAAACAGGGGAGGAGGTCCCTGCACCTTCCCAGTTGAGGGCTGTCTTTGGCTTCAGGAAGCTCCTTCTTTCAACCCCGCTCTCCTCTGGCGTTTTGCGGGCAGCGGGCCTCACCCAAGTGGTGAAGGGGGTGCGGTTGGCCGGATGGGATCGCAAGCCTGTTGTCCTAGATCTCAACGCGGCGCAATGGCGTGAGCTAGTCCAACTCGCCGACGAGGTTCAGCCCTCGGAAGACTTGCCTGCAGCGTGGAACATTCCACCAGGTGCAGTCGTGAAGCGGGCTGAGCTCCACGATGTCTATGGCGGAAATCCCCGCGTTACGACGGGATCCAGTGGGCGAACACCGAATGCATTCGTCTTCCTTGATGGCAATGGCTTGGGGGATGAACTTGGATCATGCTGGGATGGAGCCATTCTGCTAGCTCCTGGGCAAAGCCAGTGGGAGCGCTCCGTCTCTTCCGAAAACATGGCTGTGCTCGCTCATCTGCGTCGCGGCGTGCCAGTAAGGGCATTCGCGAGGAGAGGAGCTGACTGCCTCTATCTCGGCGAGTTCGCAATCGACCTCGAACGCCCTGTTGAACGCTGGGTAATGACCGGGCAACGGAATATGGGGCGTACCCGCGCTCAGCAGTTCATGCGGGAAACAACGACGCCAGTCCTCCGACTCCGCCAGCTGGCTGGCGTCTCGATTCCCACGAACACAACAGATGCATTTCGCGACGCTCCCCACGTCAGTCTCAGACTGCAGCCTGCCAGTAACCAGCCCGCTGCCACTGCAGTTCGCGAACTGCTGACGATTCTGGAAAGTGAGCCGGCAATCGCCGCCTCGCTGGGTGGGCTCGACGAGGCTCAGGTACTCGCGGCCTTGGTCCAACGAGCGCGGCGGCAGACAGACCTGGATGAATTGCGTACAGCAGTTGAGGACGACAAGACCAGCGAGGCTGAGCTGCAGAAGCTGGTTGAGCGCATGACCTGGATCTTTGGCGGTGAGTTTCTCTCTGGAACGGCTCGACGGAATCTCACCGTGCGAGACCAGCTCGACCTGTCGCTGGTCCGCCCTGACGGCACCTTGCACGGCGTGGAGCTCAAACGGGCAAATATCGGGCGTCTGGTGACAGGGCAGCGTAACCACCTGATCGTAGGTCCCAAGGTCAACGAGGCTGTGGGGCAGGCCATGAACTACCTACGCGAGCTCGACGAGAAGCGTCCTCAGATCTTGATTGATCATGGCATCGATTGCCGCCGCGCTTCGATGACCGTGGTGATCGGACACAGTGGGTTCGTCACTACTGGTGCCACACCAGCGGAGGTTGATGAGACCATCCGTACCTATAACTCCCACTGGAACCGATTGAATGTCATCACCTACGACCGCTTGATCGAGAACGCACAGCGGACGCTCGACCTGACGGCACCAGAGCGTTAGCCGAGGCGCATCTCGTCGGGAGCCGTCTGGAAGTCACCCCCAGTTCCTCTCGACACCACCCGAGCACAATCGAGCCCAACGCCTTAGTGGGTTCAAACGTCGCCGCGTCGAAAGCCTCCCCTCCCTGAGCGATGCGTGAGCGAACGGCGGAACAAGAGGTGCCGAACGCAGGACCCAGTGTCAAGCCGGGTGGTGCTGACATGCAAGATCAGCACCACCCGGCAGGTGCGCGCACCTTCAATCATGGATTCGCCCCCACTTGTGAAGCGAGAGCCTTCAGTTCGCATGCGACAGGGGGCTCCGCTCAAGCCCGTTCTGATGAGGAGCTTCCCGAAAACTTCGAAAGTTGCACTACCAGTTAGTGAGACTCTCGCATCCGTGCAGCCCAGAGCCCTATAGATGGCGCCCCCACCAGGTGCCTTCTAAGCACTTGGCCGCCCGTCCACTTAGCTGAAGAACGGGCGGCCTCCAGCGGCTCCCCCTCCTCCCCTATTCCGCCTGCGGTTCGATGCCGTAGCGAGAGGAAGGGGCGGGCGGCCATCTCGGTTGACCATGTTCGCGCTCGGCCGTGGGCAGGCCATGCTCTCGGGCCTAACGGCAAATCGTCAGGTCGCTCGGTCCGGTCCGAACATTCTGTTCGGCGATCAGTGCCCTCGCCCCAGCGGAGCAGAGTCGTCGCCTTCGAAAGGAGCAAGGACGCGGGGCGAGCAACGAACCGTCAGGGCGCCCGCCGGACCGATCCATTCGTTCAGCGGGTCGGACACGAGTAGGGAGTAGCGAGGGGCCGACTCCAAGACGTCGACGGGCCCCTTGGAGCCACGAGTGAAGAAGATCCGGAGGAAGCGCTGCGAACTGTGCGGCCCTAACCCGCTGTAGGCCCACTGCCCCCTATATCTCTCAGTACGCCGTGCGTCCACAGGACAGCCCCGATTGTCAGACCCTCCCCGTAGCGTTGTGAGTCCTACTCGTGGCGGCTGCGGGGAGTACCAATGGACGACGACCTTCAGATCGACAGCGACGAAGACCTCTACCGCAACCCCGTCTACTACGAACCGGCTGGCCGGAACCTCGACCTGGACCGCACCGACCTCGGCGTCCAGCAAGGCCAAGACCTCCTGAACGTGCTCCTGCGCATGCGAGGACGTGTCCCTGTCGAAAAGCGCGGGCTCATCTGCCCCGATTGCCGGGACCTACGCGGCCGGCGCGTCCCCATGTACCTCGTCCAGCGTGACGGCGTATGGCTTGCCTCCCACTACCGGAAACCCGGGGAGAAGCCCATCAGTCACGAGTCCGACGAGCACCTCGCTCGCAAGGAACGCGTCGCGAAGGACTCCGAAGATCACGGCTTCCACGCCGACATCGAGTCGCAGACCGCAGACGGGCACGCGCGCCTCGATGTACGCATCAATGGCGCCAACGGCATCGTCCTGGGCTACGAGCCTCAGCTGAGCGCCCAGACAGCCCGCGGAATGCGTGCGCGGGAAGGGTTCCGGCGCCACGGCGGTGTTCAGTCGGTCTGGGACTTCGCCGACCCCGACCACGCAGGCATCGGCACCGTCCCATACGTCCGCACGCCCAACCTGCCGGCCTCCGTCATCCGCGTGCAGAAGAACCCCATCGCGGTCCAGGACGGCAACTTCGTCCTAGAGGAGGGCCAGTGCAGCCAAAACGGCGCACTCATCCGGTGCCCGGAGAAGCCCTACGACCCGGAGAACCCCACCGACGCCGGGTACTGCGGGGGCTGGCACCGCGTCCTCGTGCCCGCCCATCAGTCGAGCACCTTCACAGGGCAAGGCGGTTTAACCCTTACCCGGTTCATCGTGGAAGCTGCGGCAGGTGAGCGGATCCCGTTCCAGCACGGCGGCCATCACGGTTGGCTCCCCGCACAGCAGTGGCAGCAGTACCTCGAGGCGAACGGGCCCGCCCTGGACGACAAGGAGCGCCTGCCATCCGTACGACAGGGGGACCGGCGCGACAGGTGCACCGAGGACCGTCCAGCTTCGGAGGTGCGGGCTGAACCGAAGCAGAGACGCGGCAGCCGCGCGATCGTCCTTGAGTCCCGCCCCCGGGAAACCGAGGCCGCCAAGGTTCCGGTTGACGCGTCAGGTCAAGCAATCCCGCTCTGCCGCTACGGCTGCGGTAAGCCCGCAAGCCTTCCAGGACCCGAAGGGCTGCCCGAGCACTTCTCGTGCCGCAGGAAGCATGAGGCGTGATCTATCAGCCACCGCTGACTACCCCTCGTTCCGTCATCTGACGCGAGAGCCCCCTGCCCGGTTCGGGTGGGGGGTGTCGTGTTCCCCCCCGACATGTCAGTCCCCGGTGCCACAGTGGGCGCAGCACACCCAGCACCCCTTTCCCGAGGAGCCGACCGTGGCCCAGAGCACCACCTTCCGCACCAACACCAAGCAGGACACCCTCACCGACCACGTTGTGGAGTTCCTCAGCCGGGTCTCCCGCACACTCCGGAACTTGGCCGACTCGGCTGACCACGCGGCGAAGATGGTGCGGAAAGCGGACGCGGCACGGCGAAGCTGAACCGGCACACCCGGGTAGGCCAGCAGACGTGCTCTCCGTGGCTAGCTAGGCCCCGGCCGAAGGTGTGGCAGGCGGCCGTGGGCTGCCCGGGGCAACGGCACCCCAACCAGAGCCCGACGCAGCCGAGACATCGATCCGGCCTGGTTCAGCCCGGAGTAGAGGGCACGTGTCCACGCCGGTGCTCGGGGGCGAGGGCCACGTCCACGAGCGTACGGACCGGACCGTCCGTGCACAGCAACGCGTCGCACAGCTCGAACAGGGCATCGCCGCGCGAAAGTAGGCAGGAGTACAACTCGGTCCGGAATGCCGTCACCGCTGCGAACGCGTCCCGTTGAACCCCGTGCTCAACCCGTTCCACGATCTGGCCTCCACGCGCCGCGTCGACCTCTCCTCGCAGGATCTGGCCCGGCCTCACGGACACGCCGTGAATAGGGGAGGTACTGAACAAGTTCGAGCCCTTTTCGACGGCGAACCAAAACGTCAAGCTCAACTCTGAGCCGCGCTCCACACGGTGGTCCCTAGCGCCCCTCGATGTCAGTGCGGCGGGATACCGTCCTCGTCACGCTGAGGTGAGGGGAGAACCATGGCGAGGAACGCCCGGGCCGAGCAGCTGCGAGAGTACGGCCGGTCCGTGTTGGAGGGGGCCCGGTCGGAGCAAGTCCTGCGCATGGCACGGCAGGTGAACGCGGTGTCGTACACAAGCGCGCGGGAGTACGCCGGCCGCTCGCTCTTCGAGTTGCTGCAGAACGGTTACGACGCGCATCCGAGGGGCCGCCGCGACGGACGGGTCCACGTCCTGCTGGACGAGGCGGAGGGCGAGTGGGGGACGTTGTACGTCGCCAACGGAGGGACGGCCTTCACCTGGCGGGACGTCGAGCGGGTCTGCGAGCTCGCGCAGAGCTCAAAGGAGGTCGGTGAGGGCATCGGGAACAAGGGCGTCGGGTTTCGCAGCATCTTGCTGATCAGCGAGGCACCCGAGATCTACAGCGCAGACCCCGACAGCCCGCTCGGCCCGGAATTGGACGGGTACTGCTTCCGCTTCGCGCAGAAGGTCGACGTGGAGGAGTTCCTCGCCGGTGAGGACAACGCCCACGAGGCGGCCGCCAAGTATCCGCCGCTCCAGGCGCCCCTGCCGCTGGACGACGTGCCCGCGACCTGTCGGCAGCTCGCCGCCCAGGGGTACGTAACCATCGTCCGGCTGCCCTTGCTGAGTGAGGCCGCCCGGGCCGAGGTCCGGCTGCGGATGCGCGAGCTCGCGGGGGCGAAGGTACCCGTGATGCTGTTCCTCGACCGGCTCGCTGGCCTGACGCTGGAACGGCGGGCCGTCGGTGGCGAGGCAGGCGAGTTGGACGACGCCCACGAGGCGCTCGAGCGGCACGAACTGACCCGCTCCGAGGAGCGCTTCCCGGTTGCGCAGGACGGCGCCGGGCACGGATTCCCCGTCTCCTGCGCGACCGTGAACCTGGGGCCGCCCGGCACCTTTCTCGTCGTGCGGGGCACCGTGGAGAAGGAACGGCTGAACAACACCCTCGCCGAGGCCGTGGGTTCCGGGCTCCTCGACGACACGTGGCAGGAGTGGAAGCGGTCCGCCGTCGTCGAGGTCGCACTCCCGCTGCCCGCCCCGCGCCGACCGCGACGCGGGCAGATCTACACCTTCCTGCCGATGGGTGAGGACCAGGCCGCGCCGTTCCCGGGACACGTGAACGCCCCGTTCTTCACCAAGTTCGACCGCACCGGGCTTCCCTCCGACAACCCCCTCAACGTGCTGCTGCTCGACGCGGTCGCAGAGACCTGTCTGGCGGCCGCTGCGGTATTGCGTACCGTGCCCGAGCCGTCCATGCGGCAGCTGGCCGTGGACCTGGTGAGCTGGGAGAGTGAGAAGGGCTCGGCAGGGCGGCTCGGCGCGGCGGCTCGGCGCGTGCACGGGAGCGAACTCGCCGACGTACCGCTCGTGCCCGTCCTCGCCGCGGACGACGCCTTGCCGGAGGCGGGCTGGGCCCCGCCCCGGGGCGCGGTCCTGTGGCCGGACGTCGACCTGACCGTTCTCACGGCACACCGCGCGCACAAGGCCGGGATCGTGGTGGCTGATCCCGATATCGGTGGCGACCGGCTGAAACGGCTGGCCACCCTGTGTAAGGCCCTCGCGTGCCCGTGGGAGCCGGGCCCGGAGATCCTCGCCGAGTACGTGGAACGGATCGTCGGGGACCTTCCCCTCCCCCGGTCCGGTGAGTCCCCCGAGCAGTGGAGCGCGCTCTACGAGGATCTGGCTGCCCTCTTCGAAGACGACGGGCACGTCCTGCACGGCAGGCAGTTGCTACTCGCGGAGAACTGCACACTGCGGCACACCAACCACCCCCTCGACAGGGTGGGTACGGGCACAAGCACGCGTACACAGGGCAAGCCGAGCGGTCAGGGTGTCCGCCGCGAGGCGTTCTTCCAGCCGTTGCGTACGGAGGCGAACCAGACCGAGGCCCCGTCCGTCCCCGCCCTTCTCGGCAAGCGATTGTTCTCCCTGCACCCGGGGCTGGTCTGGAAGGACCGCGGCGAGCGTACGCGCGGGCGGGCCGCCCGCGCCTTCCTCGAGCAGGAGGGGCTCGTCCGGCCGTACGACACGAGGGGCTTGCTGGACCACGTACGGCAGGCGCTCAGCGCGAGCACCGATCTCCGGCTGCGGCTCCAGACACTGCGGTTCGTCTTCCGGCTGTGGCAGCCGCGGCGTTCGCTGGGCGGGACGGAGATCTCCTCGCTCGGACTGTACGTACCGTCGGCGGACGGCCGGCTGATCAGGGCGAGCGGCGCCGTCTTCGGCCGGGGCTGGGGCCGCGCGTCCGTCGGTGAGGACCTGGCGGCGGTGGTCGCCGCCGGGCAGGACGTGTCGAAGAGCCTCAAGGCGATTGCTGGACGCCTCCTTGCCGCGCCCGAGGAGTTTGCCAAGCGGGGCGAGACCGAGGAGTGGCGGGCGTTCCTGCTGGAGGCCGGGGTGGCCGACGGGCTGGTCCCGGTCAGGTCCTCCGACGCCTTGAGCTGGGTAGAGCAGGGCCGGGAGCTCAGCGCTCGGCATCTGGTCCGCATGGCGAAGGTGTCTGCCGAGGTGCAGGAGCAGTGGGAGCCACACGTCCACTGGCCCGGTGTCTACTACCCCCGGACGCCGTACCGGGGAACCCCCGCCTGGCGGCTCCCCGGCCAGGACGTCGTCGGACGCCTCGGGCAGGAGGCCCGGCTGGCGTACGCACGGCTTGTCCTGCATGGCCTGGCCAGCTGGGAGGACGCGAGGTTTGCCAGCGTCTGGACCAGTGTCGGCAGCCAGAGTTCCCCGGACAGGGAACGGGTCCCGACCCCGCTCGGCGCCTTCGTCCGGGAGCAGCCGTGGCTCCCGGTGCGGGGCCGCGACCGGGCCGTCCGGTTCGTCCGTCCGGCCGACGCCTGGCACTGCCCGCCCGGGCTGGAGGAGGAGCCCTCGTACGCGCCGACCGTCGACCATCGGCTGCGCCACCTTCTGGAACGCGGGAAGGCGGGCGACCGCCTGCGGGAGATGCGGCTGCCGACCTGGGACGACCCCCGGGACAGCGACCGCCTCATCGCCGCGCTGGGACAGCTCGCGGCGGAGGGCGCGCTGGGGGCCGAGCACCGGCCCGCCGCGCAGCGCGCCAACGAACGCGCCTGGAAGCACCTCGTACGGCGGCCCCGTCCCGCGCTGCCCAAGGGCGCCAGTCTGCTCGCTGAGTCCGAGGACCGGCTGATCAGCGTACCGCTGTCAGCCCTGGACGGCAGGGAGAGCGATGGCGATGGTGATGCCGGGACCGTGCTCTACGTCAGTGGTGAACGCGACAGCCTGACGCCCCTGCTGATACGGGAGATGGCGCGCCCCCTACTCACCCTTCCCGGTGTCTCGGCGAAGGCCGCCGAGCTACTGGCGGCCGAACACCCCACCACCGTCCGGCACACCGACGATCTGACGTTCACGGCGACCGTGGACGGCGCACGGGTGGACCCCGCGGCCATGGGAGAGCCACTGGTCCAGCAACTGCCCTGGCTCACGCTGGCCGTGAGCGTCCTCTCCGACCACCTGGCGCGCGGCCCCCGGGCGAGCGAGGCCGAGCTGAGCGAGCTGACGTCCCTGGTCCGGAGCGTACGTCTGCACCGCTACCGCTCCTGGGGCATCGCGCTCGACGGCCGGCCCGTGACATTGCCGGGCCGCCTCGGCGGAGTACTGCCGCTGCCCGATCCGAAGCATCCGCTCGTCCTCGCCCCGGCAGGCGAGCCGGGCTGGCCCGAGACCACCCGCATCATGGTGGCGCTCGCCGAGCTGCTGGGACGTCGGGAGTTCGGCGACCGGCTGCGCCTCGCCGCCCACCAGCTCGCCTCCCGCCACGCCGACCTGCACAACCCGGGCCAGGAGGAGCTCGCCGACGCCCTGGAAGTCACGGTCCACCAGGTCGAGGAGACGAGCCGCCGGATCGACGGGGCCATCGGCGTGGTCCTGGAGCGCTGCCGGCCCTTCCTCGTCCACCTGCTCGGCACGGAGGCGGCGAACTCACTGTTCCTGCCGCCGCCGGGCGACACCCGGGAGTTCCAGGCTCACCTCGAGGAGTACACCGCCGAGCTCCCGGTCCCCGTACCCGAGTTCATCGCCAGGGCCCGCGCGGCCCGCAGTACGGACGAACTGCGGCGCGACCTGGGCATCGGATTCGCCGAGCTGAACGACACCCTGCGCGCGATGAGCCCACCCTTGGAACCGATCAGCCACGCCGCCGAGCATGAGGAAGCGCTCCGCACCTACCTGGACCTGCGCAGGAAGGAGCTCGTCAACCGGCTGCGCTGGGCGGTGCTGGAGGACTTCGACGCGCGCCGTCCGATGCCCGACTGGCCCTCGGTCCGGGCCCTGGACTGGATCACCGCGCCGCAGGCATGGGAGTACACCGTGGACACGGCCGGCACGGGGAGCCTGGAGGCGCACGTGGAGGAGCAGCTGGCGCTGCGCCTGGACCGCCCGGTGCCGTTGCCCCGGTCGGGCGAGCGCCTGCCCGCCCCCGACCAGGTACGCGGCGCGAACCTCCGTACGATCACCGGCCTGGCCGCCGACCTCGCGGTCCTGGTCAGGGCGGCCGGACACCCATTGCCCACGGCCCTGACCGCAGCCGAGCCCGCCGAGGAGGTCACCGCGCAGCTGGAGGCCGTGGGCGCGCTGGACTTCCGGCCCCTGTCCCCCACCGACGTCGTCGGCTGGCTGGCGGCCCTCGGCCAGTGGCCCGACGGGATGGCGGTGGCGACGGAACCCGAACGGCACGGGCTGTCCGGGGCCGACCTGGACCGGGTGCGCAACGCGGCGGAACACGAGCGCCGCGAACGGGAGCGCAAACGGCGGTCGATCTCCGTCGGAGGCCGCGATTTCGACGTGTACTCAGGCGACTTCGCCGCCCTCACCCGCGAACTTGACCGGGTCTTGCAGAGCGGCTCGGCGCCGGGCATCACCGCCGCAGGGCCGCTCCGCTTCACGGACCCCCGTCCCCAGACCGGGCGCACCCAGGCCACCGGTCGCACGCGCGGGCGGCGGTACGGGGGCGGCACAGACAGCGGGCTGACCACGGCCCAGCGGGAGGCCATCGGGTACGTGGGCGAGTGGTACGCGTACCAGTGGCTGTGTGCGCGCTACCCGGACCGCATGGACGAGACCGGCTGGGTGTCGGGCAACCGTCGCAAAGCCTTCCCCGGCCTGTCCGGCGACGACGGCCTCGGCTTCGACTTCCGGGTCGGCTCCGGCAGCCGGCCCTACCTGTACGAGGTGAAGGCGACCGGGGGCGAAGGCGGCCGCTTTGAGCTGGGAGAGAGCGAGGTCCGCGCGGCCCGCCAGCACGCGGGCAACGACCGCTGGCGCCTCCTGGTGGTCACACATGCCCTCACCCCTCACATGATGGCCATCCAGATGCTCCCCAGCCCCTACGGAAAGCGCGGCCGGGGCCGCTACCGCGAGGAGGGCGGGGCACTGCGCTTCTCGTACCTGCTGTGACCTTGACGTTCAACTCCAGCTCGAGATGAGTCGGGGTTGAACGTGAAGTTCAACGAGTTCGTGCACCGTTGGCGGTGAGACGTCGGGCCTGGATGGTTGATCACGGTCGGTGGTGGGGAACTCGACGCGTGCGGTGATCATCAGCAAACGGCGGATCACGGGCCTAGGCATCACGAGCCGCTCCTCCATGTCTCTGAGCGCGGCGACGATCGGATGAGGAGAAGTAGGCCGCGCGGGAACCGGAACCACCGAGGCGTCACCCGCCGGCTTCCGGCTCCGCGAGTTGGGGTGTGATCCCTCTGCGAGGTATAGCTTCCACCCACTTGCCCGGAGGCGGACCTTCTGGATGCGTTTGCCGGGAGGTTCCAGTCCGTGCCGCTCCGCATAGTCGATGACCTTCCGCCACTCGGCGAACTGGTCGTCATCGGCGACACGGACCCGCCCCTCGGTGAGAAGCCGTTCGACCAACCCGGTCGCCTTGGCTCGTCGCGCACGAGCAACGGGCCGTTCGGCGCAGGGCACGGAGCTACGCCTGCGCCCAGCATGTCCGCCGGATGCCGCCTGGTCGCCCCCTTCAGCCGGCGTCAACCCCTCAGGACGATGACCATGTCGAAGGTAGTAGAGGCCGTCCTCGGTGACCTCCACGAGCGCTTCCCTGCCACTTCGACTGACCCCTACAACCCTCGATCACGCAAGGCATAAGCCGACCGCCAATCCCCCGGCGCCCAGGCTGCGGGATGCTCATCACCGGCCGCGAGCCGTTCGAGCAGTGCGCGTTGCCCTTCATTCGAGTCAGACCGTGGATCCACGATCACCAACCCACAGCGCACTCGCATGCCCTGTACAGAGCCGAAAGAGTGGCTCCTGCCCGTGGGAGTTCTCTGGGACTTTCCTGGGACTTCCGGCCGCATCAGCCAGTACGAGCGTGAAACAACCGAAAGGGCATTCATGCAGGTCAACGACCTGCAACGGCCAGACATCGCAGGTCACGGCGCCCCCTGGTCTCTTCCGGGACATCTGAATCACGGATGCCGCCGCACCCGGACTGACCTGCTGTTCAGCGCGTGAGGAAGGGGTGCGGCGGCATCTCTGGGAATTCTCGCCTCCGGTGTTTGGCTTCCACCGGCGTCTCGGCAGGAATCAACCGGCCGCCGCGCCTGCCCGGGTGCGACGGCCCCGCGGCCGCCCGCAAGCGCCGATTCCGTTCCCGGACAGGGCGCTGGGCAAGCTCGCCCGCTGCCTGCGAGAGGGCCGCGCCGGCAAGGAGTTGACCTACGCTCAGCTCGCCCAGCTGATCGGCTACCACCCCGCCACCCTCCAGCCGGCGACCTCGGGACGGCAGATGCCCAGCAAGGAAACCGTCGGACCTCCACAAGTTGATCGCTTACACCACGCGAAGGGGCACCATCGAGGTCTGCGGCCACAGCCGCGTACGTGCGCTTGCAGTCGGCGGCGCGATACAGCGCGACGGCATCCCTCGGGAACTCCTCCGGGTACGGAGATTGGCGTCCCACCTGGACATCCCTCCCTGGACCATCAAGATCCATTATCAGGGTGTCCGCTCCAAGCAGCCTCGGATCTGGTCGACGCCCGCGAGTGGACCAGCCGGGTGTATGCCTCCGTCAGGGAGATGGTCGTCTTGCCCACCTGAAACTCGTGTTTGTCGATGGTCCGGACGGGCTGGACCTCGTACGCCGTGCCGGTGAGAAAGCACTCGTCGAAACCGCCGAGCTCCTCGGGGA
Source organism: Streptomyces sp. YGL11-2 (assembly GCF_050054615.1). Lineage (NCBI taxonomy): Bacteria > Bacillati > Actinomycetota > Actinomycetes > Kitasatosporales > Streptomycetaceae > Streptomyces > Streptomyces sp. YGL11-2. Next base: position 31,344 of record NZ_JBNHIN010000069.1, read on the forward strand.
GGATGTGCCGTTCGACTACCGGGATGCCGATATCGCGGGCCAGATCGAGCACTGTCTGCCGGGTGATGCCGGCAAGGAAGCAGTCGGCCGTCGGTGTGTGCAACTCGTCTCCGGTCACGAGGAAGAGGTTGGCTCCGGTGGCCTCCGCGACATAGCCGCGGTAGTCCAGCAACAGCGCGTCGTCGAAGCCGGCTTCGTCGGCGGCGTCGCGCGCCATGGTGCAGATGTTGTACAGGGAGGCCGCTTTGGCCCGGACGGGTGCGGTGTCCGGTGCGGGGCGCCGCCAGCGTGAGGTGCCCAGCCGGATCCCGTGTTCCTTGGCGTCGGCTGAGAAGACATGCGGCCATTCCCAGGTGGCGATGGCGACATGGACGGAGGTGCCGGCGCCGGACACGCTGATCTGCTCGCTGCCGCGCCATGCCACAGGCCGGACGTAGCCGTTGCCGATGCCCTGCCTGTGGACGAGTTCGAGAGTCGCCTCGTCGAGCTCCGCGGTGGAGAAGGGGATGTGGAAGCCGAGCTCCCGCGCCGACTCGTGAAGCCGTCGCGTGTGCTCCGTCAGTTTGAAGACGTGGCCGTCATAGACCCGTTCGCCTTCGAAGACGCCGCCGCCGTAGTGGAGGCCATGGGTCAGGACATGCAGGTGGGCGTCGCGCCAGGGAACGAACTGCCCGTCAAGCCAGATCACGCCGTCGCGGTCGTCGAGAGACGGGTGGGTCACTGTGCGGCCCCTGTCGGTGCGTAGTCGATGCGGATGCGGCGTTCGAGGGAGCGATGGAATTCCTCCGCGTCCTCGATGGACTGGTGGTGGGAGAGAATGAACGCCGGATAGCCGGTGAAGTCGGGGTAAGGACGCACGACGTCGCCCGGGTGCAGCATCTGGACGATGTGGTCCACTCGCGGGTCTTCGGACAGCTCGTCCAGGCCGTGGATAGCGGTGATCCGCCCCGAACCCCCGCACGGGACGATGTAGTTGGCCGCTGCGCCGGTCGCCCGCAACAGCTGCGTCGGCGAGTCGGGCACAGAGCGGAGTGCGAGTCCCGCGGCGGTGCGCAGCGCGTCACCCGCCAGGTCGGCTCCCGTGACATGCTCGGCAATGTAGTGGGAGACGCCGGAGCCGCCGACGCGGGCTCCGAGTTCCAGCAGGTAAGGGCGTACGCCGCCGCGCAGCCGCAGCTCGGTGTGGGTCGGGCCGTCGGTCACCCCGAGAGCGGAGTGGGCGGCGACCACCTCGCGTACCACTGCGTCCTGGACGTCTGGCGGGAGCAGGGCCGGTGCCCGGTAGACACCCTCTTCGAAATACGGGCCGGTCGGCTCGCCCTTGTAGCCGATGGAGAGCACCGTGACCTCGCCGCGATGGGCGAGGGACTCCACGGCGAGTTCCGGGCCGTCCAGATACTCCTCGACGATCAGACCGGTGACCTGGTTCAGCTTGGTCCGGCAGACCTGCCAGACCGCCGCGACCACGGCGCCGAGCTGCTCCGCACTGTCAGCCTTGGTCACACCGAGGCTGGAGAAACCGTTCGCCGGTTTGACCACCACCGGGAAGTCGAGACCGGTGCCCGCGGCCCACGCGCCGGGATCGTCCAGGACGATGAAGCCAGGCACGTTCAGCCCAGCTTCGGCCAGCTGCCGTCGCATGATCCGCTTGTCCTGTACCGCCCGCGCGGTGGCGCTGCCCAGGCCGGGCAGCCCAAGGGCTTCGGCCACATCGGCGACGAACGGCACGGCCGGGTCGTAGAGCGTGGTGATGCCGTCGAACGGGGCGCTCTCGTACCGTTCCTGCAGGACGCCCAGGGCCTTGGCAGGGTCGCCCTCCACATCCAGAGGGAGCACGTCCACCACAGCGGGCGGGAGCCGGTCGGGGGATACGGACTCGTCAGGGCGTGGGACAAGAACGATATCGATTCCGGCCCTCAGCGCGCTGTCGAAGACCCAGCGGAGCGAGGTGCGCTGGTAGACAAGGACGACGGTGGGACGCGGTGCCTGTGATGCTGTCACGGTGTACTGCTTCCGGTCTCGGTCGAGGGGACGGGTCGATGGTCTTCCGCGGCTGGCACGGAACGTGAAGGGGCGACCGTCATCCACACGCCCGCTGAGCACAGCCCCAGGAACAGGACGGAGACCAGGTGCGGTGCGTCCGCCTCGCCCCACGCCCATTCACCCAGCCGCACCAGGAACGGCACCACCAGTGCGACGGCGGAGGTGAACAACGGGCCCTTGCGCACGATCAGTTCATGGGAGATCAGGAAGACGGGCGCGGTGAGCACCGCGCCGAGCACCGCGACTCCGGCCCACTGGGAGGTGCCGATCGTGCCCAGTGGTACGAAGACGATCGCGGCCAGCCCCAGCATGACGGTACCCACGCCCGTCACTGCGGGGAGCGCGGCCATGGGTGGTACGTCGGACATGTGCTGCCGGTATACATAGCCGTACAAGGCGTATGCGAAGGTGCCCGCGAGGGCGAACAGACCGCCGGTGACCAGCGATCCCGTCCCAGTGCTGCTGCCCGCCGAGCCGTCGTCGAGCGCGTAGCCGAGTGCCGCGGCGACAGCGAGAACGGTCCCAAGGAACTTGCGTGCGCTCGTCGGCTCACGGAAGGCCATGATGCCGATCGCGAAGGTAATGCACGGCAGGAGGGACACCACCAGGCCCACCTTGGACGCGCCGATCCGATCGACGCCGAGCAGCGTGCCTGTGTAGTAGGCGAAGAACCCCAGAAACGCCAGCAAAACAGCAGCCCGCTGACGGCCCGCGCTCGCCCGGATTGCGGGCCAGCTCCGTGGTTGCAGCGCGGAGATCGCGCTGATCACCAGAAAACTCGCCCCGGTGCGGCCGGCCGCGACGGCCAGCGGCGGAGTGTCGCTCACCAGCTTCCCGGACACCAGCCATCCCGTCGCCAGCAACAGCACCATGAGACAGGACAGGACAGGGACGCCGAGGCGGCCTCGACGGTGGCGATCGTCGCTCATGGCCGGGCTCACCACTCCGCTTCTGCGAACCGCAGCGGCGGCAGCTCCGCCAGCGGCTGCTTGGCCCGCAGCAACACGCCCTGGTCCTCGGTGAAGCGGTACCGCTGCTTCACCTCGCCCTCGGACAGGTAGTTGCGGACAAGCGCCTTGGCCGCGATCCGGTACTCGTCATCGGTGGTGACCTGCTCTTCGAGTTCCTCGACGGCGGCGACGTACTCACGCAAGGCGTCGAGGGCCTTGTCCCGATCGAGGTGCAGCAGCCCGCCGGCCTCGGACGATCCGGTCAGGGCGCCGTGCGCGCGAAGCCAGGAGTAGAGGAAGACGCCGGTGCCGGAATCGAAGTTCCGGGTCGCGTCGTCCGCCTGCGGGTAGCGAAAAACCCGCTCCAGCAGGATCATGTCGATCTGTTCCTGTGCAAGCGGCACTCCGCCGTCCGCGCAGGCGAGGACGGTCTTGGCGTCGACCTTGATCTCCTCCAGAAGGCCGACGAACCAGTTCATCTTCAGGGAGATGTGCTGATCGAACGGCCAACGCCCCTGGTAGTGCATGGAGTCGTGCAGGTAGCCCCAGATCGCGCGGGCCTCGAAGCAGACCTCGGGGGCCAGCCCGGATGAGGCCCGGGGTACGGACTCGGCGGTCAGGACCGCCTCGGCTCCGGGAAGCGCATACGTCTCGTGGATCTTCCGCATCTTGTTGTAGAAGAACATCGCGTACGGCTGCTCTTCGACCTTGTCGTGCGCGGCCACGTTTTCAGGGAAGAACACGATGCAGTTGCCGTGTGTGAAGCCGTCACTGCCCGTGATGAGCACCAGCGACTGGCAGTTGTTCTTGGGGTGCGGGAAGGCCGTGGCCAGTCTCGGCAGTGCGTCGGGTTCCTTCCGCAGCGCGAAGAAGCAGTCGAGCCGTTTACCGACCGGCGGCACGCTGTTGGTGGTCTGCGTGGGGGCCAGGAAGAATACCGGCGTCCCGTCAGCGGGCGGCTGGAGCGCGTCTCGGGAACGGGCGAAGTGCGGTGCGTTGTCGAGGCCGCCATCCATCCATACGTCCACGTCGGCAGAGAGCGCATCGGCCTGGTGGACCCGGTCGCTGCGGCGGTACCAGGCAGCCGCCTCGTCCCGGATCTCGATGAGCAGCTCCCGGTCGGCTGCCTGCGGCTCCGGCACCGTACCGTCGTCGGCCTGGCGGAGGCGGAAGCGGTTGACCTTGGGGATGAGGGATCGGTTCAGATCCGCCGCCTCAGCGCGCAGGGCGGCGGTGATGGGGGCACTCGTCGTCACAGCAGTGCTCCCCTGGTCTCCTGCTGGCCAGCCGCCACATCAACTGCGAGCACTTGATGGATGGTGAAGACCATGGGGACCGGGCCGAAGTCCCGCAGGACACGCAGTCCGTGCCGCTCGGCGGCAACGATGGTCGTGATGCAGCCCTCGGTACGACCGTCGGCGCAGTCGATGGCCGCCTGAGAATTGCTCAACACCAGCCGCGACTCGGTCTCCACCGAGACCAGTCCGACCGGAGCGGGGTGAGTGGAGACAGTGCGGGGATTGTCCGCTCCCGCGCTCGCCAGGACCATGTTGTGGGTCGGCATGATGAAGCTGTCGACCATGTGTAGCCGGTTCAGGTTTCCGAACGTCAGGGTGTGCAGCGCCGGATAGACCGCACAAGCCGCCAGCGCGTGCTCCCCGTTGTCAGGTACCGCGTCGAGGGCGGCCTCCAGCGATGCATGGAGTTCGACCTTCCCGTCGATACCCCGCCGGCGCAGCCACTCATGGGCTGCCGTTTCCAGGTTCGTCCCCTGCGGGCCGAGCGTATGGACATAGCGAATGCCGTCCACACCTATACCTGTGCCCGTGCGGCGATGAGACTCAGCGGTGATGGTCAAGAGATTCCCCCTGTCGGCCACCGGGCGATCACCCGGGACCGGTTAGCTCTGCTGTGGCCGACGGATCTAGTACACCGGCTTCTCCGGCTCGACGGTGTTGACCCAGCCGATGACGCCGCCGCCGACGTGGACCGCGTCAGCGAAGCCCGCGGACTTCAGGACCGCGAGGACTTCCGCGGAACGGACACCCGTCTTGCAGTGCAGGACGATCTTCCTGTCCTGCGGCAGGTCCTGGAGGGCGGTGCCCATCAGGAACTCGTTCTTCGGGATCAGCTTGGCGCCCGGGATCGAGACGATCTCGAACTCGTTCGGCTCGCGGACGTCGATGATCTCGATCTTCTCGTCGGCGTCGATCCACTCCTTGAGCTGCTTCGGAGTGATCGTCGAGCCGGCCGCCGCCTCCTGGGCCTCCTCGGACACGACACCGCAGAAGGCTTCGTAGTCGATGAGCTCGGTGACGGTGGGATTCTCGCTGCAGACCGCGCAGTTGGGGTCCTTGCGGACCTTGACCTGGCGGTACTGCATCTCCAGCGCGTCGTAGATCATCAGGCGGCCGACCAGCGGCTC
>NZ_JBNHIN010000070.1:0-36421 GCF_050054615.1 Streptomyces sp. YGL11-2
GTTCCGCTTGCCCATATCCCAAGCAACCGACGTATCCGTCCGGAGGACACGGCTACCAGCGTTGCGTTAGGAGCTCTTAATCAGCTATTGACCACCAACGGATCGACGAGAACTGAAACGGATTCACGCGTTGCGTAAGGCACAACAAACACACAGTGGACCGCACCACCGGACGCGGATACGTTCCCTGCTGAAGAACCCGGCGTCCTGGTATGTCGCGGTGCTCGCCGTCGCCTGGATGGTCGAGGAACTGTTGCCGCCCAACCGGCTCGACCAACTCTTGGCGTGGTCGTCGACAAACCTGGCGAACCTGCACCTCTGGCCCGCCGGGCACCCTGTCGAAGCGCTGGCCGTCTCCGCGCTCGTCCCCCAGGCATCGCCCTGGCTCTGGCCGTTGTTCGCCCTGTCGACCTACACCGCAGTCTCCGCCCTGGGGACCCGCCGCGCGCTCCTCACCCTGGCGGGAACACACATAGGTGCCAGCGTTGTAGCCCAAGCCCTAGTGTGGTGGCGCATCCACCACGGAGAGCTTCCGGGTTCGGAATCGCACGGGCTCGACACCGGGCCGTCCTACGTGGTGGTCGCGGCCATGACCATCGCAATCGTGATCGCACGGCCGGTTTGGCTGCGGGCGGTATGGGTGGTCCTGCTGGCCGTGGTCACCCCCGCCCTGCTGGAGGGCATTGGCGACGCCGAACCCGCCCCGATCGGCCACCTCCTCTCCTGCGCCACCGGACTCACGGCGGCACTGTGGACCCGCCTCAGAAGCCGCCCGCTTAGTGATCAAGAGGTACGTCCGGTCGAACAGGGTGCCTGATCGGTGACGTGTTGGGGGCGGTGCGTCGACTCGGCAGGCAGGCTGACAGCGCACGCCGAACAGTTCGCGGCGTCGGGTGAACACGGGCCAAAGCGTGCGCGAACAATCATCGAAGTCGATGGCGCGGCGTCGAGCGTATGCGCCCCGTGGCCAGGCCGTAGCGCCGTGCCACCGGCCGATCTGCCTCTTGCGCACGCCGGGAGTCGCCGATCAGGCTCCGATGGTGCCCAGTGCCTACGGTTCGGCCGCGACGTCCTGGTCAACGTAGCCACCCCACACCACGCCCTCGGTGCGCAGTGGCTCCAACGCCACTGCGGGGGCATCTTCCGCTTCCACGTTGTGCGCAGCCTGGATAACAACCACATCGACACCCAGGTCCTGCCGCTGCGCCCCGGCACCCTGCTGCTGCGCAGCCCCCACGTCATTGAACACCTCCCCGAACCGCTGAAGCGGTGGGACAAGATCTACGTTCCCGAACCCGATCCAGCCGAATTTCCCGACTACGGCCCCGATGACCTGACCCTCATCAGCCTGTACATCGACATGAACGTCCTGTCGGTCGACGAGCGCACTGTGATCGCCAACTCCCAGGCGCCCCGGCTGGTGAAGACCCTGGAGTCGCATGGCTTCACGGTCATCCCCGTACGGCACCGCCATCGGCGCTTGTTCAGCGGAGGTTTCCACTGCTTCACCCTCGATACCGTCCGGGACGGATCCGGACCTCAGGACTATCTCAGCTGAACGGTTGAGGCGAAGTGGGCGTAGGTCCTGGCAGGCATCGCCGGCAAGGCTGTGCTGACAGGGGCGGAAGTCCCAGAGCGGCCCTCAGCACGCCCCGCCTCGTGTCCCCGGCGATACGACACACGAAGACCACACTCGGTAACCGGCGGGGTGGAATCCACAGGGAACTGGCGACAGTTGAATATGCGCGATCGATGCAGCCCCCGCGATCGAGGACCTCAGTTACGGCACTCGGTGGTTCCCCGAGAACACGGGACGGGAGGCCATACCCCAGGCCGCGATCCTCCCGGCGGCCACCGGGCACATCACCGTGCACACCAGCATGACCGATATCTACGCCCGCGCCTCTGTCACGACCGCCGCCGCCCAGCGCACCCTGGATGAGGCACTCCCCGGGACGGTTCCTGCTCGGCCTGCGGGAGAGCCACCGGACCCTGCCCGAGCGTTCTCCACCGGTCCCCCAGGTCAGCTTGCCTGAGGGATCGGGCTTCAGTGCCTGCGTCGTTCGGAACCGATGCGGGGGCGTAGCCCGTACGGGACTTTGGCCGCGCCGCCGCGTTCGCTCCACAGCCGTGTTCCCGACCGCATAAGCGCCCAGCCGATCTTCTCGTACGGCATGAGCTCGCCAACGCTGAGCTGTCCCAGGAGGTGGGTCAGCTCCTCGGCTACTCGCAAATCATGCTCGCGCTCTCGCTCGTCGGCGTTGGCGTACCCGTCGGCGCGAGCGGTGAACTCCTCGTAGGTCAGTTCACCGAGGCGACGGCGGTGCGTCCGCAGCGCCTCGCTGTCGACATACGCATCTGAGTATTCCTTGCCGAAGCGGCGCCCGTACTCGCGGACCCGTTGACGTTCCTTCTCCAGCGCTTCAGGGCTGATCTGCTGCTGGCGGGCAGTTGCGACCTCGTCCGCGCGGGACAGGAGCCAGGTCAGAGGGGAAGGGCACAGGAAGATCCCCAGCCTGCCGTAGCCCTGCCATTGGCAATGCGTGTATCCGACAGCCTGCGCAACCCACCCGTACCGGTCGCCGGTGCTGCTGTTCGGAGCGAGGCTTTTGAACTCGACGCCGAAGGCAGGCTCCTTATCGTGCCAACCTTCCGGATCTCTGGGCCTGAGCACTGCGTCTATTCGTGTCTCTTCGCCAGTCCAGTAGCGCCCTGGCACCTGCTCCTCAATGTGGAACCACTTATCCAGTTTGCCGAGGACGAACGCGGCGAGAGCCTTCTCGTCAGGGAACGTTTCGGGTGCCGGCAGCAACGCCTTCTGTCCGTAGCGCACTTGGTCGACTCTACGGCACCCCAGGGCTCTGCGACAGGCGACCTCAGCGGCTCCGGAGATCGCCCACCGCTTTCGCGGTGCGGCCTCGGCGGTCTGCCCCGCGACCAGAATCTTGATCTCGCCGCGGATGGAGCGGACCCCATCGACACCCTGTCCGCCCAGGTTGCCAAACCGGCAGTCGCACCGGTGAATGCAACCACCACTGCAACCATGGAGCAGTACACCGTGCTTGATCACGAGGGAATCTCAGTTCTGCGGCCTCCCCTTGTGCAGCCTTGCTGACCCAAAACTGGCAGCCGGGGACCATTCGAGAGATGCCGACAAGCGACGCCCCATGCGACGTCAAGAACTCGACGGCCTTCCGCAGCACCACGGGGGTCCCGATCTCGGCCCGCTTCAACAACTACTCCCCGCCGCGGAGGCCCCTTCCAGCCTGGCGCCTGACCAAGCTCACCTCTCCCCCGTTCCGGCCAAACTCACCCGACCCCACGCCGCAGCGCCCAAAAACGGATCCCAAGAGATTCACCAAGCCCATCCGAGGACCTGCGCATCATCCAGGCGCTCATCACCGAAACTGAGGCGCAGGGACATATCGCCCCGCTCGGACCGCCACAAGGCGCTCCCCCCTCCCCCACCGACCAAAACAAAAGATCGCTACTTAGCACCCCCGGACCTCGATCGCACCGAGCAAGCGGCCATCCCTCATTGCGGCACGACCCAAGCCCCCCTTGGCCACCCTGCTCCGACTGCACGCTCGGGGCACCAGATGCTCCTCAAGGCGGATATCGACAGAGGCCGACTCCGAAATCGAACCTACGCAACAGCTCGACATCCGAAGCCATCCGCCGCCTCATCTCCGACACACGAGGCGACGCCATGACTACCCGTCAGTTTTAGCTGACGGGTAGTCATGAATGTCAGCATCGAGTCAGCATGCGTCCTGCCAAAGGTAGTGACAGGTGGCGACACATGCACATGCACCAATCCGCCCTACACCACCTCTGAGCTGCAAAGATGCTGGCCAACCCGCTACACCCGCAACATCGCCACTGACCCGGTGTCAATGGAACCACGACTGGCACCCGGCACCCTCGTCGTGGCCGACGACACCTCCTTCGCGAGCATGCGGCCGTACCTCGACCACGTACGGGACCCGGCGAACGGCTACCGCAGCGTCGCCTTTCCCGTCGAGGACGGCATGGAGATCAGCTGCCGGCTCTGACAGCCGTCGACTGGATGGCAGGGGGCCGCTGGCCACCACTGTGCGGGGCGGGTCGTAGCGGCGTCTGGGATCACAGCACTCCCACCCCCTTGGCCAGGGTCGACAGCCCGCCGGCCAGCGCGAGCAACAGGACGAGCTGCCGGGCCCGGCTTTCCGGGACGTGTGCGGCGAGCACCTTGCCGATGGCCGCGCCCAGCACCGTCGCGGCGACTCCCACCGCCCACCCCGCCGCGCCCAGCTGCGGAACACCGTTGGCCGCGATGGAGAAGGCGTTCACGACGATGCCGTAGAACTGCGCGTTGGGCACGAACTCGTGGACGGTCCAGTCGGCGTTCATCGCATAGAGGGAGAGCGGCGGGCCGCCCAGTCCGGCGGAGGCGTTCATGAACCCGCCCGCCGCGCCCGCGGCCACGGCCCCTTTGGGACCGGCCAGGGCGGACACGCGCAGGCCGCGCATCGCCAGCAGCGCTGCGAGGGTGACCAGGAGGCCCATCCCGACGAACAGGACGGGGCGCGGCAGTTGGCCGGCCACCCATGTTCCGGCCGGGACGGCGCACGCGGACGCGACGACCAGCGGCACCATCGCCGTGAGTCGCACCCGCCGCCAGCCGCCGACGAGCCCGACGGCGCTGATGGCCCCGGCCGCACAGTTGGCCAGGGCGACGCCCTGGAACGGACCGAGCAGCAGCGCGAGCGCGGGCACGGCGACGAGTGCGAAGCCCATCCCGGTCAGCCACTGCACGCAGGCGCCCACCATGACGACACCCCCGAGGAGCAACTGCGACGTCCCGCCGGTCATGCGCTGTCGCGGGTGCGCAGCAGGTTCACGACAGTCACGCGTAGCACCGGCTCGCCGCTCTGGTCGATGAGCTCGGCGTGCGTGCGTACGATGCCGCGCCGCGGGTCGGAGCGCGAGAGCCGGGTGTCGAGGGTGTGCAGGCGCAGGCGGAGCCGGTCGCCGGGGCGCACGGGCCTGAGCCAGCGCAGTTCGTCCACTCCGGGGCTGCCGAGACTGGCGACCGTGGACAGGTAGTGCCGCGCGAACAGCTGCATCATCAGGGCGACTGTGTGCCACCCACTGGCGACCAGCCCGCCGAACGGCCCCTGCTTTGCCGCGACGGGATCGACGTGGAAGGACTGGGGGTCGTACTGGGAGGCGAAGCCGATGATCTCCTGCTCGGTGACCGCGACGGTGCCGTACTCGTACGTCGCGCCCGCCGTGTAGTCCTCGAAGTACCGGTCGTCGACGGGAGCGGTGAATCCGTCCGTCCTCTGATGGTCGTTCATATCTCGCTGTCCTTCTGATTTCTGGGCAGTAGTGCTGCGGGGAGCAGGCCGAGGACCGCGACAGCGTCCAGGTGCCACAACGTGGTTCCCATACAGGCGGCGGCGCCTGCGCTGACGGCGACTGCGACTGCGATGCCGAGGTGGAGCCGATGTTCGTGGCCGTCTGCGTGAGGCCGCCGACGGCTCCGGCGTACTCGGGTGGCGCGTCGTCGACGACGCCGCGCCGCTCTTCGCCAGCTGCGAGAGCCCGGCGATGCCGATCACGACGAGGAGCGTTCCGGTGACGGCGGTCGGGCGCGGGCCCCACCGGCCCAGGGCGGCAAGAGGTCGACCAGCCGCTCCCGTAAAGCCCCCTCGACGCCCATAGACAGTGTCTACCAGGGAGCCGCAGACACTGTCCATGGCTCAGGAGGTGGCTTGCAGACGAGGATCGGGGCATGGCGCCATGCCGAGCTCGGGACAGCTCCGTCCGCTCCGAGCGGATGCTCGGCCCGGCGTCAGGGCTCCGATCGCGCTGGCGGCCAGCGTGGTGCCGTGGGCGGATTGCCGGGCCTGCGATGCAGTTGGCCGACTACTGGAGCGTTCGGCCGCCAGTCGGGAGGAAGGGCGGCCCCACCTGGCATCGATGGACTCGTACCTCGCGCCAGACATCGTCGACCACGTACGGCTCCACGCGCAGCCATGCGTCCAGATCCTCGCGGGAGTCCGCGGCCATGACCAGCATCGAACCAATCATGTCGCCGTCATCGCCCAGGATCGCAGTACCGAAGACGGCTTTGACCTGCTTCATCGACGCCGCCTGGGCCAGATGCGCTTCCCGGGCACGGGCGCGACGTCGACGCCCCTCTGCGCCCGGGTGATCGTATGCGATGACCAGGTAGTGCATCCCACTCCTCCGCGGATGGTTCGCCCCCCGCCGGCCGCGGGCGGCGATCAACAGTTGTACAACGCCTTGGTAGACATTGTCTACGGCGCGCCAACCCCGCCCCCACATACGCCCATTGATGTGCGGCCAGGAAAGGAAGTCGCCGTGCAGATAGCCATCCTGCTCTTCGGGAGTGGTCCGAGGCCGAGATCACGCGGTTGGGCACCGCGGTCAGGGAAGCGGCAGGCCCCCGACTGGCACCGCAGCGGCGCCGCCTACGACCTCGCGGCCCGGTACACCTCAAAGACAGTCGATGCACTCACAACCGAGTTCATCGACGCGAACGTTGATCTCCGGATGAGCCGCAGGAAGCTGATCACGGAGGATGGACCGCGGCCGCTGTGGGTCAGCCTGGCCGAGGGGGCAGGCGCCCGGCATCAGCTCGTCTTCGTCGACCGGACAGTGGCCAGGGCCTCCCTCATCCATCTGCAGCGAAGTCCACGAGGCCCGGAAGCGAGCCCGCCACCAGCACTCGTCCCGACGCATCACCGTTGAACACGCCCTGGCCGACCACAAACACTGGAAGCAACTACTGCGCCGGACCCACCGACGAGAAGCCCTACCCGCCACCTATCGAGCCATCGCCGGCCTCGACTCGGACCGCGTAGCGACAGCCTGAACATCAGTCCTCGACAAGACCACTACGCCCTCACCTACTCTCACGCACCAACTCGTAGGTACGGCCGGATTGCGACGGCTTATGACGCTCGTAGCAGGGGCCCGGTCCGAGCCCTGTACGGGCAAGGGAAAATCAGTGCCTGGCTGCTGTGAATCCGTCCCTGCAGGTGTCGAAGATGGGGCGGTAGGCGTCCCACTGTGCTTCCGGTGCCGAGAGGTAGATGTCGTACTCCCGCCCGCCTGCCTGGCCGAAGCCCTGCTCGATGCCGCGGAACACCCGTGCCTTCCCCTTGAAGGTGAACTCCCACACCACGGCGGGCTGTTCCCGGAACGTGGTCTGCTGCATGCGCAGTCTCCGGTAACCGGAAGGGTAGTTGCCCTTCGTGATCGCCTCCATGTCCATGAAATGTGCCATGGGGGTCGAACCCGCGGGTTCCACCATCTTGACCGTGAGGCCGCCCCGGCCTGCCTTGTCGGCGAATGTGACCAGTTCACCCGACCGCGTGACGGCCTTCCAGCCGTCCGGCACGGGAAAGGAGGCGCCGATCTCGCTGACCCGGTGGAAGCCCTTGGGCACGGGCGCCGGCGTGTACGACGGTGTAGCAGCACCGGGGGTCTTCACGGCGCCGGTGCCGGGTGTGCCGGTGCCATGGTCCGATGTCGCGTAGATCGTGCCTGCGATGGCCGCGGCCCCTGCGGTCACGGCAACGGTGGTCGCGACGAGGACGCGGCGCTTACCGCCCCGGCGCCGTTCCCGGCCGCCATCGGTTCGAGCAGGTCCGACAGCTGCCGTCTCCCCACCGGAGGTCCGAGCCGGGGCCTCGCTGTCCGGTCCAGAGGACGGGTTTGCAGCGGGCTCCGGAGGCAGAACCGTCGTCGGCCCGGTCGGTCCAGCTGATTCATCCGATCCAACCGATTCAGTCGATCCCCTGGACCGAGCGGCCCGCAAGGCTCGCTCGGTCTGCTCCGCCGACGGCCGCTCGTCCGGATCCTTGGACAGGAGGGCTTCGATGAGCGGTGCCAGCGGCCCGGCGTGCTTCATTGGCTCCAGTGGGTCGACGACGACGGCGTACGCGGACTCCATCACGGTGGGCCGGTGGAACGGCGGCCGGCCCTCCACCGCCTGGTACAGCGTCGCGCCCAGTGCCCACAGGTCTGATGCCGGCCCCGGCTTCTGACCGCGTATCCGTTCCGGCGCCATGTACTGGATGGAGCCGACCATCTCGCCTGTCTTGGTGAGGGTTGAGACATCGGAGGTCATCGCGATGCCGAAGTCGGTCAGCACCACGCGACCCTCGGCGCCGAGCATGACGTTGCCGGGCTTGACGTCGCGATGCAGCACCCCGGCGGCGTGCGCGGCCCGCAGCGCGGCGGTCATCTCCAGGCCGATGCGGACCGCCTCCTCGGGCGGGATGGTCTGCCCGTCCTTGAGGAGATCTCCGAGCGTGACCGCCGGAACGTACTCCATGACGATGCAGGGCCGACCGTCGTCGTCCACGACGTCATGGACCACGACCACATTGGGATGCACGATGCGGGCGGCGCTGCGCGCCTCACGGCGCATGCGCTCGTAGAGCGTGGCAAGCTCGCCCTCGGGCAGGTGCGGCTGGACATGGATCCGCTTGAGCGCGACCTGGCGGCCCAGCACTTCGTCCTGCGCGCGCCACACAGTGCCCATGCCGCCACGGCCGACCTGCTGGGTGAGCCGGTAGCGCCCGGCGATGAGTCGCCCCTCGTCCGTCACAGCCTGCCTCCGCCAGTTCCGACCCGTTCACTTCGCTTTGTCACCATAGCTGTCTGCTTGAACAGCTATGCGGGGCGACTGCGCCATCGACAACATGTCCACACCACCGCCCCGCGCCGCCAACCCCATCGCAGTCCTCGACCAGGTACCCGTCGCCGAGGTGCAGACCGGTTCCTGCCGAGACGGACGCTGCTGCCGAGAATGGCTACGGAGACCAACACGAGACCTCGGGCAGGTAGCGGGCTACCTGGTGGGGCGCGGCGGGCGCGATGCGTGTCCCGAGCACTCGCGGGCGTGGATCGCGTACCGGTCGGCGTTCGCCAACCCTGCCCACTGGCGCACCGTCAGCCGTGTCCGGTGAATTGTTGTCCCACCCCGAGGCGGCGTAGGTCGGTGAGGACTTTGGGGTCCTGGGCGTCCAGCCAGTCGCAGAGCTGGCGGAAGGAGACGAGTCGGACGTCCTTGTTCTTGGTGTCGGCTATGTGCTTAAGGGCCTCTTCGACGGCGTCCATGTAGATGCCGCCGTTCCACTGTTCGAAGTGGTTGCCGATGAAGAACGGTGCCCGGTTGGTTTCGTAGGCCCGCTGGAAGCCCGCGATGTACGCCCCGATGGCCACCTCCCGCGCCGCAGCCGTCGACAACTCCAGCCGCACCACACCAGAACCGGCCCCGGCCGAGACCGCCTGGAGCTTCGCCCCCGCCATCTCCACACCAGCAGCCGTCAACGCGTCGCCCAGCTCCGCCGCCGCCCGAGATGCCTCACGCCAGCCGGTCATGTAGTCCACTCCGCGCACCCACAGCAGCGCGTCAGGGTCCAGGCCATCCGCCTCGAAGCCATCTCCCCCGATGTCGCACATATCGTCACGTCCCTTTCTCGGCCCAGTGGTTGAGTAGCGCTGTCGCTGAGTCCGTCGCGTGAACGCACGGCGACGGCCCCGGTACCATCGGCACCGGGGACCGCCGTGTCCCCTGCCGGGCCACCCTTCGCTTTCCACGGCTTACGGGGTGGCCCGGTCTCGGTCTTCGGTTGTTGTGCGCAAGTTGAGTGCCAACCCCAGGGAGGGGTAGCGCACTGCCGTCAGCGGCTCGGCGCAGATCTCTGCGATCTCTGCCGCAGTGCCCGCTTCAAGGTGGCGGGCTTGATCCCGAACTCCCCCGCGATCTCGTCACGCGTCATGCCGTCGGCTCGCAGCCGGTCGTACTCCGCCACCGCCCTGCGCGACGCCGAGTTAAGGCGCGTTGTTCCCCGCAGCGGAACCTGGTGCCGCCCCAGCAAGCCGTAGAGCGCCCACGCCGAGATCTCGAACCGCTCCCGCAGCCGCGCCACAGACAGACCTTCTGTGTACAGCGCGATGATCTCCGCGGCTTGCCCTTCGTGCTTGTCGGCGGTCATCGACGAGGCCCTTCTACGAGCGAAGCCCGGAAGAACGTGGTGACCACGCGCCGGAAGCCGGTGTGCCCCGTACGCCCCGCATGCCGCAGACACCACACGTCCGGCCCTTCCGCCGTGTCCGCCGCGCCCGACTCGTCACCGCATGTCATGCACTGCTGCTCATAGATCGGGCCGCTGCCCGAGGTATCGACCTTCAGCGCCCAGTCCGCGAACCGCCAGATCGCTGTAACCACCATCAGCGCACTCGCCTTCCATCACGATCAACGCTCAGTGCGTCGCCAGCGTGAGCCCGCAGCGGACTCCCGGACTTGAAGACCAGCACCACGATCGGGCCGCCGGCTTCGTACCGACCCGAACGAACCGCCTTCACCTCGCGCCACTCACCCCGGACCAACACCCGGTCCCCACGCTGGACTTTCAGCGCCGTCACCCGTGCCATCACGCACACCGAGTCTCTGACTTCGGCTGACAGCGCGAGCACTCGCACGGTGGCCACCCACTCGACAAGGGCGTGCCGCCGGAGCGCCGTTGAGGGCACGACCATGAGTAGATGTCCCAGCGCTCCTTGGTCACGCGGTCGATCTTGTAGACCCGGATAGTCATGGCAGCCACATCAATTCGCCTCGCCAACAGGGGTGTCAGTACCGACCCACTACTTTGCTGTGGATCGAAGGCCCCGACTTCCCCGCCGTGGGGTCCCCATGATGGGTAGGCTGCCGGTCAGGAAGATGCGACACACTGTCATCAGCAGGCGCGATGGGGCACCAGATGACCACTTACTACCCACCAACGGCGCTACCTCCGGATGTCCTGAACCGCGCAGACATGCGTGCCGCAATTGCAGCCCATGACTTCGGCAGCGTTTTCTTCCTCGCCCGTAAGTGGGGCAAGATCAGCTACTCGAAGATCGCAGCTGAATGCGACATGAAGCCTGAGAGGGTCGGCCTCCTGGCTCGCGGTCAAGGCAGCGTCAGCACTTACGAGAAGACCGCAACGATCGCCGACGCCTTACGTATTCCAGGGCACTTGCTCGGACTTGCTCCCCGCGAATGGGAGAGTGTCCCGCCCTCTGGTCAGATCCCTACCTCGCCAGCAGACACCACCGCCCCAAGTCGAGATGGAAATGAAACGGTGCTGCGCAGGGACTTCTTCCTCAAAGCCTCAGCCGTAGGTGCAGGGCTCGTACTGGGCTTGCCGGACCTCGCCCAGCTGAAGACGAGCGGGCGCATCGACCAGGCCGTTCCGGTGCAACTTCGGAAGCGAACTGCACGTCTGCGCCGCCTCGATGACGTCTTGGGGGGAGGCGATACCTACCGCGTCTATCTCGGCGAGTTCCAGGCCACCAAGGCCCTGATGCGAGAGACAAGCTACTCAGAGGCCACCGGCCGAGCCCTGCTATCCGTGCTGTCAGAACAGGCACAGCAGGCCGGCTGGGCCGCGTTCGACGCGGGCATGCACGCCGATGCCACCAGCTTGTACGAGGCCAGCCATAAGGCTGCCACCGAGGCCGGAGACGCCCCACTGGCCGGGAACGCACTTGCCTTCCTTGCCTACCAAAAGATCAACGGTGATCGGCAATCCGGCATCGAGTTCGCCACCGAGTCTTGCCGCACCGCTGGCTCCGACGCGCCCCGCACGGTGCGCGCGCTGCTGTACGAACGCCTCGCATGGGCCTACGCCGTGGCCGGGAATGCCGGCGAGACAGCACGTGCACTCGGTATGGCCGAAGCCGCCCTGCGTGAAAGCGACGACGCTCCGCAACCTGACTGGGCCGCGTGGGTGGATCACAACGAACTACAGATCATGAATGGCCGTTGCTGGACCGAACTGCGTCGACCGCTGCGAGCTGTCCCTGTGCTGCAAGAAGTGCTTGCGCGGTTCGATGACACCCACGCCCGCGACAAGGCTCTCTACCTGTCATGGCTGGCAGATTCCTACCTTGCCGCTGGAGAGATCGAGCAGGCCGCAACCGTCACCAGCCGAGTCCTGGACCTCTCCGCCGGAGTGGCATCGGTACGCCCACGCGAGCGTGTTGCCCCCGTTCTGCGGCAGCTGGCGTTGCACAAGGATCTGCCGCAGGTAGCCGAGGCTCTGGAAAAGGCCAGGGTATGACTCCTCAGACTGCTTGATCGGGCCCAGTGGTCTTGGCCACCCAGCTCAGATACGTGTCGGAACCTTGGGTGATCGGCACGGCTGAGATCTCAGGGTTCGTCCAAGGGTGGTGCTCCAGCAAATGCGCCTCAAGGTCGGCGTAGCGGTCGGCACGCGTCTTGAACAGCAGTTGCCATTCCTCCCCGGTCCCGAACTCCCCCTGATGCCAGAACACCGAGACCACTGGCCCGATGATCTGTGCCCCCGCCGCGAGCCGGGCCGCCACCACCGACCGCGCGAGCTTCTCCGCTGCCTCGCGGTCCTCTGTCGCCGTTGACACCTGCACGAAGTCCGTCATACCGCCGAGCGTAACCACGGCCGCCGCTCCTTAAGCGGTCCGCTCCAACACCCGCGAGCCCGACCAGCAGGAACGCAGACTATATAAGCAAGGATTGATATCGGCCAAGGCCGCGCAGAACCAGCTGAAGCGGAATGAAACCACTCCTCCGAGGCATTTCCTGACACATCTTCCCCTCGGGAAAATGCCGCTGTCTCGCACTTACGGCAGCGGTGTCACCGATGGAGGAGTCCCCATGAAGAAGATCAAGCGCCTGGTACAACACCACCCCCCGCTACAGTGCCGAAGTAGACGCCACCGTCAACGTGGAAGCCAGCCCATACCAGGGCGGCCCGTCGATCAAGCGTGACGGCTCCTGGACCCAGAAGTCCCGTAGCGACACGTTGGGCTTTGGTGCCACCGGATTCATCAAGTGCGGGATCCGCCGCCTCGATGTTTCCTACCACCAGGTCGGCGGTTGCTACGGCTCGGACCGCGAGATCGACGTAAAGCGCTCCTACGACGACTTCGTCATCCCCTGCTCCTGGAACTGAACCAGCGCCAGGCCCCACATGGTGGCGTGTGGGGCCTGGCTGGTTGTTGCGTAAGCCCAGGATGCAGGGGAGGCCCCGTCTTCTGACCTGCGAAAACGTGGATTGCATAAGCGAGGCTTGACACTGCCCATCCCCTACGCCGCGCTGACCGATGCCCACGTCCAAGGACTGCACCTGAGAGCCGACGAAATCACCGCCGACCACGGCCGCATCGACACCGGCCGCGCGTGCCACCGGCATTCCACTCCCGCCTGAGCCTGGAGAATCTCCAGGCCGTTCGTTCGCTTCGCTCGTCCTGGCATTACTCCGTGGCCACGGCCTCGACCCGCTCGGTGAGGGTCGGGGCAGTGCGCGGGTGCGGGATGTGAGCGGACGCCAGCAGCGAGCCGGTGGCGGCCACCGCGACTACTCCTCCCGCCGCGAGAAAGGCGCCCTGGGGTGAGGCGTCGACGAGGAGCGGGAGGAGCAGTATCCCGGCTGAACTGCCCACTCGCACCACGGTGTTCTCGACCGTCATAAGCCGCAGACATTGACTGGACGGGAGGGTACCGATGTAGGCGCGCAGGGTCACGCTCGCCGTGGGGGCCGCGATTCCGGTCAGCACGGCCAGCCATACCAGCGGCGTCAACTGGTCGGAGAGTCCCATGCATGCTGTGGCCGCACCGTCCACCGCCCATGCCCCGCAGCAGAGGATCGCCCAGTTGGCGGGGCGCCGGTTGCTGACCAATGGGTTGCCGATCAGCGTGCCGACGCCGACGGCTGCGGTGACCACACCGTAGACGGCGGGGCCGGAGCGGTTGTGCACGGCGAGAAGTACGGGAAGGCCAATCGTCATCGCGGCAACGCACAGGGGCACCAGGCTCTGTACCGCGATCGCCAGTCCGACTTGAGGGCACGCCTGCACCAGAGGCCATGCGCGGGCTGGCTCCGGTGTGCCGCAGTGTCGTTGCCCTACCGCGGCGGGGGCCGGTCGGGTGCGGTGGCGGGACAGCGCTCCCAGTGCGGCGGCCGAGACCGCGAAGGTCATGCCGTCGATCGTGAAGAGCTGCATTTTGGGGAGGGCCAGAAGCAACAGGCCGCCGCTGGCCCGGCCCGCGATGTGGGCGATGCGGACGGTCAGGTCGAAGAGTCCGGTCACCTGTTGGACGCGCTCGGGCTCGACGAGACCGGGCACCAGTGCGGCCAGATTGGGATCGAAGAGAGCGCCCAGCACGCCCAGGACCAGCACCCCAGCCAGCAGGACGACCAGGCCGCGTTGGTCGGGCGACCACAGGTACGGCAGGGTCACCACGACGATCGCCCGCGCCGCGTCCACCCAGGCGAGGGCGCGGTACGAGGAGAACCGTGCCAGCAGACGAGGGCCGAGGAAGCCGAGGACGGCGTAGGGCCCCGACTCGGCGACCGCGATCAGGCCCATGACCGAAGCCGAGCCGGTGCTCGCGTACACGCTCCACATCAGCGCCATGGTGTAGACGCGCTCACCGAGTACGGACAGGCTGCGGGCCGCCCACAGCACCGCGACAGGCCGTCGCCGCAACAGCAACAGATATCCCACGTGCTCTCCCACCCGGAACGCAGCCGGACGAGGATTCCCGACTCCGGACCGGACTGTCGCTCACGGCGGAGGAACGAAGGGCTCGCCACGCAGCATTTCTCCGTTTCACACCCGAATGGCGTGGCCTGGCACGACAGGAGGTGGCCCGGGATCTGTCTCCGGCAGCGCCGTCGACCTGAACGCCTACGAATGCGACGTCCTGCGCAGTTGGCTCACCGAGGACGCGGCCCTGGGCTGCCTGCCCGGCCTGGAAGGAAGACCCGTTGGAGACCACTCTTATCCGGCTGGAGACCAGCGCCACCGAGGGAAGGCCGTCGACCGGTTTCGCCGTCCCCACCGCCCACACCGTCATCGCCGTCCCGCGGTCAGCGACGGCGACATCGATGGCCCCTCCGACGGAGCGGGACCTGCTGAATGCCGTCGCGCAGCACCTCGAAGGATGGCCAAGTAACCCGCAGGGCATCCAAGTTCACAGGTACGGGACCGGCCCCCGCTGCCGCGGCAAGATCCTGGAGTCCACGAAACACCCGACCGTGCTGTCGGCGCGCGGCGGCCCGTTCGACCTCCACCAGGCGCCCCGCGCATCCGACCGGCCCGACAGAGACGATCGCTTCGACTGATCGTCTCATCCCATGCCGCTCCGGTCACGGTGCTGACTGGCGGATGGCACCTACCGGGCGGAGCCATCCCGGCTGTTGCGGTATCCCGATGGGGGCTCACCTCGCAGGAGCGGGCAGGGCGGGAGCGGAGAGAGTGGCTTGGGCTCAGTCGTGCCGATCCTTTGTACGCCCGGCCCTTCGCCAGATCACCGTCATTCCGAGCCCCAGGATGCTCAGGGCCGCGACTACGATGACGATCTTGACCGCGCGGTCCAGCAGCAGGTGGTACAGGAGC
The DNA here is from genome assembly GCF_050054615.1 of Streptomyces sp. YGL11-2. NCBI lineage: Bacteria > Bacillati > Actinomycetota > Actinomycetes > Kitasatosporales > Streptomycetaceae > Streptomyces > Streptomyces sp. YGL11-2. Next base: position 15,454 of record NZ_JBNHIN010000070.1, read on the forward strand.
TCGGACGACTCCATTCCGCGGCCGGTCATCGCCAGTCATCCTGCCGCCGCGATCGGGACGTCCGGCTCTTCCCGTCGTCCAGCCGTCGGGCGGCGGCGCGCAGCCCAGCCTTCACCACGGGGTCCGCATACCGGCGTACCTCGTCGAGCCTGCCCCTGCGCTTGAAGGCCAGGGCGATGGCGAAGACCAGCAGCGCCAGCACCACGACACCGCCCGCTATCAGGCCGAACCTGATGAGCATGAAATTGAGGTACCGCTCCACGATCAAGCCTCCATCCATTCTGTCACGCGTGTGATAAATCCGTTGTATCACAGGCGTGATAGAAAGGCTTCATGCCAAAGCATGTGGATCCGGAGGCTCGTCGCAGCCTTGTCGTTGACGCGCTGTTCCGAGTCGTCGTCCGTGAGGGCCTGCAGCGCACCTCGCTGCGAGCCGTCGCCGCCGAGGCAGACCTCAACATCGGCTCCCTGCGCCACTACTTCGCCAGTCAGCAGGACCTGATGCACTTCGCGATGCAGTCGATGCTTGGCCAGGTCAGCGCTCGACTACTCGAACACGTAGAGCGGATCGGAGACCTGGGCCGATATCCCCGCCCGGAACAACTCCAGCTCACAGCCCGGCTCCTGGCCGAGTTCCTCCCCCTCGACGAACGCCGCCGCGCGGAGGTCACCGTCTTCCTCGACTTCAACACGGCCGCCCGCACCGACCCGGCCTTCGCCGATCTGTCGCGCCAAGCGGCCGAAGGCACAAGAAGGTTGATGCGCCGCGTGCTCACCCGGCTTGACGAATCAGGCACCCTACGCCCTGACCTCGATCTCGACATCGAGGCCGAGCGGCTGGCGGCACTGCTGGACGGACTCAGCCTCCGCGCCGTCCTCCACCCCGAGATGCTCGCTCCGGGGGTATGCGTCGATGTACTGGTGGCGCACCTGGGCGATCTATCGCTGCCTGCAGTGACTCCAGGTTCAGCGCACTGACCCCATCCCCCTCAGCCGTCTTGCCGCGTGCACCATCACCGCGAACAGCGGCTGGTGCGCTCTACATCTGCGCAGAGCGGGCGGGCTCCGGCACCAAGGCGACGGAGCGAGCAACTGACGAAGACCACTCCTTGGCCCGTGCGTTCGTCACCGGCCAACACGCGGTCCGTCCCGTGGGCAGCGTCCCCGACCTGCAGCGCATTACACGTTCACCGCGCTGTCTGCCTCACGGTGGTGCCAACCACTGCCTTGCCCAGGGGCAGACTGCCGATGCTGGCGCTGGGGCCGAATCCGCTGTGAAGTGCCTTGTGCAGGTCGAAGACCTCGTTGTCTCCGCGGTTGCCGGTCTGGATGTTTCCGTACTCTTGGCTGACGAAGGCATAGCGGTCGTCGGGTGAGATAGACACCTCGATCACGCTGGTCCCGGCCGTGCCGGTGAGCGTTCCCAGTACGGCCCCCGGTGCTCCGGCCGCCGCCTTGGCCGCGTCCACCACGATCGCTCCGCTGCCGGCGGCGATGAGCAGCTCGCGGCCGTCATGGGTGAGGGTGACTCCGAGGGCTCCTTCCTTCCCCACGCTGGCGGCCGGAAGCGGGATGGTGTGTAGGAGCCGGGGCTGGGTGCCGTCTGTGGACAGCACTGCGAGTTTCGACGTCAACGCGGCGAAGGCGATGTGGCCCGTCTTGGCGTAGGCCAGCCCGAAGGGCTGGTCCGGGACGGTCCGGCTCGATGTGCGGACATTGTTCAGCTGCGACTGTGCCGGCGCGGCGCCCTTGTTGCACCCAGGCTTCGATGCGGACGTACTCGCGGCCACGGCGGTGGTTGGTGGGGGGGCAGCCCCGAACGCATCCGGGAGCAGTTCGTCGTCGCCTAGTAGCGCGCCGCGTGCCGGGTTCGGTGTGCCCGGCACCAGCCGCGGCAGGGATGACCACTCGGGCTCCCTCCCATCTGCTAGTGGCGCCCAATGCCGGACAAGGGACCCTCCGAGGAATACCCCCCGGGGTATCGCTGTTACAGTAGGAGGCAAATACCCCCGGGGGTACACCGTTCTCGTGAAGGAGCCGCAGCCGTGTTCTTCGTCGACACCCTGGAGTTCGAGGGTCTGGGCAATCGCAGCTACCTGGCCGGCGGCGCCCGCCGTGCGGTCGTCATCGACCCGCCACGCGACATCGACCAGGTGATCGCCGCCGCCGCGAGGCGCGGGGTGCGCATCGCGTACGTGGCGGAGACCCACGTGCACAACGACTACGTCACCGGCGGCCTGGAGCTGGCCCGCGTCACGGGAGCCGCCTACCTGGTCCCGGCCGCCGCGGACGTCTCCTACACCCGCACCTCCGTCGCGGACGGCGACGCCATCGGCGTGGACGAGCTCCTGGAACTGCGCGCGGTCGCCACCCCCGGGCACACCCCGCACCACACCTCCTACGTCCTGGAGGAGAACGGACGCGGCGTGGCGGCGTTCACCGGGGGATCGCTACTGATCGGCACCGTGGGCCGACCCGATCTGGTCGAGCCGCGGCTGACCGAGCAGCTGGCCCGGGCCCAGCACGCCTCCGTCCACCGCCTGGCCGACGAACTGGACGACGAGGTGCCGGTGCTGCCCACCCACGGGTTCGGCAGTTTCTGCTCCTCCTCCCAGGCCGAGGGAGACGCGACCACGATCGGCAAGGAACGCACGACCAACGACGCGCTCACGCTGGACGTGGACACCTTCGTCGCGCAGATGCTGGCGGGACTGGAGGAGGCGCCCGCCTATTACGCGCACATGGGTCCGACAAACGCCGCCGGCCCCGCACCCGTCGACCTGACCGCGCCCGAGCCGGCCGACGCCGCGCAGATCGCGAAGCGGCTGGCGGCCGGTGAGTGGGTGGTGGACCTGCGCAGCCGGGTCGCCTTCGCCGACGGCCACGTGGCCGGGTCGTTCAACTTCGAGGGCGAGGGCAAGCTCGCCACATATCTGGCCTGGCTGATCCCGTGGGGCAAGCCTGTCACCCTGCTCGCCGACACCCCCGGGCAGATCGCCGAGGCGCAGCGTGAGCTGGCTCGGGTCGGCATCGACCGCCCGGCCGCAGCCGCCACCGGCGACCCGGCCGCCTGGGTCCGCGAGGGCGAGCAGCTCGCCTCCTTCCCGCGCGCCCGCTTCGCCGACCTCGCCCGGGTACGTGAGCGCGGGGAGCCGGTGGTGGTGTTGGACGTGCGGCGGGATTCCGAGCGCGCCAACGGCTTCGTCGAGGGCTCGGTACACATCCCGATCCACGAGCTGCACGGCCGGATCGGCGAGGTGCGGCCCGGCACCGTGTGGGTGCACTGCGCCGGCGGGATGCGCGCGGCGATCGCCGCATCGCTTCTGGATGCCGCCGGACGGGACGTGGTCGCCGTCGACGACGGCTTCGATGCCGCCGTCGATGCGCACCTGACCGTCACCCGCCCCTGATCACACGTCCGCTCACCCAAGCGAGGGCACAACCATGTTCCTTTTCCGCCGCAGTCAGGACCGGCTCACTCCCGAGCAGGCCCACAGCCGCACCAACGAGGGCACCGCGGTGCTGCTCGACGTCCGCGAGGTGCCGGAGTGGAAGGCCGGGCACGCGCCCGGAGCCGTCCATCTGCCGCTGACCCGCCTGCTGTCCGGCGCCGCCCTGCCGGCACCCGCGCAGGGCCGGCCGGTGGTGGCGATCTGCCGCTCCGGTCACCGTTCACAGCAGGCCGCCAAGCTCCTGGCCTCCCGCGGCATCGACGCCGTCGACGTCGCCGGCGGCATGACCGCCTGGGCGAAGGCCAAGCTGCCGGTCGTGGACGAGCGTGGGCAGGGCGGCCGGATAGCGTGAGTGCTCTGGTCCTGGCCCTGATCGCGGGGGCGGTGGTCGGCCTCGCCCTCGGCGCGCTTGGTGGCGGCGGCAGTGTCCTGGCGGTGCCCGCGCTGATCTACCTGCTCGGTTTCACTCCCGCGGCGGCCACCACCGCAAGTCTGATCATCGTCACCGCAACCTCAGCCACCGCCCTGTACGCCCACGCCCGGGCCGGGCACGTGCGGTGGAAGGCCGGAGCGGCGTTCGCCGCCGCCGGCATCCTGCCGGCCGCCCTGGCCGGAGCCGCCGCAGCCCGGCTGCCCCAGGCCGCCCTCACCATCGCCTTCGCGGCGATCGCCGCCCTCGCCGCGGTCAAGATGCTCCGCCCCGCCGACCCGGCCGGTGCCACCGGCGGCGTGGTGCGGCCGGGCAGAGCTGCAGGGACCGGGGCGGGGCTGGGGGCACTGACCGGACTGCTGGGCGTGGGCGGCGGCTTCCTCACCGTCCCCGCCCTGGTAACCGTGCTGGCCTTCGAGATGCAGGCCGCGGTCGGCACCAGCCTGCTGGTCATCACGACCAACTCGCTGGCCTCACTGGCCACCCGCGCCGGCGCCGCCGCCTCCCTCGACTGGGCGGTGATCGGCCCCTTCATCGGGACCGCGATCCTGGGCGCCTGGGACGGCAAACGTCTCGCCGCAAAGGTCTCCGGAACCCACCTGCAACGCCTGTTCGCGGTGGTCCTCCTGGCCGTGGCCGCCTTCATGCTCGCCGACGCCGTGACATGACATGCCTGGCAGTTCAGGCAAGGGAGAGGAACAGCTTCTCCAGCCTCGCCCTCATCTGGTCGCGGTCCCCGGCCGCCTGCCCGCCCTCGGCCATGCAGTGCTGCAACCCCGTCGCGATGATCGCGAACCCGGCCCGGTCCAGCGCCCGGGAGACCGCCGCGAGCTGCGTGATCACGTCTTCGCAGTCCCTGCCCTCCTCGATCATCTTGATGATCCCCGCGATCTGCCCCTGCGCCCTCCGCAGCCGGTTGAGCACGCTCTTGAGCTCCTCGGCCGCCATCTCCAGCTCCACACTTCCTCCTTCATAGATACCCCCTAGGGTATTCTAGCCTGTTCGGGACAACGACGACCTGGACGAAGAAACGAAAGGGACTCCCCCGCACATGAGCACCACCACCGCCGTCCACCCCGCCCAGGCCGCCGAGCGCCTGAGCACCTACACCGTCATAGACGTGCGCACCCCTGGCGAATACGCCGCCGGCCACCTGCCCGGCGCCCACAACATCCCCCTCGACCACCTCGCGACCGCCCTGCCCGCCCTCAAGACAGCATCCGCCCGCGGCGAGCTGCTCATGATCTGCGCCTCCGGCAACCGCTCCGCCACCGCCTGCGAGCAGCTCGCCGCCGCCGACATCCCCGCCACCACCCTCACCGGCGGCACCACCGCCTGGGCTGCCCAGGGCCACTCCCTCCACCGCGACACCGCCGCCAAAGCCGCCTGGCCCATGGAACGCCAGGTCCGCCTCGCCGCCGGATCCCTCGTCCTCGCCGGCCTCGCGCTCGGCACCCGCTACCGGCCGGCCCGCTGGCTCTCCGCCGCCGTCGGAAGCGGTCTGGTCTTCTCCGCCGCCACCAACACCTGCGGCATGGCCTCCCTGCTCGCCAGACTCCCCCACAACCAGCCCCGCACCACCGACCTCAACACCACCCTCGACGCACTCAGCCGGTAACGCCTGCCGACAGCCGTCCTCCGGCGCGGGCCTGTCAATCCAACGGCTCAGTCACGTAATCGGTGGTACCGAGGCGTGACCCGCATCGTTGAGATCACGTGCAGGACGTCAACTCCCTTGTGGGTACGTTCCTTTCGGGCCTGTCGGATCTGGAAGTCGCGGATGTGGCGGGTGGGGGGAGGTGATCCACGTGTCGGCGCGGACCCGTCAGGAGTGGGTGCCGCGCCCGATGCGCGGGACGCCGGCCAAGAGGGTGCATGACCTCCACAGGCGCACGGTGGCTGACGTGCCGGTGGACGGCTGACGGGAGGTGGTGTCGGTGAAGGTGCGACGCCTGGTCTGCCTGGTGCTGCTACCGGGGCTAATCGCTGCGCACCGGGCTTTGGCTCGGTGGTGAAGCGGTTCTGAGAAGTGCTCTGACCTGCAGGCTAGAGCGGACGATTCTGCTGCTCGATGTACCGACGGACGATCGACAGTGGAGCCCCGCCGGCCGATCCGGCGAAGTACGAGCCGGACCACGGTCGCTGTGATCGCCAGTAGTGCCGGACCAGTTCCGGGTGCTCCTGGCGGAGCCGGCGAGAGCTGACGCCCTTGAGGCTGTTGACCAACTTGGACAGGGCGACCTTCGGCGGGAAGTTCGCCAACAGGTGGACGTGGTTGTTCTCGCCGTTGAATTCGATCAGCTCGCACTCGAAACACCCGCGAGGGGGGAGGCCGCGAGGGCGGAGTACGGGGCGGTGTCTTCACCGCGCCGGTGGCGGCGAACGGCAGTGCCCCGGCTGCCAGCACGAGGATCGTGCCGCAGGGCGTACCAAGCCGATGGCCGCGGGAGCATGGATGTGCACTGCTGGTTGAGGCTGCGACGGCGCCACCGAAGTCCAGGGTCGCTTCGTTCCAGTCGTCTCGCTTCAGCGGGCACAGGTCGGCGTTTGCGTGCGGACGCCGAGCGAAACCGCGCCCACGTGCTGGCCGCGGCGCGCCAAGCGTTCCTGGAATCCGGTACCGCCGCTCCGCTGGATGAGATCGCCCGCCGTGCCGGGGTGAACATCGCCACCTTGTACCGGCGCTTCCCCGATCGGGCGGCACTGATCCGCCAGCTCGTTCTCGACGGTTTCCACCTCGTCCTGGAAACCGCACGAGTGGCCTGCCGCACAGCGCGGACGGACCCGCTGCGCGATCGAGAGCTGTCTGCTGGACCTCATCTCTCAGCGCGACATGCTCGTTCTGCCGCTGGTCGGTGGCCCGGTGGCCGATGTTGCTACGGCCTGTCGGGGGGAGCCTGGTAGGAACTGGTCCGGTAGCGGCTGCGGAATTCGGCCAGCAGCTCATCGGTTGCTTCGGCCCCGGCGCTCACCGCGGCGTGGACGTCACGGAAGTAGTTCTCGTAGCCGGCGGGCGTGTAGAGACACAGGGCGCGTGCGAGGACCGAGCCCGCATTGCGGAAGCCGTGCGGGGTGCCACGGGTCGCGGCGAGCAGATCCCCGGGGCGGGCCGTCACCTCGCCGTCCCCGGTGTGGAGCGTCAACTCGCCCTCAAGGACGTAGAAGTACTCGTCGTGTCCATCGTGCACGTGCGGTCTGGCACCGATCGCTCCAGGGGCGAGGCTGAACTCCTCGAAGGCGAAGTGCCCGCCCGTGTGCTCGCCGGTCAGGCGGAAGAAGTGCGCGACGCCGGCGACGTCTATGAGCTCACCGTCCCGGGGGCGACGCAGCAGCGGACGGGCGGGAATGCGGGACTGATCATCGGTCATGGGGGGCATTGTGACCCAGGGCAGTGCCGGACGGGCGCGAGAGCCACCAAGGGTGAGCAACGCCATCCCCTTCCGTCGGCGGACCGGCATCCCGCCGGGGAGACCTGCCCACGCGGTTCGGGCAGTGATCGCCAGCCCCCTGACCTATCGGACAGCCCCCAGCAACGCGGACCACCTTTTCGCTGGTACCGAGTTCGATCCGCAGCGTCCGTAGTCACGTGTGCAGGACATCTGACTTCTCAGGACACCGGGAGTTGCGAAGGGGCACGCCCGCTTCGGACCGCGGTCTGCTTCACGCATCACCACGCCCGGCCCAGCTCACGGGCCGACGCACACCCACGAACGACCCGCCGTGCTCACTCCAAGGCCGGAATGCGCTCGTGTAGCAGCACCAGCCGCCCGCCTCATCCGCTGGAGTCCATCAGCCCGCAGTAACGCCCTTCACCGCCCACCCATCACCCCCGGCGCCGGGCCTCCGTTGCTCAACTGATGGCGGTAGTCAGGGTGTTATGGCCCGCATGGGGCCGAATGGCGTTGCGCCACCTCCCCGCCGGATCCCTTGACAGCCGATGCCCTGTCATGGACATTTCCTTAGACTCTAGTTGGTCCAGGCCAGAGCAGGCCGCCACGGACACGCTCAGGCACGTACAGGCAAATACAGGCACGCTCAGGCCGGCGCAGACAAGGACAAACAGGCTCGGACCAGCTCAGGGAACCCCCCACACGCCCTGGAGGTCAACCGTGAACAGCCCCGGACCCAGAACCGGTTCCAGAGCAAAACCGCGTTCGCCCCTCGCAGCCCTGGCCCTCACCGCCTCCGCCCTCGCCGCCCTGTTGACCGTGCCCCTGGCCGCCACCGCCACCGCCACCACCCACCCGGCGGCAGCCCGGACCACTCCGCCGCCCTCCCCCACCGCCCCGCACACCGGCGTCGTCGCCGGAGCGCGCACGCCGGCCCGCACACCGGGGCGCGCCCACGCCGTCCGTACGTTCCTGGCCGGGCGTCGCGCCATATCCGGCCCAGCATGGACGCACCACCCCCGGATCCCCGGCAGCCAGCCGACCACATCGACTCCCCGGGCGGGCCAGGTCACCCACAACTGGTGGGGCGTCTTCCCCCAGCCCGGTACGCATGACGGCATCATGGCCACCCATACCGTCGACCCGTCCTACACGGTCACCGACGCGGACAACGTCACCTACGCGCCCACCACCAAGGCCCAGAACTCCTGCATGGAAGTGGTGACCGCATACACCAACACCGGCAACGAGATCTGGGCGTGGGACTGGTGCGGGACCGTCGGACCGGCCAAGACCGTCCCCATCGACGACAACTTCCTGAAGAACTACACCCCCGGCAACGGCGGACCGGCCGCGTACAGCGTGCAGATGGTGCAGGACGACGCCGCCACCAACCGCTGGTCGGCTTATCTCTACAACTACCGCACCGCTGCCTGGGAGCTGCTGTTCCAGCAGTCGGGGACGGACCAGAGCGGGCTGGACCACGGCTGGGACATGTTCGAGATCTATGCGAGCCCCAACCCCGCTACGGGAGAGGGGTATTACTGCACGGAGGCACAGAACACCACCTTCGACAGCAGCGCCGTGCAGCTGCGCAGCAACGGCGCCTGGAAACCCGCCAGCCCGTCCGACTCGCCGTGGACCGACACCCACCCCGATCCGAACGCGTTCCTGTGCCCGCCACTGAAGTTCGTCCAGGCAGGCGCCAATGATCACTGGACCGTCCACCAGTGAACCGGAAGTGACGCGGTAGCCCGTGGCCCACAGCGTTCCCACACCATGAAGCGAAACGGGCGGCGCACCCAACAGTGCTCCGCCCCAGGGCCGTTGCCCCAGACGCCGTAGAGCCGACAGGCCCTCGGGTCTGTCGGCAATCTCCGACGTCGGCCCGATGGGCGGGCCCCGCGGCGCGTGCCGGACCGGCGACTGGGCGGGCTGGGCGAGACACCGAGACGGGTGCGTTGCTGGTGACCTCGAATCCGCCGTGGAGACCGATGCCGCTCGGTTCCTCCGAGGTATCTCGGCAATGTCGCGCTGGCTGGGACCGTCGTACGGTGCGAGAAAGGACTCCCGTACAGTCGTCGTGACGCTCACTCACTCCTCCGTCCCCAGGGAGCCCCACAGTGAAGGTCCTGCTCCGACTGCTGGTCCTGACCGCCTTCCTCCTCAACCTCATCTCGTATTTCCTCTGGGACGGTTCGCTTCAGGCCCTGATGAGTGTCGGCTCCGGCCTGATCTGCCTGGCAGCGGCCGGAGGACTCTGGCTACTCCGCAGCCGACGCGCGGAGCCCCACTCCTCGGTCGTATCTTGAAATGATGTCGGATGGTGGATCACGTCGGGTGACACATCGCCATGAACTGTCCGACGCCGAATGGGAATTCGTCTCTCCGTTGCTGCCCCGGCCGGAGCGGGGCCGGAAGCGGCTGGACGACCGGATGGTTCCCTGCGGGGCTGTGTGGATGTTCCGGGCGGGTACGGCTTGGCGGGATGTGCCTGAGCGGGACGGTTCGTGGGTTGAGCCTCAACCCGTTGATCAGCCGCTCGACTTCGTTCCTGCGCGCATAGCATGCCGGGTCGAAGCCGGCGAGCCTGCCGCCGTTACCGCCACGGCGTTGGCGGTGGGCTTGTTGGTCACGGCACAGGGCGTCCCCTCGCACCCGCCCGACCCGACTCCTCCGAACTCGACACGGCGAGGGGCCTGGTCCGGGTCGGTGAGATCGGCTGCTTTCCCCGTATCCGCAGGCTGACCCGGGCCGCCGCCGTACTGGAACACCTGCTGGAACGCCCCAGTGACCGCCCGCTGGAATGCCCGGTGACCGGCGCCCACATCCGCGCCAGCGTCGACGCCGTCCTCACCGGGACGGAGTTCACCGACGACTTCTTGCCGGACCACCCCGACGCGCAGTAGCTGACAACCCAGACACCTCGGCGGTCGATCGCGGCCGACGCGTCCGCGCAGAGCCCGGCTCCGTCTTCGCACGGCGGCGCAACTCACGCCGTCCTGCCCAACGACCGGATGGCGCGTTCGGGAGGGGCGCGGGGAACTGCGCGACCGACCCGGCTGACCCGCAGGCGAACGACAGGGCGGTTGGCCGTGTCTTGTTCGTGGCCTTCCGCTCGGCAGGACCAGCCTGTTGTCTTACGGGAATGGTGAAGGTCGTGACAGCAGACATGGTGATCGTGGGGAACGGCGCGCTGGGCCTGTCGGTCGCCGTGGAGACGGCACTGCGGGATCGCTCCCTGCGGATTGTCGTGGTGGGCCCGGATGCGCGCCCCGGTTCCGCTTCCGTGGCGGCGGGGGCGATGCTCAACTGCTATGCCGAGGTCACGACGCGTACCGGTGAACATCCCGCGTCCCGGGCGAAGTTCGCGCTGGCGCGCGAAGCGGCTCGCCTGTGGCCGGGCTGGCTGGAGCGGCTCGCGGAGGCCGCGCGAGACGTGGCGGTTCCGGTCGGGAGCAGTCGCGGGACGTTGGTCGTGCTGGGTGCGCGCTCCACGGGGGATGGCCTGGGCAGCATGCGGGCGATCCGCGCAGCCGCCGAGGAGCACGGCGAGCCTTTCCAGGACGTGGATCCCTACGACATCGGCGCTTGGGAGGCGGAGGCGGGTGACCAGCCCGTGGACGCCTTGTACTTGGAGAACGAGGGGGCCATCGACGCCCGCCGTGTGCTCGCGTCCCTGGAGGCAGCTGCGTCCGGGCTCGGCGTCAGGCACGTCACCGGCGAGGTGACGTCCCTGGTGACGGCCAAAGATGCGGTCACCGGCGTGCGGCTGTCCTCGGGAGCGACGCTCCCCGCGGGCGCCGTCGTCCTCGCGGCGGGCGCGGCCAGTGGGCGCCTGATCGAGCAACTGCCCCGGGGCACGGTGCAGCCGATGCTGAACGGAACGGGTGTGGCGCTGGAGACCCAGCGCGTGCGGGGCGAGGCCGTGCCGTACGTCGTGCGCACCCCCACCCTCGTCGGCGGCTGCGGGCTGCACGCGGTGCCGCTCGGGGACGGGGTCGAGTACCTGGGCGCGACCAACCACGTCTACTTCGACGCGCCTGCCGGACCGCGGCTGGGCATCGTCCAGGCACTGCTGTCCGGCTACATCGCGCAGTTCGACCGGAACATCGCGTTCTCGGCCGTGCGGCGCTGGCATTACGGCCTACGGCCCGTCACGCTCGACACCTTCCCGCTCCTGGGCCGCGCGCCGATGCCGCGCCTGTTCTTCGCAACGGGGACCTACCGGGACGGCTTCCACTGCGCCCCGGCGATCGCCCGCCACCTGGCCGGGCTGCTCACAGCTGGCGCCGCGCCGGAGCACGATCCGTACGCGGTCTTCGCGCCCGGCCGAAAGCCCATCGAGACGATGACGGCGGACGACGCAGCGGAGCGCTTCGCGCAGATGGCACTCCTGATCGCCGTCGAACGCGGCATGAGGCTGCCGTACATCTTCGGCACGGAACCGATCGCCGCGGCGTGCCGACAAAAGGCGCTCGAATGCGTGGAGCGGCTGGGCGTCCCGGTTGCACTGGCACCGGAGATCCTCGGCGCCGTGTCCGAGGCCGACACCAACCGAGTCCAGCACGTGGCCGACTATCTCAACGCGGTGGCCGCCCGTGCCTGACCGGCCTCCTCCCAACTCCGCTCCCGCTTGCCTCGGCTCGCCCTTCCCACCCCGGCTCCTCGACCTTCACGCTGTACCCGGCGGCCGGCGGGGATGTCGATCGACTCGCCCTGCGACGCCATGGCACAGGCGGGCATGAGCACCCCGTCGATCACGTGAGCCTCGGCAGCCCACACGATCAAGGCATCCATGCCCGCCCGCCCACCGCAAAGGAACGTCCTGCGCTACGACTTCGCCGAGGCGTCGGGCAGCACGCCGGAGAGCCGCAACAGCTTGCCCTGGCGGTTGCTGACGTAGATCCAGCCGTTGTCGCGGTCGAGGCCGACGCCGCAGACCGTGCCGAGACCGTCGGCCACCACGCGCTGCAGGCCCTTGGCGTCACCGTCGGCCACGGCGACCTCACGCAGCCTGCCGCCGGCCGAGTCGGAGACGTATGCGTTTACCGCGCCGTCCAGCGCTACACGGACGCTGTGCCCGAGGTTGGTGGCCACGTTCCGCGGGGCGCCGCCATCCGCGTTCAGGTCGACCTCGTACAGGCCGCCGCGGTCGTACTGCCCGATGTACGCCTTGCCCCCGTTCAGCGCTACTCCGGCGGCCCTCGGCACGTCCCAGGTGCGCAGCTTCGCCGCCGGGGCGCTGTTCAGGTCGATCTCGATCAGCTTTCCGTTGTCGACGTCGGTGACATATGCCTTGTTGCCTGGCAGGTCCAGCGCGACGCCGTACGCGAACATACCCTCGGCGACCGTGACCGGGGAGGCGGAGCGGTCGGACAGGTTCACCGTGAACAGGCGCTTGCCCCTGTAGTCGGCGACGTATGCCTTGTTGCCCGGCAGGTCCAGCGCCACATCGTTGGCTTCTCCCAGCTTCTCCAGGACCCAGTCCGTGCCGCCGCCGGCGAGATCGATCTTGTACAGCCTGCCGTCGTTGTACCGGTCGGTGACGTACGCCTTTTGGTTCACCAGGTCCAGCGCGAGGCCATCGGCGGTCCCCAGCCCGGTGGCGAGTTCGACGGGAGCCTCTCTCGGGCTCTCTTGCCCTCCGCTACCGCCCTTGTAAAGAGGGTGATTCTTCTTGTCGAAATTGAGCGTTTCAAGCTCGAAGACCTCGTGCACCCCGGCGAGGGTGGATACGACCTCGGCTTCCCCTTTCTGCATGAACGGCTTTCCTTCATCGGTCAAGTCGAAAGACTCCGTGGCCGTGCCAGTCTCGCCGAGTTTCCAGGCAATCACCCTGGAGTATTTCGGTTCCTGGGCCTGCGGGCCATCCGGACGAGTTTCCTTGACCTCTACTGGCTCGGGGTAATACAGAGCGACCCACCCGCCGAAGGAGATGGGGTATTCGTAGTCGAACCTCCTCACCTGACGTCGCTGCGTGGCCACGACGTCCACCCGGCTGGCAACTTCCCCACTCAGCGTGGACGACGTCTTGAACGAAGTGGTCAATGAACCACTGACAGAAGCAGTGATCCCAAGCATCAGCTGTGCCGACAATTCCCCGGTGCCCGTGGCGCTACTCGTGGCCGTCGTGGTACTTGTCATTTGTGACTGGGACTCTGCGTCAACACCCTGATTGTCTTTGCTGTTCTTCAGGGTGACCTTCTCTGACTGGTTCATCGCCATGCTCTTCTGCAACTGCTGCTGCAGCGATGCGATGACTTTTGCCCCGAAAGTGAGCTGCACCTGCCCCTGGAGCGACCAGCTGATTGTGTTCGAAATCGAGAATTCGACAGTGTGTGACCATTTGGTGGGGACGGGGTCGGTTCGATTGGCGTACGTCTGCTTGGAGATCACGTCAGGAGGAGGCTGCACGATATCGCCTCGCTCTTCGACAAGTGGTACCCCCACCGTCATATAGGCACGCCACCCGCGCTCGTGTGCCGCAGCCTCCCCAGCGGGAAATTCGCTGAATCGCCCCTTGTTCAAAGAAAACCCGGTAGGGGAGACATACCGGTCCGTGCCGTCTGCCGATTTCTTCTCGGCCTTTCGCTTCAGTTTGCCCTGGTCCCGCTCCAGGATGGCAGCGGCCTTGTCGGCGATGTTCAGCTCCTTCAGGTTGCGCCCGGTCAGCGGGTGACGCATAAATCGTTCGCCAAGATAGGCCGTACTCACGTTGTTCTTGGTGGCGCCGCCCATGCCCTTCGGTCTCCTCGCGTAGTAGAGCTCAACGATGTGTCAGTGACTGGTTGTGCGCTGTTTCCGGCCTGGCGTGACCGAATGAGAACTCGTCAGGCTGACGAGCGGGGCCGCTACTGCTGCACAAGGGACAGATCCTGAAACCGGGGCTTCTGGACAGTCCTCCGTCCCTTGAGTCGGCTCCCTGATCGGCCCTCACGCCTTGGCTGACCCGCCGTCAGCCCTCTTGACGTTCTTGACAGATTCGTAGTTGCCCTTTCTGAATTCGTCCAGCCGTTCGTCGCTGGTCTTCGGCTGGTCTTCGTCCCTGATCTCCACCTTCACCCCCTTGAATGCCTCATCCTTGACCGAAGACGCCATACCGGATGTCGATTCGGGGTTTTCGCTGGCTTCCCGCTGCTTGTCGGCTACTGCCTGGGTGTTCTTGAACAGAGGGGTGAGGAAGTTGTTCATGATGCTGAGCGCCTCAGGCGACGTCTCGCGCATGATCTTCGGGTCGCGCGCAGCTTCAGGAATACCGTCATAGAGCTCCGGATCGACCCCTTCCCTTTCGGGCCAGGCGCCAGGAATTTTTTCCGAGACCTTTTGAGCGGACTCTTCGGCGGACTTGGCTTCGCTTCCGCCGCTGTCGAAGATGTTCTTGAAAGACATGAACTTCCCTCCGGGTCCTCTCGGTGGGCGCAGAATCACCCCTTTGCAAAGAGGGGGATCTTTCTCGCCATAATTAACCTTGATCAAGTTCTTCGCATTCGAAGACCTCGCGCACCCCGGCGCGGTAGCAGTATTTCCGGGTTCTGTGTCACCCACTGTGTGCACCAGGATCATCGCGTGCCTTCCTACCCCGCCGGTGATCGATCTACCCAGCTCGACCCTGCGCTTTCTCGCCATTCGCCTGGCCGCGTGCGGACTGCAACGTCGTCACTTAGGCCACCATGGCGGCTGGAAATGATCCCCGGTCGCTTCCCATTTGAACGATGCCCTGAAATTGCCCCGCCTGCTACCTGCAACGACCAGCTTGGAGGGGACGCTCCAGGACGTAATCGAACTGCAGATTGCGTTGAGTCCTGGCCAAATCGGTGGTCCCCATTGTTGAGCCGAAACTGGTGGGTCTTCGGTTTATTGTTCGGGGGTGAGCGCCGAAGGTGGAGACATGCGTCGGCTGGTGCCCGCGGGGCGGGAGGATCTGCCGCCGCGGGGCGTCGTGGCGCTGGAGCCGGACGAGGCCGCCACCGTCGCCCCGGCTCGGTTCCCGGACTGCGTGTACGCGGGCATCGGCACCACCGAGTCCCCCGACCGGTCCTGGCAGGAGGCCCGTACCGCCCTCCGCTTCACCACCGCGCGCAGGCCTGTCGTCCACCACAACGACGTGGGCGGGCTGGCGCTGCTCGCCCCGGGCCCACCGAGCCCGCCGGCCTGACCCAGGCCGCGCTCGCACTCACCGTGGGGGGTCTCCCCGTTGGCTGGCCCTCGCCACACCTGCCCCAAGTCACGGCCAAATAGCGGGACTTGACGCCGATACCGCCATGAGGGCGGGGATTGGTGGTCTCTGTCCAGCCCGTCCGAGGGAGGCACGTCGCTCGGACGGCGACTGTGGATGTGGATGTGGATGTGGATGTGACATGCGGCTGTGGATTGGGTGACCTGATGTGCCGATAGCAGAAAGGTGCCGTTGACCCGCGGGGATGCGAGTGTCTGCGTCGTATCCGCTGCAGAAAGCAAGGCACCTTTCTGGCGGTCGAAAGTACAAGGGTGGGACCGTCGGCTGTCCGTGGTGGCTGACCGGAAGACGCTGGTGGGGCACGCGGGGAGCGGTGCCCCTGCGGATCACCCGCAAGACGCTTCTCGCGCTCCCCGACCAGTCCAACACCGGGCAGAACAGAGGCGATTCACCAGCCCCGAGCTTCCGGAGCACCCTTCCTACCGGCAGACCATGAGCGCATTCGCCGACAGCGACAAGCCACTGCGAGCCCGAGACCTGTGCCTGGTCCGCGACCTGCCGATCGTGCCGTTCGTGCCGAAGAACACCGATAGCATCCGCTCCACGCTCAACCGCCTGGTCAGCCGTGGAATCCTCACCGAGAACGAACCTGGCCTGTTCGCCCGGCCCACCCGTAACCCCGCACCGAAGCCCACAAGCAGCGGGCCTCACCCAACGCCAACCTTGTAACGGACATCGAACCTCATAACGACCTCGCAGGCGCTCAGGGCTCACCGCGGCTGTGATCGACGTGAAGCCTGGGCAACGTTCGGGCGGTCGGCGGACGCGCGGTCCAGGCTGCGCAGGGCGAAAAGCCCGCCGATGCCCGGGACAGCCGCCAGCAGCACGCGTCGCCCCGTCGAACGGGGATCGCGCAAGATCCCGGTGAACATGGCGAGTCGAGCGGCAGCGGATCCCTCCACCACCGCTTCACCGTGGCGATCGTCCAGGGCAGCTAGTGCCGCCTGCTGGCGCGGCAACACCAACAGGCCGAGGACGACCGCCGCCGCCGCGGTCAGCGCGATGGAGGTGATCAACCAGGGGCTGCCGAGAACGTGCAGCTCGCTGGCGACGGCGAAGCCGAACACCGGCACGGCAATCCCGATGTGGGCGTAGACCCGGCAGATCCGGTGTAGCACAGCGAGGGTGACGGTGCCGCCGACGTCGCCGTCCGCGACGGCGCGGCGCAAGGCCGCGGGGAACATGCTGGCGGCCACGGTCACCGGGCCGACTGCGATGATGGCGGCGAGGACGTGCAGGGCGAGCAGGAGTTTGGTCATCGGACCGCACTCCCCGCACTGCTCCGGGTGCCGGCGGACAGGTGGCGCGTCGATGGTGCGGGCATGTGTGAGGTACGCCTTCTCAGGTGCGGGGCAGCAGTAGGAGACGCGGCCCAGAGGCCAGCGCCGGGATCGACCCTAGAAACCCGCCCCCGCGACTCCCAGCGGCTGGAATGACAGAAAGCAACGGGATCTCGCCATCCCTTTGACCTGTGCGCTTGCGCACCGTAGGAAGAAAGGGCGTGGTCAGAGCTGTGGCCGATAGCTGAGGAGTCCTAGGTGCACACCGTCGCGGTCCTGGCACTCGACCGGGTCATCCCCTTCGACCTGTCCACGCCCCTGGAGGTGTTCGACCGTGTGCGGCTGCCCGACGGGCGACGCCCCTACCAAGTGCGGGTATGCGCCGTCACTCCGCAGGTCCAGGCGCGAGGCTTCGTGATCACCGCGCCCTGGGGGCTGGAGGGCCTGGCCGACGCCGACACCGTGATCGTCCCCGGGCGCGCGGAAGGAGCACCCCCGCCCGCCGAGGAGGCGCTGGAGGCACTGCGGCAAGCGGCGGCCCGGGGTACGAGGATCGCCTCCCTCTGCGTCGGCGCGCTGGACCTGGCCGCGACCGGCCTACTCGATGGGCTACCGGCCACCACCCACTGGCTCGCGGCGCCCGAACTGGCCCGCAGGCACCCGCAGATCGAGGTACGCCCCGACGTCCTCTACGTCGACAACGGCCAGTTCCTCACCTCAGCCGGAGCCTCCGCAGGCATTGACCTGTGCCTCCACATGATCCGCTGCGACTGGGGTTCGGCCGTGGCGGCCAGCGCGGCGCGCTTGGCCGTCACCCCTCTCGAACGGGAAGGCGGTCAGGTCCAGTTCATCGTTCACGCCCAACCACCGGTCCCCCGCGGATCGGCCCTGGAGCCGGTGCTCTCCTGGATGGAGGAGCACCTGAGCGAGGGGCTGACCCTCGAACTGCTGGCCCAGTGCGCGGGGATGAGCCCGCGCACCTTCAGCAGGCGATTCCGTGAGCAGACCGGCGCGACGCCGCTGCAGTGGCTGCTGCGGGCCCGGGTCCGTCGCGCACAACTCCTGCTGGAGAGCACCGATCACACCGTCGACCGCATTGCGGACCAGGCCGGCTTCGGCTCCCCGACCGCCTTTCGGGAACGCTTCAAACGGGTCGTCGGGACCTCCCCGCAGAGCTACCGAGCCGCCTTCCGCGGTCGAGAACAGACATGAAGGCCACAGGCCGGGTGCCGCGCCGGCACCGAGGCCGTCGGCGGGCAGGTACACACAGCTGCTCCCGCCATCGCGGCGACACAGCCCCATGCCCGGAACGGGAACCCGACCGCTGCGTTCTGTGAGGTCGCCGAACCGGCCAACCCCTCGCCCGATCCGGTCAGCTGACCGGATCAAACCCATCACCAGGTGGCGAGAACCCGTTGAAGGGTGTCACGAACGCCACTGGGATCGGGCACCTCCCTTGCCTAGCGTGAACGAGGAAATCGGCCTTGCCGACACAACCCTTCACCCTGAGGGACTGCGGATGCACGTTCAGATCGTCTTGTTCGACGGCTTCGACCCGCTCGACGTGATCGCCCCCTACGAAGTCCTCTACGCCGGCGGCACCGCCAGCGACGGCGCCGTGACCGTGGAACTGGTGTCCGCCGAGGGCCCCCGGGAGGTCGTCAGCGGCACCGGAGCCCTGGCACTGCGCGCCACCGCCTCCCTGGACCCGGACCGCCCCGGCCTGGTGCTGGTCCCCGGAGCCTCCGGCCGGGTCGGCGATCCCGGGGAGATGCCCGACCAGGAGGCGTGCGAGGAAGGCGAGTGGCGCCAGGACGAGTTCATCCCCGTCCTGCTCGGCCGTACCCTCACCACGGAACTGCCCGCCCTCCTCAAGGCGGCCATGGACAACCCGCAGATCACGATGACGGCCGTCTGCGGCGGCTCCCTGGTACTGGCGATGGCCGGACTGATCGAGGGCCGACACGCCACCACCCACCACATGGGCCTGGACATGCTGGAGGCCACCGGCGTCCACGCCCTGCGCGCCCGCGTCGTCGACGACGGCGACCTGATCACCGGCGCAGGCGTCACCTCCGGCCTGGACCTCGGCCTGTACCTCCTCGAACGCGAGATCGGCCCGCAGATCGCCCACGCCGTCGAGGAACTCTTCGCCCACGAACGCCGCGGCACGACCTGGCGCGCCCAGGGCCCCGCCCCCGTCGCCCTCTGACGCCCGCCACCGCCGACAGCAAGGAGCAGCCGAGCACATGTCCATTGAAGGCGCCTGGGACCTGACCATCGCCACCCCCATCGGACGCATCCGGCCCGTCATCGAGCTGAGCCGCCGTGACGGGCAGCTGACCGGGATCGCACACGGCCTGGACGAAGCGGTCCCCCTCCAGGACATCGCCCTCGACGGCGACACCCTCACCTGGAGGCAGACCGTCACCAAGCCCATGCGCCTGAACCTCACGTTCACCGTCACCATCGACGGCGACACCCTCGCCGGTACGTCCAAAGCCGGACGTCTGCCCTCCTCGAAGGTCACCGGCCAGCGCCGCGCGCGCCGGGGCAGAGTCCTTCAGTGATGCCCTCGCGCACCGCCTGGTGACGGGCTGCCTCCTTGACGAGCCATCACGCGGCAGAAGGGCAACGGTGCTCTCATTCCGGACGCTGTACATCCCGCAGTGCGGCCAGTGCGCCACCGCGGTCACCGAACCCGACTTCCCCGGCGGCCGGACCGATGGCAATCGGTATCCGGTGCTCGGCCTCGGCACCGGACAGGCCGGCGACCTCGCCGTGCCGTCCGGCCGGGACGGGCTGATCGCCTGCGGACCGTTGCTGTCCGACGACGGCACCACCTGGCTCGGCACTGCGTGCTGATCCAGGCACCGGCCGCGGAGTCGGCACGCTCCGTCCTGGCCCCGGACCGGTACGCCGACACAGAGGTGCACAACTGGCAGTTCGGCAGGCGGCCGCCCTGACCGACTGACCCGGAATAAGGGGGCAGCTGAGCAACTTGGCTCGGAGAACGTCGGCGCGCAACTCGGATCAGCGTGATCTGCTCCTCACGGTCTGGTCGCGGTGACGTGTCGCAGGATGCGTATGGGTGAGACTTCCTCCCCGGCCGCGAAACGTGACCCGTACAAGCCCGCCGTTGGTGGCACCGGTGCGGGTTCCGTCCGCATGACCGATGAGTTCCGCCTCGTCGCGTCGTCTGCGTGTGGGGAACATCCCCCCTTCCGCGCCCGCGGGAGGCCCGAGATGAGATGACAAGGAGCGTGCACACCGTGGACCAGGAGAACGTGAGCGCCAGCCTGACCGTCGCCGTGCCCGCCGCTAGAGTGTTCGCGGTGCTGGCGGACCCGACGACCCATTCTGCGATCGATGGCACCGGCTGGGTTCGGGAAGCTGTCGACCGGGCGCCGCTGACCGAGGTGGGGCAGATTTTCCGGATGGACATGTATCACGCCAACCACCCGGACGGTGGCTACCAGGTGGCCAACAAGGTCCAGGCGTTCGACCCGCCGCGCGCCATCGGCTGGCTGACGGGGCAGGAGAAGAGCGACGGTCACCTGGAGTTCGGCGGCTGGTTCTGGCGATACGACCTTGCGCCGCTCGGTCCGTCCGAGACCGAGGTCACGCTCACCTACGACTGGTCGGCGGTGCCGCAGTTCATCCGGGAGTACATCCAGTTCCCACCGTTCAGCCCTGAGCATCTCACCAACTCCCTGCACCACCTGGCCGAGCTTGTCTCCGGCAGGTGATGCCCTCGACAAAGAGGACCATCAGTACTGGGAGCTCGCATGCAGACGACGCCGGTCGGCGCCCGCTTTGATCTGACCGACGCCCAGTGGGCGGCACTCGAACCGCGGCTGCCGGGCGGGGCGGGGCGGCCGTCGGATCACCCGCGGCGGCGCCTGACCCATGGTCGCCACGCCGCACCGTTCGGCATCTGACCCATCCCCGCTGCGCGGGGATCCCCCCGCGCAGCTCTCCTCGCCTCATTCACCTTCGGAACGGCTGGGGAGGAAGAACGGCTCGGGTCGAACGGTCTCCAGAACTTCCCGGCGCCGGAAACCGCCGCTGACAATGGGCCAGGTTCCCATCGCATCTGTCGGTTGTCCCAACGGTCTGTCGAAGGTCCGTCGTCGGTACGAAGAAACCGCGGGTCACACGCCCCATCGCTTTGTCGG
>NZ_JBNHIN010000071.1:0-34844 GCF_050054615.1 Streptomyces sp. YGL11-2
GTACCTGGTTGGGTACCGGGGCGGCGTCGTTCCTGGTCAGAGGCGCATGTCGAGCCCCTGATGCGTTGTGCCCCTTTAGAGCCGTAGATGTGGAAGAAGGGCAGCACGGCCAGGATCCGGTCGCCGGGTCCGTTGGACATCAGCGGGGCGAGCTGGGCCAGGTTGGTGGCGATGCTGCGGTGGGTGAGCATCACGCCCTTGGGGGTGCCGGTGGTGCCGGAGGAGTACGGGAGTGCGGCGAGGTCCGTGGTGGCGTCCAGGTCGAGGGCCGCCGGGGGCTCGGGGGCGTCCGCGGCGAGCAGGTCGCCGATCGAGCGATGGCCCTCGGCCCGGTCGCAGACGAGGATGTCGGCGATGCCCCCGGCCTTCCGGGCGGCGCCGCGCGCGGTCTCCAGCAGCGCCGCCACGGTCACGATCCGGCGGGCGCCGGAATCCCGTAACTGTCGGGCGAACTCCTCCTCCGTGGCCAGCGGGTGGACGGTGGTGACCGCCGCCCCGCACCGCGAGGCGGCGTAGAAGACGGCGGGAAAGGCCACGGAGTTGGGGCTGTGCAGGGCCAGCACGTCGCCCTTGCGGAGCCCGGACGCGGCGAGGCCGGCCGCGATCCGGCGGCTGCGCCGGTCGAGTTGGGCGTAGCTGACGGTGCTGCCGTCGACGCCGTCGATCAGTGCGGGCCGCTCTCCGTACTCCGCCGCCCGCCCGAGGACAGCCTCGTGGATGGGCAGCTCCACGGGAGCGACATCGGCGTATGCGCTGCGGTACACGTGGGAATCCATGCCGGGGCCTTTCCTTCGGTGGGTCCGGGCGGACGCGGTCCGGTCTCAGTACGACTTGGGCAGCCCCAGCGACTGGTGCGAGACGAAGTTGAGGATCATCTCGCGGCTGACCGGGGCGATCCGGGCCACCCTGGCGGCGGTGATCAGCGACGCGAGCCCGTATTCGCGGGTCAGACCGTTGCCGCCCAGGGTGTGCACGGCCTGGTCGACGGCGTGGACCGCGGCCTCGGCCGCCGCGTACTTGGCCATGTTGGCGGCCTCGCCGGCGGCCAGGTCGTCGCCCGCGTCGTACAGGAGCGCCGCCTTCCGCATCATCAGCCCGGCCAGCTCCAGTTCGATGTGGGACTGGGCGAGCGGGTGCGCGAGGGCCTGGTGGGCGCCGATGGGCTCCTTCCAGACCTGGCGGGTGCGGGCGTAGTCGACGGCCCGGCCGAGGGCGTAGCGGCCCATCCCGAGGGCGAACGCGGCGGTCATGATGCGCTCGGGGTTGAGGCCGGCGAACAGCTGGAGCAGCCCGGCGTCCTCGTCGCCGACCAGGGCGCCGGCGGGCAGCCGCACCTCGTCGAGGGTCAGCTCGAACTGCTTCTCCGGGGCGGCCAGTTCCATCGGTATCGGGCTGCGCCCGAAGCCGGGGGTGTCGCGCGGAACGATGAACAGGCAGGGCTTGAGCTTCCCGGTCCGGGCGTCCTCGGTGCGGCCGACGATCAGCGTCGCGTCGGCAATGTCGACGCCGGAGATGAAGACCTTCCGCCCGTTGAGCACCCAGTCTCCGCCGTCCCTGCGGGCGGTGGTGGTGATCCGGTGCGAGTTGGACCCGGCGTCCGGTTCGGTGATGCCGAAGGCCATCGTGCGGCTGCCGTCGGCCAGCCCCGGCAGCCAGCTGCGCTTCTGCTCCTCGGTGCCGAACCGGGCGATGACCGTGCCGCAGATCGCCGGGGAGACCACCAGCATCAGCAGCGGGCAGCCGGCCGCCCCCAGCTCCTCCAGCACGAGGGAGAGTTCGACGATGCCGCCGCCTCCGCCGCCGTACTCCTCGGGCAGGTTGACGCCGAGGTAGCCCGACTTGGCCGCCTCGGCCCAGAGTTCGTCGGGGTGCTTGCCGTCGGCGACGACCCGGGCGAAGTACTCCCGGCCGTAGCGTTTGCCGAGCGCCGCCACGGCGGCGCGCAGCGCGCGGTGTTCCTCGGACTCGATCACAGGGTTGCTCGCGGCCTTGCTCGGGACGTTGCTCATGCCGGCTCCTTGTGGCGGTGGGTGAGGGACGTGCGGGTACGGCGGCCGCCTCAGTCGGTGACGACGGCGAGCAGCGCACCGACCTCGACCTGCTGCCCCGTACGGGCGGGCAGGGACGTGAGGGTGCCGGCCGCGGGCGCGGTGATCTTGTGCTCCATCTTCATGGCCTCCAGCCACAGCAGCGGCTGGCCGGCCGCGACCCGGTCCCCCTCGGCGAGGCCGTCCGCGATCCGTACGACGGTGCCGGGCATCGGGGCGAGCAGCGAACCGGGCTCCGTACGGGCGGCGGGGTCGGGGAAGCGGGGCAGCGCGGTGAAGGCACGGGCGCCGGACGGCGCGTCGACATGGACCCGGTCGCCGTAGCGGGCGACCGTGAACCGCCGCCGCAGGCCGTCGACTTCGAGCACCACCGCGTCCGGCCCGAGGGAGCGGAGCCGGACACCGGGGAAGTCCTCGGCGTCCAGGCCGTCGCGCCCGAGCCGGTAGCGGACCGCGTACTCCTTGCCGGCCCGTGCATAGGTCTTGACCTGCGGGCCGGACGGGACGTTGCGGAAGCCCCCGAAGCGGGAGCGGCCGTGCGCGTCGGCGAGGGCCGCGGCCAGCGCGTACACCGCGTCGCCGGCCGGTTCGGGCGCGGTGAGGGCGGCGAGGTGGCGGTCGTAGAAGCCGGTGTCCAGTCCGGTGGCGCCGGCGAACTCCGGGTGCCGCAGCGTCCGCACCAGCAGGTCCCGGTTGGTGACCGGCCCGTGGATGCGGGCCCGTTCCAGGGCGCCCGCCAGCTTCCGTACGGCCTCCTGGCGGGTCGGCGCCCAGGAGATCACCTTGGCCAGCATCGGGTCGTAGTGGACGGTGACGGTGTCCCCGTCGGTGACGCCGGAGTCCAGCCGCACGCCGTCCGGCAGCGCCAGCCGGTGCACGGTCCCGGTCTGCGGCTGCCAGCCGGCCGCCGGGTCCTCCGCGTAGAGCCGCGCCTCCACGGCGTGCCCGTGCGGCTCGGGAAGTTCGGCGGGCAGCGGCCGGCCCTCCGCGATGCTCAGCTGGAGGGCCACCAGGTCGATCCGGTAGATCTCCTCGGTGACCGGGTGCTCCACCTGGAGCCGGGTGTTCATCTCCAGGAAGTACGCGCGCCCGTCGGCCGAGACCAGGAACTCGACGGTTCCCGCGCCCCGGTAGCCGATGGCGCGCGCTGCCTGGGCGGCGGCCCGGTGCAGGGTGTCGCGCAGCGCGTCGGGCAGTCCGGGGGCCGGGGCCTCCTCGATGACCTTCTGGTGGCGCCGCTGGAGCGAGCAGTCGCGGGTGCCGAGCGTCCAGACCGCGCCGTGCGCATCGGCGAGGACCTGCACCTCGACGTGCCGCCCGCCCTCCACATACGGCTCGACGAAGACCTCCCCGTCCCCGAAGGCCGCCGCGGCCTCCGCCCGCGCCGACGCCAACTCCCCTTCCAGGACGCCCAGTTCCCGCACGATCCGCATCCCGCGCCCACCGCCCCCGGCCGCCGCCTTCACCAGCAGCGGCAGCTCGTCGGCGGTGGCGGCGAACGGGTCGACGGCGGCGAGCAGCGGCACCCCGGCCGCCGCCATCAGCTCCTTGGCACGGGTCTTGGAGGCCATCGCCGCGATGGCGGCGGGCGGCGGCCCGATCCAGCACAGGCCCGCGTCCGCCACCGCGGCGGCGAACTCCTCGCTCTCGGACAGGAACCCGTACCCCGGGTGGACGGCGTCCGCCCCGGCCGCCAGCGCCGCCTTCACGATCAGATCGCCGCGCAGATACGTGTCGGCCGGCGCATCGCCCCAAAGCCGCACCGCCGTGTCCGCCTCCCGCACGTGCGGGGCGTCCGCGTCCGCGTCGGAGTGCACCGCGACGGTCGCGATGCCCAGGTCGCGGCAGGTACGGAAAACCCGGCGGGCGATCTCCCCCCGGTTGGCCACCAGCACCGAACGGATCACCGTGCGCCCCTCCACCGCAGAATCGACCACTCTCATCGGAACCTCACATCCGGAAGACGCCGAAGCCGCCCCGCGCGCCCTCGACCGGCGCGGTGTGGAGGGCAGACAGACACAGGCCGAGGACGGTACGGGTGTCGCGCGGGTCGATGACACCGTCGTCGTACAGCCGCCCGGACAGGAACATCGGCAGCGACTCGGACTCGATCTGCTGCTCCACCATGGCGCGCAGCCCCGCGTCCGCCTGGTCGTCGTACGGCTGCCCCTTCGCCGCCGCCGAGGCGCGCGCCACGATGGACAGCACCCCGGCCAGCTGCTGCGGCCCCATCACGGCGGATTTGGCGCTCGGCCAGGCGAACAGGAACCGGGGGTCGTACGCCCGCCCGCACATCCCGTAGTGCCCGGCCCCGTACGAGGCACCCATCAGCACGGACAGATGCGGCACCCGCGAATTCGACACCGCATTGATCATCATCGCGCCGTGTTTGATGATCCCGCCCTGCTCGTACTCCCTGCCGACCATATAGCCCGTGGTGTTGTGCAGGAACAGCAGCGGAATATCCCGCTGGTTCGCCAACTGGATGAACTGCGCGGCCTTTTGGGACTCCGCGCTGAAAAGCACCCCCTGCGCGTTGGCGAGGATCCCGACCGGATAGCCGTGCAACTCCGCCCAACCGGTCGCCAGACTGGCCCCGTACAGCGGTTTGAACTCGTCGAAATCCGACCCGTCCACGATCCGGGCGATGACCTCACGCGGATCGAACGGCGCCTTGAGGTCGCCGGGGACGATCCCCAGCAGCTCCTCCTCGTCGTGTTGCGGCGGCGCCGCCGGCCCCGGATCGCCGTGCGCCTTGCGCCAGTTGAGCCGCGCCACCACCCGCCGCGCCTGCCGCAGCGCGTCCGGCTCGTCCACCGCGAAGTAGTCCGCGAGCCCGGAGGTCCGGGCGTGCATCTCGGCGCCGCCCAGCGACTCGTCGTCACTCTCCTCCCCGGTCGCCATCTTCACCAGCGGCGGCCCGCCGAGAAAGACCTTGGCCCGCTCCTTCACCATGATCACGTGGTCCGACATCCCCGGCACATAGGCACCACCGGCCGTGGAATTCCCGAACACCACGGCCACCGTCGGAATCCCCGCCGCCGACAGCCGCGTCAGGTCCTTGAACAGCGCCCCGCCCGGAATGAAGATCTCCTTCTGGCTCGGCAGATCGGCACCGCCCGATTCCACCAGACTGACCACCGGCAGCCGATTGGCGAACGCGATCTCGTTCGCCCGCAGGGCCTTCTTCAGCGTCCACGGATTGCTCGCCCCACCGCGTACGGTCGGGTCGTTGGCAGTGATCAGGCACTCCACGCCCTCGACCACCCCGATCCCGGTGACCAGCGAAGCGCCCACCGTGTACGCGCTCCCCCAGCCCGCCAGCGGCGACAGCTCCAGAAACGGCGTATCGGGGTCCAGCAGCAGCTCGATCCGCTCCCGGGCGAGCAACTTCCCCCGCCCGCGGTGCCGGTCGACGTACTTCTGCCCGCCCCCCGCGACCGCCTTGGCGTGCTCGGCCGCCACCTCCCCCAGCTTCTCCAGCATCGCCGCACGCCGCTCGACGTACTCGGCGCCGGCCGTATCCAGCGCACTCCCGAGGACGCTCACAGCAAAACCTCCGGTATCTCCAGATGGCGGGAGCGCAGCCACTCCCCCAGCGCCTTGGCCTGCGGATCGAACCGCGCCTGCGAGGCGACGCCCTCCCCCAGCAGCCCCTGCACCGTGAAATTCAGCGCCCGCAGATTCCCCAGCACATGCCGTTCAACGACCAACTCGGCTGTCTCTGGGAGCAGTTGCCGGACCCGCTCCACGGTCAGCTCATGCGCCAGCCACCGCCAGGCGGCGTCCGAACGGACCCACACCCCCACATTCGCCGAGCCGCCCTTGTCGCCGCTCCGGGCCCCCGCCACCGCCCCCAGAGGAGCCCGCCGGGTGGGCCCGGGAGCCAGCGGCACGGGCAGCTCCCCCACGAGGGGTGAACCGTCCGCAACGATCACCTCGGCCGCCGGAATCTCCACCCGCCGCCCGTCCGGCAGCACCGCCACCTGCGGCACCTCCGCCGCCGCGACGTACTCCGCCGCGAACACCCCGTACGGCGAGCCCCTGCCGGGCGGCGCCGTCACATGGAACCCGGGACAGCTGGCCAGCGCCAGTTCCACCGCCGCGCCGCTGACCGCCCGGCCGACGGCCTCGGGATCCGGATCCCGTACGACGAGCCGCAGCAGCGCGCTCGCTTCCTCCTGGACGCCCGCGTCGGCGTGATCCGTCCGCGCGAGCGTCCACCGCACCTGCGCCGGACGGCGCCCGGCCCGCTCCAGCGCATCCTCGAACTGCCCGCGCACCAGTGCCGCCTTGGCGTCGATGTCGAGCCCGGTGAGCACGAACACGACCTCGTTGCGCCAGCCGCCCATACGGGTCAGCCCGACCTTCAGCGTCGAGGGCGGCGCCTCGCCCCGCACGCCACCGATCCGCACCCGGTCCGGACCGTCCTGCGTCAGCCGCACGCTGTCCAGCCGCGCCGTCACATCGGGCCCCAAGTAGCGCGGCCCGCCGGTCTCGTACAACAGCTGGGCGGTGACGGTACCGACGGTGACCGCGCCCCCGGTCCCCGGATGCTTGGTGATCACGGCGCTGCCGTCCGCGTAGATCTCGGCCAGCGGAAACCCGGGCCGCCGCACATCGTGCTCCCCGAAGAACGCGTAGTTCCCGCCCGTCGCCTGCGTCCCGCACTCCAGCACATGCCCCGCGACGACCGCGCCCGCCAGCCGGTCGTAGTCGTCCGGCGCCCAGCCGAAGTGCGCCGCGGCCGGCCCGGTGACCAGCGCCGCGTCCGTCACCCGCCCGGTCACCACCACCTCCGCACCGGCCCGCAGACACTCCGCGATCCCCGCCCCGCCCAGGTACGCGTTGGCGGTGAGCACCCCCTCGCCCCACCCCCGGCCCGCCACGTCATCGCCCTCGACATGCGCGACCCGCACCGGAACCCCGACCCGCTCCCCCAACTCCCGTACGGCATCGGCAAGTCCGGCCGGGTTCAGCCCACCCGCGTTCGCAACGATCTTCACACCCCGCTCGACGGCGAGCCCGAGCCCCTCCTCCAACTGCCGCAGAAAGGTCTTGGCGTACCCCAGGCGCGGATCCTTCAGCCGGTCCCGGCCGAGGATCAGCATCGTCAGCTCGGCGAGATAGTCCCCGGTCAGCACGTCCAGCGGCCCACCGGTCAGCATCTCCCGTACGGCATCGAACCGGTCGCCGTAGAACCCGGACGCGTTCCCGATCCGCAGCGGCTCCGCCACCCCCGGCTCCGTCATCGCCGCACCCCGCCCGGCGCCCGCCCCGGCCCCGCCGGCCCGGCGAAGGACTGCGCGATGTCCAACCACCGGTCCGCATCCGCCCCCGTCGCCACGACGGAGACATCGTCCCGGTGTACCCGCTGCGTCACCAGCAGGCAGAAGTCCAGCGCCGTCCCCGTCACCCGCTGCGCCGCGCCCTGAGGCCCGAACGTCCACACCTCCCCATCAGGGGCGGCCAACTCCACCCGGAACTCCTCCCCCGGCGGCGTCAGCCCGCGCACCGCATACGCGTAGTCCCGGGCCCGCACCCCGATCCGCGCCACATGCCGCAGCCGCGCCGTCGGCACCCGCCGCACCCCCAGCGCATCCGCCACGTCCTGCCCGTGCGCCCAGGTCTCCATCAATCGGCCCGTGGCGACCGACGCCACGCTCATCGGCGGCCCGTACCAAGGGAGTTTGGCGCCCGCCGGCTGCGCGGCCAGCACCCGCCGCAACTCCGCGCGCCCCGCCCGCCACCGGGCCAGCAACTCGGCAGGAGCCAACCGGGCCCCACGCTCCGCCCCCTCGTCCACGAAGGTCTCCGGCGAGGCAAGCGCCGTCCGCACCTCCGCCGCGAACCCGTCCGGATCCACGGCGGACTGCACCGCCCGCTCATCCGTCCAGGCAAGGTGCGCGATCTGGTGCGCGATGGTCCACCCGGCGGCCGGCGTCGCCCTCCCCCACTCCTCTTCCGGGAGTCCCGCCACCAGCCCGTCCAGCTCCTCACCCTCGGCCCGCAGGTCCTCAAGGACCTCCCGAACCTCCCGCGGATCGGCCATCCTGCGCTCTCCTCGTCGACGCCATAGCCCATGTCCCCTGAGGGAAGGGCGCGTTGAGTGCTGCGGTGCGGGTTCCGAGGGTGGCAGCGCGCCCAGAAACAATCAAGCACGCATGCATGATTTTTTGCCAGAGATCACCGTGTCATCCGGTTGGCCCAGCCGTTGCACAGCGTGAACCTCCGTCACCGGAGCCCCCGTTGAACTCCCCCGCCCGGTTCAGCTTCCCCGCCCGGGCGGGGGTTCCTCACTCCGCCGAGGCGGCGTGGCGGAGGAAGGCGGACCAGGTGGCGGGCAGCACGGAAAGGCGCGGGCCCGCCGTGCGCTTCGAGTCGCGTATATGCACGTGAGCGGTGCCGGGACCGACCGCAACCTCGACACATTCACCGCCGGCCGAGCCGCTGTAGCTCGACTTTCGCCAGGTCAGTTCGCTACTCATGCCTACCCCGCCAACTTCTCGATGAATTTGATGGATTCCCCGGTGGACAGGGCCTGCGTACGGATCATTCCATAGCGCCTCACCAGGTCTCCGACCTCCTTTCGGTCAGAGACGAGCTGGCTCCTCGCGTGCCCCTCCACATAGCCCAGCATGCGCAGCTCGGGCATCTCCACCAAGACCAATGGACCGTCGATGCAGGGGTGTTCCGCAGCGTCTGTCGGCATGACCTGGAGAGAGACGTTGCGCAGCTGTAGCCGCTCCAAGACCGTCGCCATCTGCTCCCGGTGAACTTTCCGGCCGCCGATCGGACGCTCCAGCGCGCACTGCTCGACGATGAAATGCAACGGCGGCCGGTCCTCACGGGTGAGCAGCCCCTGCCGTTCGAGCCTGCCGGAAACCAGACGTTCCGTCTCACCATCACTGTGGGCAGGGACATGCGATTCGATCACCGCACGCGCATAGTCCTTCGTCTGCAGCAGCCCCGGCACGACGAGCGTCTCGTACGAGCAACGACCCACGCAGTTCCGTTCCAGCTTCGCCAAGTCGCGGAAGAACGGCGGATACCGCGCTTCCTCCAGCAGCGGAATCGCCGCCCGCAGCACGCCATTCGCCCCCAGCAGCTCATCCGCCCGTTCCACCGTCGCAGGGTCCGGGATGCGCTGGGCCAACTCGTACGACTTGATCGTGTGTGACGCGTACCCAAGCCGCCTCCCCAGTTCTTCCCGACTCAGTTCGGCCAGCTCCCTGAAGAGCTTCAGCTGCCCACCGAACACACGCAGCGCCACCGACGCCCGCTCCCCACCACCGTCTGTATTCACCATGCCTCCTCAGGTACAGCTACGAACACCGTCCGTATGCGCGCCATTACTGTGCAGGCTAGGCACGGACGCCGACCATAGGGGCCATGAATCAGAAAAAGCCCTCATCCGGGGACAGTCCATTGGCCCAAGGTCGAGTCGCCGCACAGGAGTTGGCGGCAGCGCTCGCCTCCGTAGGGTTCACATTCCCCTCCCTCCGAGGCGACTTTCCCGTAACGGACCGGGCCCACGTCCAGCTCGGCGGAGTATCCGCAACCGAAGCATTCCGACTCGCCGCATGGATTCGGGAACGGACGGAAACGCGGGGTCGGAAGCCGTGAAGATCAGTCCCCGCCGGATGACACTCTCGGTGTACCGGGTTTCGGCGGTCGGTGACCGTATCCCGATCCGCCAGGTCGTCGTACGAAGCGACGACCCCTGGCAGATCACCGACGACGCTCCGGGCCGCTATCCACCGTGCCAGTGCCCCAGTTGCGGGCGGGGTGGCAGACGGGAGAATGGTGACTAACTACAGGAGCCTAGCCCGCGGTTACCGTTTCTCGCCGCCTGGCACGGGCGGCTTCCTGCACCTGCTGGACTGCTGCCGAAACCTGCCACCCGAGGGCTCACGAGGGACGCACCGCCTCAAGCACACGAGCGGTTGGAGAAAAACATGGCTCGGGCCACAGGAAAGTTCGGAAAACTCGGTCCCCAATTCCCCGTCGAAATAAGGGATTTCACGGAATACCAGACGGTTCCGCTGGCTGCCCCGCCGCCGACCGTCTACTGGGAGAAAAACGTCAGTACCTGGCCGATGGACGGCAACGACCAGTACGGCGACTGCACCATGGCCGCCGCCGCGCACGCGATCCAGTCCTGGAACGCCCAGACCACCGAGGACCTGACGGTCCCGACCGAGCAGCAGGTCGTCCAGGAGTATCTGCAGCTGTCCGGCGGGCAGGACACCGGACTGGTCGAGTCCAATGTGCTCAAGACCTGGCAGAACGGTGGCCTGTGGGGCAACCGCGTGGTGGCGTACGCCCCGGTGAACGTCCACGACCTGAACGCGATCCGGCAGACCATCGCGCTCTTCGGCGCCGTCTACGCCGGCATCCAGGTACCGGCCAACGCCCAGCAGCAGTTCCGCGACGGCAAGCCGTGGACGCTGGATCCCGGCTGGCAGGAGCAGCCGATCGAGGGCGGGCACGCGATCCCGTTGCTCGGCTACGACGCGGACTACCTCTACGCGATCACTTGGGGCGCGGTCCAGCCGATCGCCTGGGACTGGTGGTCCACGTACTCCGACGAGGCATGGGCCGTGCTGTCGGAGGAGTACGAGGAGAAGGGCACGGTCAACGGCATCGACCTGGCCACGCTGAAGCAGGACCTGCAGAAGGTCTAACCGCGGCCGAACACGCTCGCACCCCGGTGGGACGGCCCCACCGGGGTGCGGTCGGCGACGGCGCAGGGCCGGAGGGATGTACCGGAGTGCGCCCGCAGGACCTGGAGCGAACGCCGGGGTATGCGTCATCTACACACCAGATGCGCCCGCAGCGTGGGGGCACCTCCCGACCGAAGGCTGGGGGAGAACTCCGGTGCAGCCCTCCGGCCCCCACCCACCGGGCAGAACCCGAGGCCACGCCAGCCCCCACCGAGGCCACGCCAGCCCCCACACACAGGCCCTCAGCGCCGCCGAGACCCGCTCAGCACCGCACCCGCACTCGCCACCACCACCAACCCGATGGCGACCAACTCCACCCACCCCAACGACTGGTGCAGCACCAGGAATCCGGCGGTGGCCGCCGCGGCCGGCTCCAGGCTCATCATGACCGCGAAGCCGGAGGCGGGCAGCTTGCGCAGGGCCAGCAGCTCCAGCGTGTACGGCATCACCGAGGACATCAGCGCCACCGCCGCCCCCAGCCCCAGCGTGACCGGGTCGAGCAGCGCCGACCCCGCGCTGAAGGCCCCGAGCGGCAGACTGAGCAGCGCCGCGACCGTCATGGCCAGCGCCAGCCCGTCCGCCTGCGGGAACCGCTGTCCAGTACGGGCCGACAGCAGGATGTACGCGGCCCAGAGCCCGCCCGCCGCCAGCGCACACCCGGCCCCGAGCGGATTCAGCCCATCGAATCCGGCACGCCCCAGCAGCACGACGCCGCCCAGCGCCAGCGCAGCCCACAGCACGCTCAGCAGCCGCCGCGACGTGGCGACCGACAGGATCAGCGGACCGAGGAACTCCAGCGTGACCGCCGCGCCCAGGGGGATGCGGTCAATGGCCTGGTAGAAGAGCGAGTTCATGCCGACGAGGGCGACGCCAAAGGCGAGCACCGTGGCCCAGTCGCCGCGCGTGTAGCCGCGGACCTTCGGCCGGCAGGCGATCAGCAGCACCAACGAAGCCACGACCAGCCGCAGCGTGACGACGCCCAGCGCACCGACCCGCGGGAACAGCAGCACCGCCACCGACGACCCGAACTGCAGCGTGACGATCCCGCCGATCACCAGCGCCACCGACCCGAGCCGGGCACGCGCCCCCGCGGGCCCCGCGGCCCCGGCCTCCACCTCGGCGGTCAGCACCTCAGGCGAGGCCGGCACCGGCTGCGGTATCGCACCCTCGGCTATCGCGCCGGCGGAACCGGAGGAACCCACCGACGCGGCGGAAGGGTCGGGCGCAGAAGAGACGGACGTGGCCGGGAAGGAGCCGTCGGAACCGGCGGGCGATGCGTTCACACCCCCACGCTAAGGCCCGCCTTCCGGCATGTGAAATGCCATTTTCCCCGTTGTTATGCTCCGCACACATGAGCATCGAGCTGCGTCATCTCCGCTGCTTTCTCGCCATCGCCGACACCCTCAGCGTGACCCGCGCCGCCGAACGCCTGCACCTGACCCAGCCCGCCGTCTCCCGTACGCTCCGGCAGCTGGAGCAGGACCTCGGCGTGCGCCTCGTCGACCGCTCCACCCACCACCTCGCCCTCACCCCGGACGGCCTCGCCTTCCGCGACCAGGCCGCCATCGCGGTCACCGCCTTCGACCGGGCCCTCGGCCACGCCCGCCGTACCGGCTGGCCGCTGCGCCTGGGCCACGCCTGGTCCGCGGCCGGTACGGACACCACTGCGCTGCTCCGCCGCTGGCACGAGAAGCACCCGGGCACCCCCCTCGAACTCCTCCGCATCGACGACCGCACGGCCGGCCTCGCCCGCGGCGACGTGGACGCGGCCCTGCTGCGCGGCGAGGTCCGCGCCCCCGGGCTGATCACCGAGCAGCTGACGACGGAGCCCCGCGTGGCCGGCCTCCCCGCCGACGACTCGCTGGCCCGCCGCCCTGCCCTCTCCCTCTCCGATCTCGCCGACCGCACCCTCGCCCTCAACACGGTCTCCGGGATCACCACCCTCGACCTGTGGCCC
Organism: Streptomyces sp. YGL11-2; assembly: GCF_050054615.1. Lineage (NCBI taxonomy): Bacteria > Bacillati > Actinomycetota > Actinomycetes > Kitasatosporales > Streptomycetaceae > Streptomyces > Streptomyces sp. YGL11-2. Next base: position 12,732 of record NZ_JBNHIN010000071.1, read on the forward strand.
GCCACCGCCCGCCCCGCCGCGACGATCACCATCGGCAACACGGACGACTGGCTCGCCGCCATCACGGGCGGCCGTGCCATCGGCGTCACCACGTCGGCCACCGCCGAGATGCACCCGCATCCGTCGATGGCGTACGTCCCGCTGACCGACGCCCCACCCGTCCCGGTCGTGATCGCCTGGCGCGACGGCCCGGGACACCCGCGTATCCCGGACCTGGTGGCCCTGGCCCACGAGGTGATGGGCCGCCGCGCCGACGCCCCCTAGGGCACATCGCGACCAGCATCCCCCCGCCCCTCCACCCCACCAGGCCCCAACCCCTCCGCCAGCACCTCCGCCAGATGACGTCCCCGCCGCGCCCCGAGCTGGTCGAGCTGGGTGCGGCAGGAGAAGCCGTCCGCGAGGATCTCCGCGTCCGCGGCGGCGCCTCGCACCGCGGGCAGGAGCTGTTCCTCGGCGCAGGTCACGGACACGTCGTAATGCCCGCGCTCGAAGCCGAAGTTGCCGGCCAGGCCGCAGCAGCCGCCGCTCAACTCGCCGCTCAGCCCGGCCCGTTCCCGCAGCCTTCGGTCGGCGGCGTCGCCCAGGACGGCGTGCTGGTGGCAGTGGGTCTGGCCGGCGACCGGGCGGTCGAGGCGGGGCGGGGTCCAGTCGGGGGCCCGTTCCTCCAGGACCTCGGCGAAGGTCCGGACGGAGGCGGCGAGCCGGGCGGCCCGCGGGTCATCGTCGCCGGCGAGCAGCTCCGGCAGGTCCGTACGGAGGGCGGCGGCGCAGCTCGGTTCGAGGACGACGAGCGGGAGGCCGCCCTGCAGCAGCGGTTCGAGGACGTCGACGGTGCGGCGCATGACGGCCCGCGCCCGGTCGAGCTGGCCGGTGGAGACGTAGGTCAGGCCGCAGCACAGGGCGGGGCGGCGCAGCCGGGAGAGGGGGAGGGCGTGGCCCGCGGGGCGGACGGGGGTGGCGGGCGGGAGCAGTGGGCGCAGACCGGCGTCCTCCAGGACGCGTACGGCGGCGCGGCCGACCTGCGGGGAGAGGTAGTTGGTGAAGGTGTCGGGCCAGAGGAGGACGGTGCGGTCGGCGGCGTGGCCGCCGCCTCCTTGCCCTGCCTGCCCCGCCTTGAGCCGGTTCCACCACCACCGGCTGAACGTTTCGGTGGCCAGGGCCGGGATCGTCCGCTCGGGGGCGATCCCGGCGATGCGCTGGGCGACGGCGGCCAGCGGCGTGCGGGCGAGGGCGTTGAGGAGCGGTGCGGCGGGGGCGGCGGCGCGCAGCCACTGCGGCAGGCGGCCCAGCGCGTAGTGGGCGGCGGGGCGGATCCGGCCCGCGTAGTGGTGGTGCAGGAACTCGGCCTTGTAGGTGGCCATGTCGACGCCCACGGGGCAGTCGCTGCGGCAGCCCTTGCAGGACAGGCAGAGGTCGAGCGCGTCGCGTACTTCCGGGGAGCGCCAGCCGTCCGTGACGACCTCGCCGGCCAGCATCTCGTGCAGCAGCCGGGCCCGCCCGCGGGTCGAGTGCTGCTCCTCGCCGGTGGCGCGGAAGGAGGGGCACATCACGTCGGCGGAGCCCGGAGCGACCGCGCTCGTCCGGCACTTGGCGACGCCCACGCAGCGGCGTACGGCGGCGGAGAAGTCACCGTTGTCGTGCGGATAGCCGAACTCGACCGGGACGGGGCGCCGGGGGAGCACGGCGAAGCGGAGGTTCTCGTCGAGCCGGGCGGGGCGTACCAGCATGCCGGGGTTGAGGCCGGCGGCAGGGTCCCACAGGTCCTTGAACCGGCCGAAGAGGCCGACCAGTTCGTCGCCGTACATCTTGGGGAGGAGTTCGGCGCGGGCCTGCCCGTCACCGTGTTCGCCGGAGAGCGAGCCGCCGTGGGCGACCACCAACGCGCCGAGGTCGTAGGAGAATTCGCGGAAGCGGCGGATGCCGGGGGCGGTCAGCAGGTCGAAGTCGATGCGGACGTGGATGCAGCCGTCGCCGAAGTGGCCGTAGGGAGTGCCGCGCAGCCCGTGCTGGGTGAGCAGGGCGCGGAAGTCCCGCAGATACGGGCCGAGTCGGGCGGGCGGTACGGCGCAGTCCTCCCAGCCGGGCCAGGCTTCCCTGCCGTCCCGGAGGCGGGTCGCGGTGCCCGAGGCGTCCTCGCGGATGCGCCACAGCGCGCGCTGTCCGGCCGGGTCGACGACCACCGTACGGCCGGTGGCGCCGTCCGCGGCAGCCGCCCGGCACAGCCCCTCGGCCCGTGCGGTCGCCTCGGCCCGGCTCTCCCCGCCCATCTCCACGAACAGCCAGGCGCCGCCCTTCGGCAGCCCGGTGGCGTCGCCGACCAGGTCGGCGGCCATGCCCTCGACGGTCAGCGGTTCGTGCGGGAGCAGGGTGTGCGCGGCCTCGGCGGCGGCGCTCTCGTCGGGGTAGGCGAGCACGGCGACCACCCGCGCCGCCGGGGTGTCGACGAGCCGTACGGTGGCCTCCGTGACGACCCCGAGGGTGCCCTCGCTGCCGGTGAGGGCACGGGCCAGGTCGGTGCCGTTCTCCGGGAGCAGGGCGTCGAGCGCGTATCCGGAGATCCGGCGCGGGAGGCCGGTGGGGTAGCCGGTCCGCAGCAGCGCCAACTCCCCGTCCACCAGGGCTCTTACGCCGTCCCGCAGGCGGGGCGGCAGTCCGGTGGGGCGACCCGCAGGGTCCGTGCCGCGGCCGGCCCGTACCGCTTCGCCGCCGTAGGTCAGCAGCTCCAGTTCGCGGACGTTGTCGGCGGTGGTGCCCCAGGCCACCGAGTGCGATCCGCAGGAGTTGTTGCCGATCATGCCGCCCAGGGTGCAGCGGCTGTGGGTGGAGGGGTCGGGCCCGAAGGTGAGGCCGTGCGGGGCGGCGGCGGCCCGCAGGTCGTCCAGAATGACGCCCGGCTGGACGACGGCCGTACGGGCTTCGGGGTCCAGCGACACGATCCGGTGCAGATGGCGGGTGAAGTCGAGGACCACGCCGGTGCCGGTCGCCTGCCCGGCGATGCTGGTGCCGCCGCCGCGCGGCACCACGGGGACGCCGCGCTCCCGGCACACCCGCAGCGCCGCCGCGACGTCCTCGGCGTCCCGGGGCGCGACCACCGCGTCCGGGACCCGCCGGTAGTTGGACGCGTCCATCGTCATCAGCGCCCGGTCGGCGGCGGTGGCCGAGACCTCGCCCCGTACCGCCGCGGCCAGTTCGCGTGCCAGGGCCGCCCGGGCGGCCGTGCCCGATCCGCTCGTACCCGATCCGTCGCCGTTCCGCTTGTCCGTCTCCGTGCGATCAGCCATGACTCCAGGGTGCCCGGAAGGGGCGGGGGTCGATCAAGGGCTGTGGATAACAGTGTCGCCACCTAGCATGGAACACATGAGCGACGACACATCCGGTGGCACGTCCCACCACACGGCCCACCACGCCTCTCACCACCCGTCGGACGATGGCTCCCCCTGGCAGCCGCACCGGTCGTCCGGCAGTCCGTCGTCGCTGGACACGCTGCGCCGCGCGGCCCGATGGGAGACGCTCGCCATCCTCGTGGCGCTGCTCGTCCTCGCGGCCGTCTTCAGCTAGCCGTGCGGGGGCGGTCGGTACGGGCCGGCCGTTCGGGCGGAGGACGCCCCCGCGGCGGGCATGCGGGCCGTCGGCGTACGGGCAGCCGGCGTAGGGGAGTTCACGCCCCGTACGGGTGGAAGCGGAAGACGTTCGCCGGGTCGTGGGTGGCCTTGAGGGCGGCCAGTCGCGCCCGGTCCGCCGCACCGTGGGCGCTGCGCGCCACGTCCGCCGCATCCGCCCGGTCCCGCTGCGCGCCGAAGAGGAAGTTCACGCTCCGGCCGAGCCGCCAGGGCGCGACCGCCGCCAGCGCCTCGGCGTGCACCGCCCGTACGGTCGCCAGGTCCGCCTCCGGGTCGGCGGTGCCCAGCGGCGACAGCAGCCGCAGCGCGAACCGCGCCTCCCGATGGCCGACCGCACCAGTCCCGGTCGCCAGCGCACCGCCCAGGTGGTTCAGCTGGACCACGACCATCACCGGCGCGGCCGGCCCGGTCAGTTCGGCCACCCGGCGCAGCGCCGCCGCGTCCAGGCCGCTGAGCAGTGCGTTGTCGCCGTTGTAGGGGTGCGGATCGCTCGGGTCGCGGTGGATGGTGTGCGACTCGGCGTACGGCATCTCGCGCAGGTCGTCGCTGATCACCGGGCCCAGTGCGCGCAGCGGCGCCACCAGCCGCTCGCCCTCCTCGGCGCTCCCCGTGTACGCGATGCGGATCTGGAGGAGATGGCGCCCGCGGAGCGGCGCGGGCAGCTGCGGGAGGTCGGGGTAGACGATGAGCGCGAGGGACGAGGTCAGCTCGTCGGGGACGGTGTCGGTCCAGCGCAGATACGCCTCCAGCGCGTCCCCGATCTGCGCCCCGCCGAAAACGAGTTGGCCACCGTAGAGCCGCGCCACCGGCACCAGCCCGAACTCCATCGCGGTCACCACCCCCAGGCCGTGGCCGCCGCCGAGCAGGCCCCGGAAGAGGTCGGGTTCGTGGTCGGCGGTGACCCGCACCCGGCGCGCGTCGGCGGTGACCAGCTCGACGGCCCGCACCTGGTCGGCGGCGTACCCGTAGGTGCGGGCCAGCACCCCGACGCCGCCCCCGAGGGTGTACGAGACGACCCCGACCCCGGGAGACGAGCCGTTGAGCGGCGCGAGCCCGTGGGGGGCCGCCGCCTCGATGACCTGCCCCCAGACGGCGCCCGCCTCGACCCGCGCGGTGCGCGTCGCCGGGTCCACCCGCACTCCGGCCATCCGCCGGGTGCTGATCAGCAGTCCGCCGTCGGTCGCGGCGGACAGCCCGTGCCCGGTGGCCTGGACTGCGACCGGCAGCCCCTGCGCGCGGGCGAAGCCGACCGCGGCCGCGACGTCCGCGGCGTCCACCGCCCCGACGACGACCGCCGGCCGGTGCCGGTACGCGGCCTGGAACCCGGAGCGTTCGGCGTCGTAGCCCGCGTCGCCGGGGACCAGGACGGGTCCCCCGACCTGCGCTGCGAGGGCGGCCAGGGCGTCGGGGTCGAGCGGGGCGGGAGCCTCGGCGGCGGTGGCGGCGGGGGCAGCGGCGGGGCGGGGCCGGGCGAGAAGCTCTTCGGTCGTCATGCGCCGCACTCTGGAGCAATAACCTGACACCTGCCGTCATATATGGACGGCACCTGACGTCAGCAATCGAGCGGCTGTGGACCGGCCCCCGGAAGCGGGCGGCGCGGGCCGCGAAACCCGGCTGTCGAGCGGGGGTGCGACCCGGCTATAAACCGGGAGTGAAGTCCGACCGCCTGCTCTCGATCCTGCTGCTCCTCCAGACCCGCGGCCGGGTCCCGGCCGGCGAACTCGCCACGCGCCTGGAGGTCTCCACCCGGACCGTCTACCGCGACGTCGAGTCCCTGTCGGCGGCCGGTGTGCCGGTCTACGCCGAGCGCGGGCGGCACGGCGGGATCGCGCTGCTGCCCGGCTTCCGCACGGACGTGACGGGGATGACCACCGACGAGGCCCGCGCGCTGTTCATCCTGGCCGCGCAGGGCGCGCACTCCGCCCTCGGCCTGGACGGCGCGCTGAGCTCGGCGCTGCGCAAGGTGATGGCGGCGCTGCCGGCCCCGCACCGCCCGGCCGCCGAACTCGCCGGCCGTCGCATCCTGGTGGACCCGGACCGCTGGCTGAGCGGGCCGCGCCCCGCCGTCAACCTGGACGAGCTGCACACCGCCGTCTTCACCGACCAGCGGCTGCGGATCCGCTACCGGCACGGCGGCGAGACGGCGCTGCGCACCTACACCGTCGACCCGTACGGCCTGGTCGCCAAGGCCGGCACCTGGTACCTGGTCGCCGACCGGCGCGGCCGGCCACGGCTGTTCCGGGCCGACCGGGTGGCGTCGGCGGCCCTCACCGACGCCCCGGTGCGGCGCCGGCCGGGCGTGGAGCTCACGGACGTCTGGCAGGTGCTGCGCCGCGAGGTGGAGGAGCGGCCGGCGGACGTCCGGGTCACCGCCCGGATCCGCCCGGACCGGCTGGATCTGGCCGTGCGAATCCTGGGCGGGGCGCTGACCGGGCCGCCGCGCACCGACGCCCCGGACGGGGACGGCTGGGCCGTCATCGAGCTGGCGTACCCGGTGCTCCCCGCCGTCCGCCAGCTGCTCCAGTTCGGCGACACCCTCGAAGTCCTGCACCCGCCCGAGGCCCGCCGGGTCCTGGCCCGCGCCGCGGCCGACCTCACCGCCCTCTACGCGGCGGACGCCCCGCCCCCGTGAGCGCCGCCCCGTCCCCTTTCCCGCCCGTCCACACTCCGGCCGCCCGTCATCTCATCCGCTGGACGCGGCCTCCGGGCCCGGCCGGACCCTTTAGGCTTCCTCCGTGGCTGATATCCAGATCCCCGCTGACATCAAGCCCGCCGACGGACGGTTCGGCGCGGGCCCCTCCAAGGTGCGTACGGAGGCGCTCGACGCCCTCGCCGCCACCGGTTCCTCTCTTCTCGGCACGTCCCACCGCCAGGCCCCGGTCAAGAACCTGGTCGGCAAGGTGCGCGACGGCGTGCGCGACCTCTTCCAGCTGCCCGAGGGCTACGAGGTCGTCCTCGGCAACGGCGGTTCCACCGCGTTCTGGGACATCGCGACGCACGGCCTGATCGAGAACAAGTCGCAGCACCTGTCCTTCGGCGAGTTCTCCTCGAAGTTCGCCAAGGCCGCCAAGCTGGCGCCGTGGCTTGCCGAGCCCACCGTCATCTCCGCCGACCCGGGCAGCCACCCGGAGCCGCGGGCCGAGGCGGGCGTGGACGTCTACGCCTTCACCCACAACGAGACCTCCACCGGCGTCGCCGCCCCCATCCGCCGGGTGACCGGCGCGGACGAGGGTGCCCTGGTCCTGGTCGACGCCACCTCCGGCGCCGGCGGCCTCCCCGTCGACATCGCCCAGACCGACGTCTACTACTTCGCCCCGCAGAAGTCCTTCGCCTCGGACGGCGGCCTGTGGCTCGGGGTGTTCTCCCCCGCCGCCCTGGAGCGCGCCCGCGCCGTCCACGCGTCCGGCCGCCACGTCCCGGAGTTCTTCTCGCTGCCCACGGCGATCGACAACTCCCTCAAGAACCAGACGTACAACACCCCGTCGCTGGCCACCCTCTTCCTGCTCAACGAGCAGCTGGAGTGGATCAACGGCCAGGGCGGCCTGGACTGGGCGGTCGGCCGCACCGCCGCCTCCTCGCGCACCCTCTACAGCTGGGCCGAGGACTCCAAGTACGCCACCCCGTTCGTCACCGACCCGGCAAAGCGCTCGCAGGTCATCGGCACGATCGACTTCAACGACGACATCGACGCCGCGGCGGTCGCCAAGGCGCTGCGCGCCAACGGCATCGTCGACACCGAGCCCTACCGCAAGCTCGGCCGCAACCAGCTGCGCATCGCGATGTTCCCGGCGATCGACCCGTCGGACGTCGAGGCCCTGACGGCCTGCGTCGACTACGTGATCGGCCAGCTGTAACAGCACCGCACCGCATCGACGACGGGCCCCGGCGGACGACCGCCGGGGCCCGTTGCCGTGGTCCGGCAACCCCCGCCGCCGGCACCGTAGTTGTGCGGGCCGGCGGCGCGGCGTACCCGAACGGACGCACCACGGCGTGACGAACCGGGACGTTTGTGCCTCCATGGAGGGCATGACGATTCCTCCCATCCCCGGCCTCGCCCCCTTCGAGCGGCAGGGGACGATCCTGCTCACGACGTACAAGCGGGACGGCACCGGTGTCGGCACGCCGGTGAACATCGCGGTGGACGGCGACCACGCCTACTTCCGCACCTTCGGCAGCGCCTGGAAGGTCAAGCGGATGCGGAACTTCCCCGAGGTGGAGATCCGCACCGCCACCTGGCGCGGCCGGCCCACCGGGCCGGTGCTGCGGGCGCGGGCCCGGCTGCTCGACCCGCGGACCCGCGAATACCGGCGCGCCGAGCGGTCGTTGACGCGCAAGTACCCGCTGACCCACGGGCTGCTGGTGCCGCTGGTGCACCGGCTGAAACGGGAGCGGACGCTCCACTACGAACTGCGGCTGATCGAGGGGGAGGAGGCGTGGCCAGCGTCACGTACCCGCCGGTAGCGTTCTCGGCCATCATGGCCGGATGAGGATCATGTGCGTCGGCGACTCGATGACGATCGGCAGCGCCGGCGATTTCACGTGGCGCTACCGGATGTGGCAGCACCTGAACACGTCCTGCCCCGCCCCGTTCCGCATCGTCGGGCCGCGCCACACACTGCATGACCCGGCCACCGACACCCCCGCCTCGTCCGCGTACGGCGACCCGGACTTCCCGCGGGACGCCCGCCGGCACCTCGCCGGGTGGGGCGAGGGCTGGCTGCACATGGCGCCGCTGATCGGCGACGCGGTGCGCGCGCACGACGCGGACACCCTGCTGGTCTCGCTCGGCCTGATCGACCTCGGCTTCTACACGAACGCGGAGCAGACCGCCGAGAACGTGCGGCGTTTCGTGGCCGGGGCGCGGGCGGCGGCGCCGCACATACGGGCGGTGCTGCTGCCCGTGATACCGAACGTGCGGGCCATGGCGGACCCGGGCTTCGGCGCGCAGTGCGCCCGCTTCAACGAGCTGCTGGCGAAGGCGGTCGCCGATCTGTCCGCGCCCGGCTCGCCGCTGCTGCTGGCCTCCGAGCCGGCCGGCTGGGAGATCGACCGCGCCACGTACGACGGGACGCATCCGTCGGCGTTCGGGGAGCACCTGCTGGCGGGGGCGTTCGCCGACGCGATGCACCAGGCGTGGGGCGTCGGCGGCCCGTACGCCGGATAGCGCGGCCGGCCGTCCGGTCCGCAACTCCCCTTCCCGCGTCCTTGCTTCGAGCGCACTCCAGCGACTTGGCTGGTCGACCATGGAGTACACGCAGCTCGGACGCACCGGACTCAAGGTCAGCCGACTCGTCCTCGGGACGATGAACTTCGGCCCGCAGACCGACGAGGCCGAGAGTCACGGCATCATGGACGCCGCCCTGGACGCGGGCGTCAATTTCCTCGACACCGCCAACGTCTACGGTTGGGGCGAGAACAAGGGCCGCACGGAGGAGATCATCGGCTCGTGGTTCGCCAAGGGCGGCGGGCGGCGGGACCGGACCGTGCTGGCCACGAAGGTGTACGGCAACATGGGCCCGGACGGCGGGCCGGCCTGGCCCAACCACGACCGGCTCTCGGCGCTCAACATCCGGCGGGCGGTGGACGCCAGCCTCCAGCGCCTGGGCACCGACCACATCGACCTCTACCAGTTCCACCACGTCGACCGGAACACGCCCTGGGACGAGATCTGGCAGGCCGTCGACGTCCTCGTCCAGCAGGGCAAGATCCTCTACGCGGGCTCGTCCAACCACGCGGGCTGGCACCTCGCCCGTGCCAACGAGACGGCCGCCCGCCGGGGTTCGTACGGCCTGGTCAGCGAGCAGTGCCTCTACAACCTCGCGGAGCGGCGGGCCGAGATGGAGGTCATCCCGGCGGCGCAAGGCTACGGCCTGGGGGTGATCCCGTGGTCGCCGCTGCACGGCGGGCTGCTGGGCGGGGCGCTGCGCAAGGAGAGGGAGGGCGGCGGCGCCCGATCGGCCAGTGGCCGGGCCGCGGACATGCTCGCCGACCCGGCGACCCGGGCGCAGGTCCAGGCGTACGAGGACCTGCTCGACAAGCACGGGCTGGAGCCCGGCGAGGTGGCGCTGGCCTGGCTGCTGACCCGCCCCGGGGTGACCGGGCCGATCGTCGGGCCGCGAACCGCGGACCAGCTGGCCTCCGCACTGCGGGCACTGGAGCTAACCCTGCCCAAGGAGCTGCTGGCCTCCCTGGACGAGATCTTCCCGGGGCCGGGCCCGTCACCGGAGGCGTTCGCCTGGTGACGCGCCCGGTGAGCGGTGCCGCCCCGCGGATGCGCTGAGCGGGCGGCCGGCGGCCGGTGCCCACCGGCCGCCGTACGCCTGTCGCGCGTCCGCGGCGCAGGTCAGTGCAGCGCCGCCGCCACGACCACGACGACGAGCAGTACGGCGAGCAGACCGGACATGATCCGGTTACGGGTTTTGGGATCCACCCGTCGAGCCTAACCGGCGGCCGACGGCGGCCTTCAGCCGCCCAGCCGCCAGGACGCCACCGCCTCGTAGCGGGGCTGGTTGCCGGGCCCCGGGGCCGGCGGGTGGCTGCGGACCAGGGCGACGTCGGCGACCGTCCAGGGGCTGCTCGCGAAGTCGGCGAGGGCGGTGGCGTACGGGGCGAGGTCCAGCCCGCCGGTGCGGTTGCGGGCGAGGGTGAGGTGCGGGGTGTACGGGCGGTGCTCCTCCATCCGTACGCCCGCCCGGCGGCCGGCCGCCGCGGCCGAGTCCGCGAGGTGGCGCATGGCGGGGCGGTCGCCGTCCGCCCCGGCCCACACCACCCGGTCGCCGAACCGGCCGCCGCCGGCGATCCGCAGCCCGTAGGGGTCGTGCCGGTGGGCGGCGCGGGCCAGCCGCTCGTGGAGGCCGGGGAGCAGGTCCTCGGCCACCTCGCCGTAGAAGGCGAGGGTGAAGTGCCAGCCGTCGCGTCCGGTCCAGCGCAGCCGGTCGGCGTCCGGCAGCCGCTTCAACACGGCCACTTCCGCGGCCAGTTGATCGAGGGCGGGGGCGGGCGGCAGTACGGCGGCGAAGAGTCTCATGGGGCCAGTGTTGCCCAGGGGGGGGGGGGGGGGGGGGTTTNGCGTCCGGCAGCCGCTTCAACACGGCCACTTCCGCGGCCAGTTGATCGAGGGCGGGGGCGGGCGGCAGTACGGCGGCGAAGAGTCTCATGGGGCCAGTGTTGCCCAGGGGCGGCGGCGCGGCCGGTTTCCGCGCCGCCCCCCCACCGGTCACCGGCCGCTCAGGCCGCGGCGGCCAGCTCCTTCTCCGAGGACGTCTCCCCCGGGCCGACCCTCGGGACGAACGCCACGTGCCGGTGCCCGCGCCGCAGGTCTATCCGCAGCCGCAGTCCGCCCACCCTGGCGAGGGCCAGGCCGACCAGCACCGCGGCCGCCATGGAGACCACGCCGCCGGCGAGGAAGCCGATCCGGGGGCCGTAGGCGTCGGTGACCCAGCCGACCACCGGCGCGCCGAGCGGCGTACCGCCCATGAAGACCATCATGAACAGGCTCATCACCCGGCCGCGCATCGCCGGGTCGGTGGCCATCTGGACGCTGGAGTTCGCGGTGACGTTGATCGTCAGGCCGACCAGCCCGATGGGCGCGAGCAGCGCCGCGAAGATCCAGAAGGACGGGGACAGCGCGGCGGCGATCTCCAGCAGGCCGAAGAGCAGCGCCGCGCCGACCAGCATCCGCAGCCGGGAATTCGCCCGCCGCGCGGCGAGCAGCGCGCCGATCAGCGAACCGGCCGCCATCACGACGTTGAACAGGGCGTACGTACCGGCCCCGGCGTGGAAGACCTTGTAGACGAACGCGGTAACCCAGATCGGGAAGTTGAAGCCGAAGGTCCCGATGAAGCCGACCAGGACGATCGGCCAGATCAGCTCGGGGCGGCCGGAGACGTAGCGCAGACCCTCCCGCAACTGCCCCTTGCTGCGCGGCACCCGGTCGACCTTGTGGAGTTCGGCGGTGCGCATCATCAGCAGCCCTGTGATCGGCGCGATGAAGGAGAGGCCGTTGAAGAGGAAGGCCCAGCCGCTGCCGAGGGCGGTGATCAGCACACCGGCGACGGCCGGCCCGATGAGCCGGGCGGACTGGAAGTTGGCGGAGTTGAGGCTGACGGCGTTGCGCAGTTCGTCCTGGCCGACCATCTCGGAGACGAACGCCTGCCGGGCCGGGTTGTCGACGACGGTGACCAGCCCGAGGAGGAAGGCCACCAAGTAGACGTGCCAGACCTGCACATGGCCGCTGAGCGTGAGGACGGCGAGGGCCAGGCCGGTCAGTCCCATCGCGGACTGGGTGAAGAACAGCAGCTTGCGCTTGGCGAAGCGGTCGGTGAGGACACCGCCGTAGAGGCCGAAGAGCAGCATCGGGAGGAACTGGAGGGCGGTGGTGATGCCGACGGCGCCGGAGGAGCCGGTGAGGCTGAGCACCAGCCAGTCCTGGGCGATGCGCTGCATCCACGTGCCGGTGTTGGAGACCACCTGACCGGTGGCGAAGAGGCGGTAGTTGCGTATGCGGAGCGAGCTGAACGTGCCCTTGCGCGGTGTGGCGGCGGGGCCTGCGGCGATACCGGGGGCCTTGGTGGGGCCCGGGGTGGTCGCGGTCGCGTCGTCGGTGACCGTGTCGTTGTGGGAGTTCGGTGCGGGGGCGGAGTGTGCTCCGGATCCCGTACTCAAAGTGGGTTCGCCTCCTCGGCCTGGTGCGTTACAACTGTGCGAGTTTCTCCAGTACGGGCGCGGCGGCCCGCACCTTCGCCCACTCGTCCGCGTCCAGCCCGGAGGCCAGGTCGGCGAGCCAGGCGTTGCGCTTGCGGCGGCTCTCTTCGAGCATCGCCTCGGCCTGTTCGGTCTGGGTGACGACCTTCTGGCGGCGGTCGTCGGGGTGTGCTTCGAGCCGGACCAGTCCCTTGGCCTCCAGCATCGCCACGATGCGGGTCATCGACGGCGGCTGCACATGCTCCTTGCGGGCCAGTTCGCCGGGCGTGGCCCGGCCGCACCGGGCGAGGGTGCCGAGCACCGACATCTCGGTGGGGCTCAGCGACTCGTCGACCCGCTGGTGCTTCAGGCGGCGGGACAGGCGCATGACGGCGGACCGCAGTGCGTTCACGGCGTCAGCGTCGTCGCCGTTGGACAGTTCCGGCATGGTCGTTAGCATAACTCATTACCCTCTCTAAGTAAAGCGCCGGTTTACGGCCACGACGGATCGCTCACCGGATCACCCATATGAGTGAGGACGCTGCGGAAAGGGACACACCTGACCGCCTGGTGCGGGGACCGTGTCCGTATGGGATCGAGAGTGCTCAGCCTGCGCGTGGACGGGGAGCTGCTGGAGCGCATTCGGCAGCACGCCGCAAAACGCGGAATGAGCGTCCAGGACTATGTGGTCCGGACGCTCATCCGCGATGACTTCGACGAACGGTTCAAGACGTCGGTCGACGAGACCGAGCGGCTGGGCTGCTGGGGGCCGGCCGCCGGCCCGTCATGACGGGCCGGCACCGGGCCCGCCGCCCGGCTCGGGTCACCTGACGCCCAGCACCTGCTCGATCGGGTTGAGCAGGAAGTAGACCAGGAAGCAGAGCCCGACCGCGTTCAGCAGCCACGGGATCTCCTTGAAGCGGCCGGTCGCCGTCCGCAGCAGGATGAAGGCCAGCACGCCGATGCCGATGCCGTTGGTGATGCTGTAGGTGAACGGCATCGAGACGATCGTGAGGAACGCCGGGATGCCGACGGTGAAGTCGCCCCAGTCGATGTCCCTGACGTTCGAGGCCGTGATCAGGAAGCCGACGACCAGCAGCGCGGGCGTCGCGGCCTGCGAGGGCACGACGGTCGCCAGCGGCGTGAAGATCAGCGCGAGCAGGAACAGCCCGCCGGTGACCAGGTTCGCCAGGCCCGTGCGGGCACCCTCACCGACACCCGCGGTGGACTCCACGAAGCAGGTGTTGGCGGAGGCGGAGCCGAAGCCGCCGCCCGCGACCGCGATGCCGTCCACCATCAGGATGCGGCCCATGTTCGGCAGGTTGCCGGTCTCGTTGTCCAGCAGCCCGGCCTCCTCGCCGACGCCGATGATGGTGCCCATCGCGTCGAAGAAGCCGGACAGCAGCACGGTGAAGACGAAGAGGCAGCCGGTCAGCACGCCGACTTCCTTGAAGCCGCCGAAGAGGCTGATGTGGCCGATCAGTCCGAAGTCGGGCGCCCCGACGATCTTGTCGGGGACGTTGGGGACGGCCAGGCCCCAGGACGCGTCCGGGATGGTCGCCACCGCGTTGATGACGATCGCGACGACGGCCATGGTGACCATCCCGATCAGGATCGCGCCCTTGGTCTTCCGCACGGTCAGCACGAACATCAGCGCCAGGCCGAGGACGAACACCAGCACCGGCCAGCCCTTGAGCTGACCGCCCTGGCCCAGGCTCATCGGGACGGTGGTGTGCGCGGCGTCCGGATTGCGGGACACGAAGCCCGCGTCGACCAGCCCGACCAGCGAGATGAACAGGCCGATACCGATCGCGATGGCCCGCCGCAGCCCGTTGGGGATCGCGTCCATCACCCGCTGCCGGAGCCCCGAGGCGACCAGGATCATCAGCACCAGACCGGCGAGCACCACCATGCCCATCGCGTCCGGCCAGCTCATCTTGGGCGCGAGCTGGAGCGAGACGACGGCGTTGATGCCGAGGCCGGCGGCGATGGCGATCGGGACGTTGCCCATCACGCCCATCAGGATCGTGCCGAGGCCCGCCATCAGGGCGGTGGCGGTGACCAGCTGGCCGTTGTTGAGGTGGTGCCCGAACTTGTCGACGCCGGCGCCGAGGATGATCGGGTTCAGCACGATGATGTAGGCCATCGCGAAGAAGGTCGCCAGTCCGCCGCGCAGTTCGCGGCCGACGGTCGACCCCCGCTCGGAGATCTTGAAGAAGCGGTCCAGCCCGCTCGTCGGGGGGTGCGGGCCAGGGCTGTTCAGGGTGTCGACCGGCGTGTGGGTCGAGGGCGACATGCGGGACCTCAGTCGTACGGGCCGGGGCGGGCGCGCGGGCCCGAGGGCCGGGAACACGCACAGACGGCGATCAGAAACCAGTGAACTGGATCAGCTTGGAGGGATCAGATTGGAGGAATCAACGATCCGAACCGGTCAGTTCCAGAAAGGTTCAGTATGAATAAACAACACGTTGATCGCTATCTCCGCGCGTAGACGCCGCCCTCGCAGGCCGGACAGGCACGGGCCACCCCGCAAAACGGCCCCCGTAAGCTGAGCCCCATGTGGAAGAAGTCCGAACTCCGCGAGGCCCCGGCGCCCCTCGAAGGTCCCGTCGTCGGCACGATCACCGGCGGCACCGTCGTCTGGTTCGTGCTCTTCCTCGGCCAGTTGCCCTTCTACAGCTGGTACGCCGACCACGGCCACACCTGGTTCCTGTGGACCTGCCTGGCCGGCGGCGGTCTCGGCCTGCTGGGCGTCTGGTACGTCCGCAAGCGGGACGCGGCGATCAAGCGCGCCGCGGCGGCAGCGTCGACCGCCGGCTGACCGCACCCCCGCCCCCACCCCCCTCGGGAGATGCAGCTCCACTCACCACCCAGCAGGTGAATCGGTCATTACGCCCGTAACGTCTAGGTCATGACGGACCGGGCGAAGACCGAAGTCGAGGAACCCGAGCGCGGCGGACCCGCCGGCGGCAGCGGCCGGGTGCCGGCCCCCCGCGGGCTGAGCGCCGCGGAGGTCGCCGAGCGGGTGGCCAGGGGCGAGGTCAACGACGTCCCCGTCCGCTCCTCCCGCTCGACCGCGGACATCGTCCGCTCCAACGTCTTCACGCGGTTCAACGCCATCATCGGCGTGCTCTTCGCGATCATCCTGGTCATCGGCCCGATCCAGGACGGGCTGTTCGGCTTCGTGATCGTCGCCAACACCGGCATCGGCATCATCCAGGAGCTGCGTGCCAAGAAGACCCTGGACAGCCTGGCGCTGATCGGCGAGGCCCGGCCGACGGTGCGCCGCGACGGGGTCGCCGCCGAGATCCCCACCTCCGAGGTCGTCCTCGACGACGTCATCGAACTCGCCCCCGGCGACAAGGTCATCGTCGACGGCGAGGTACTGGAGAGCGACAGCCTGGAGATCGACGAGTCGCTGCTGACCGGCGAGGCGGACCCGGTGGTCAAGAAGCCGGGCGAGCCGGTGATGTCCGGCAGCTTCGTCGTCGCGGGCGGCGGCGCGTTCACCGCGACCAAGGTCGGCCGGGAGGCGTACGCGGCCCAGCTCGCCGAGGAGGCCAGCCGGTTCACGCTGGTCCACTCCGAGCTGCGGACCGGCATCAGCCAGATCCTCAAGTACGTGACCTGGATGATGGTCCCGACCGCGCTCGGCCTCATCCTCAGCCATCTGCTCACCCTGGGACTGCCCGGCGACGAGGCGGTCCGCCGGATGGTCGCCGGGATCGTGCCGATGATCCCCGAGGGACTGGTGCTGCTGACCTCCGTCGCGTTCGCGATCGGCGTCATCCGGCTCGGCCGTCAGCAGTGCCTGGTCCAGGAACTGCCGGCCATCGAGGGGCTGGCGCGGGTCGACGTCGTCTGCCTGGACAAGACCGGCACGCTGACCGAGGGCGGGATGGACGTCAGCGAGCTGCGCGCGCTGGACGGCTGCGACCCCGTCGACATCCAGCAGGTGCTGGGCGCGTTCGGCGCCTGTGACCCCCGCCCCAACGCCTCCCTCCAGGCCATCATCGACGCGTACCCGCCCCTGGACTCCTGGCGCTGCACCGCCACGCTCCCGTTCTCCTCGGCCCGGAAGTACAGCGGCGCGGCCTTCGAGGAACCCGGCGGCGCGCGGTCGGCCTGGCTGCTCGGCGCCCCCGACGTCCTCCTTCCCGAAGGCGACCGGCTGCTGCCCGAGATCGACGGCCTCAACGCCCAGGGGCTGCGGGTCCTCCTGCTCGCCCGCGCGAACCGGCCGCTGGACCACCCCGACGTCGCCCGCGACGTGGACCCCGCCGCGCTGGTCGTCCTGGAGCAGCGGCTGCGCCCGGACGCCCCCGACACCCTCCGCTACTTCGCGGAGCAGGGCGTCCACGCCAAGGTCATCTCCGGTGACAACGCGGTCTCGGTGGGCGCGGTGGCCGCGAAACTGGGCCTGCCCGGCGCCGGTTCGGCGGTGGATGCCCGCAAGCTCCCCCACGACGACCCGGACGCGATGGCCACGGCCGTGGAGGAGGGCGCGGTCTTCGGCCGGGTCACCCCCCAGCAGAAGCGGGACATGGTCGCCGTCCTCCAGTCGCGCGGCCACAACGTCGCGATGACCGGCGACGGCGTGAACGACGTCCTCGCCCTGAAGGACGCGGACATCGGCGTCTCCATGGGCTCCGGCTCCGAGGCGACCCGTGCGGTGGCCCAGATCGTGCTGCTCGACAACAGCTTCGCCACGCTTCCCTCGGTCGTCGCCGAGGGCCGCCGCGTCATCGGCAACATCACCCGCGTGGCGACCCTCTTCCTGACCAAGACCGTCTACTCGGTGCTGCTCGCCATCCTGGTCGCCTGCGCGCAGATCCCGTACCCGTTCCTGCCGCGCCACCTCACCCTGCTGTCCACCCTGACCATCGGCGTCCCCGCCTTCTTCCTCGCCCTGGCCCCCAACAAGGAGCGCGCCCGCCCGCACTTCGTCCGCCGGGTGATGCGCTACGCCATCCCGTCCGGCCTCATCGCCGGTATCGCGGCCTTCGGCACGTACCTGCTGGCCCGCGTCCACTACACCGGGCCGGACGCCCTCCCCGCGCAGACCAGCGCCGCCACCCTGACGCTCTTCCTCACCGCCCTCTGGGTGCTGGCGATCATCGCCCGCCCGTACACCTGGTGGCGCATCGCCCTGGTCCTCACCATGGGGCTGGGCTTCCTGATCGTCCTGGTGACGCCCTGGCTCCAGCGCTTCTTCGAACTGCGGCTGGTCGGCACGACGATGCCGTGGGCGGCGGTGGCGATCGCGGCGGTGGCGGCGGTGCTGCTGGAAGCGGTGTGGCGGTGGGTGGGTCGGCGGTTCCCGGCGTAGCCCCGACCGATCCGGCAACCTCCGTACGGCACCTCGGAGTTGACGCAGCGCACAGTGAAATGCAGCGTACAGCGAAATCCTGCCGGGCTCCCCGGACTCGTCCGACTCCCCGGAATCACAAGAACCCCGGAACGGGACGTCCCGGGGTTCTGTAGGGCCCGCCGACCGCGGACGCTGCGTCACATACCGATGGTGCGGACCGACACCAGGCCGCCGCCGAACTCGCCGCCGTGCATCCCGTGGTGGCCGTGGTGACCATGGTGGCCGTGGTGACCGTGGTGGCCGTGGCCGCCGATGCTCGCGGCAAGGCCGTGCCCGGCGATCTCGCCGCCCAGGCTGGCAAGGCCACCGGATATGTTGTCCAGCTCGCTGTCGGAAAGCTCAGCGGTGTCGATCTCAGGGGTGAAGCCGTTACGCATTGGCGCTTTTCCCTTCACAATTTCTCGGCTTTTCGGCAGGCCGTCCAACACCCTGGCAGGGTGGCCGTTCTGGCGGCTTGTGCACTGGCTGGATGCAAGCACGCCCACGGACCCGCAGGCAACGTCCCGCGTGCTTTTTTGCGGCCTCTGAACTGCACCTTCACCATCACGAAACGAATTCCCCCCGCATTGTGCGCAGGCGGCGAGCGGCACACAAAAGACCCGGGAAACAACCAGGAATCATCCACACCCGGCCCGACGGCCATATCTGCTTTTTCGGTTCCGAATCCCCAGCGGGCCGACATGACCGGAGATGTCTGGAGGGAATTCGCCGACATTCACCGATACCGGCACCCCGACACCGGCCCCCTGGTACCTGCGCCTGCCGGCCACCCGGCAAGGTGCGGGGCGGGGCCCTGTCGTCACACTCCGTCGGGCGGACGACGGGAGTGTGACGACAGGGCCGGGCGCTGCACCTTGCCGGGTGGCCGGCAGGCGCAGGTACCAGGGGGCCGGTGTCGGGGTGCCGGTATCGGTGAATGTCGGCGAATTCCCTCCAGACATCTCCGGTCATGTCGGCCCGCTGGGGNGCGCCCGCGCCAGTTCGTCGCCCCGGTCCGGTTCCTCCAGGAGGGCCGCGACCTCGAAGCGGCGCGGCCACTGGCCGGCGGCCCAGGCCAGGCCCGCGGCGACGCCCTCCAGCGTCGCGGCGTGCAGGGTGCCGTCCGGGGTCCGGCGCCAGTCCAGCTCGGCGGTGCCGTCCGGCCCGTCGCCGACCAGCAGTTCCTCGTGCTCGACGTAGCTGGCGGGGGTGGTCGGGCCGAGCAGGGCGCGGACCGCGTCCGGGACGTCGTGCCGGACGCCCTCCGAGCGGACCTCGGCGGCGATCGCCTCGCTCAGCCGGCGCACCTGGAACAGCTCGGCCAGTTCGGCGGCCCGTTCCGGGCGGACCGGGAGCAGTGGCAGGCCGGCCGCGAGCGGCATCAGGTCCGGGGCGTCGGCGACCACCGCGTCGGCCGCGTCCGCCACCTGGAGCGCACCGTCGACGACCACCCGCAGCTCGTCGGGGAGGGTCACCTGATCGGGGTCGAGGTCGGTCAGCATGCCGTAGAGCGCGTGGAGTTGGGACGTGCCGACGGCCAGTTCCGGGTCGGCGAGGCGGGCCAGCAGCTCGGCGGCGCCGCCGGGCTCGTCGAGGAGGGCGGTGACCGAGGTGCGCACGCCGAGGGCGCGCAGCACCTGGGCGTCGACCTCGCCGGCGTCCGCGGACTCGTACAGCCCGGCCAGCAGCGGATCCCCGCCCGCCGAGCGCAGTCCGGCGGGACGGCGCCCGTCCAGGACCGGATGGCCGCGCAGCCACCAGGCGGTGTACGGGCGCACGGACTCCGTGGTGCCGTCGGGGAGCAGGACCCGCACGGGAGCGGTGAGGGCGTCCCGCAGCGGCGGCCGGGAGAGCATGGCGAGGACCTGCGGCCAGGCGTCGTCGTCGACGAGGTCCAGGTCGCGTACCGCGACCAGTTCGGTGACGACCGGCGGCACCGGGGTTTCCGGCAGGGCGTCGAGGATGTCCTCGCACCAGACGTCGACCGCGTCCAGCAGCCCGGCGTCGTCGGGCTCGGCGAAGTCGCCGTCGCGCGGCTCCAGTTCGTCCGGGTCCAGGACGACGTCGGTGGCGCGGACCAGTGCGAAATCGGCCAGCACGCCGACCGCGGTCAGCGGCTGCTCGCCCCAGTGCCGCGCCAACTCCGCGTCGACGGCGGCAAGTTCACCCTCACGGATGACGCGCTCAAATGCGCTACCCGGGAAGACCAGTTCGCCCGCGGGCGCCGGCTCACCGTCCTCGTCGGGCAGCGCCAGCGCGGCCAGCCAGGGCTCGTCGCCGGGGGCGAGATTGGCGTCCCGGACCAGCCCCAGGACCGTTTCCGCGAGTTCCTCGGTGCCCAGGGGCACACCGGTGCCCGCGCCCAGCTCGTCCTCGAAGACGTCGTAGGCGTCCTCGTCGGCGTCGAGCGAGTTCTCCACCGCCGCCCGCACCTGAGGTGTCGTCAGCACCGCACGCGGCGCCGCGGGGGTGGCGCCCAGCTTCTCCAGGAGGGGGTGCACGGCGTCCGGGTGCGCGACCTTGAGCCCGAGGCGGGCCAGCGTACGGTGCCGGTCCGCGGCGTCCCCGTCGCCGTCCGGGCCGCCGGGCAGCGGAAGCAGCACCTGGCGGGGGCCGATGGTGGTGCGCACGGTGCCGTCGGCGCCGCCGGGGCCCCGGCCCGCCGCGCCCGCCAGCGGCACCGGCAGGCCGCTGAGCCGGTCCGGGTCGGTGCCGGCCAGCGCGTCGTAGAGCCGCCACCACCACTGGGGCGACCGCTCGACGCCGGCGAGCCGGTCGATCATCTCGCCGATCGGCACCCGCACGACGCCCAACGACCGCAGCTCAGGGCGTCGTTCGAGGCCGGCCGGCAGCAGGCTCGGGAAGAGTTCGGCCAGCACCGCGACCGTCGCGGCGCCCGCCCCCTCGACCAACTCGGCGTCCACCGGCCGCAGTACGTACCGCTCCGCGCCGCCGTCGCCCGCGTCCCACTCGCGGTCTGCGAGCCCCTCGGCAGCCTCCGTGGGCTCTGCCGGAATCCCGTCCGCCGGCGCTCCGGCGCTCGGCAGGAAGCGCACCCGGGGCAGCAGCTCCAGCACCTGCCGCCGCAGTTCGCCGTCCAGGCCGCCCTTGCCCAGCGGCCCCGGCACCAGGTCGAGCGTGCCGACCGACACCGGCCGCCAGTCGCGGAGCAGCGCCGCGTACGTGGCCGCCGCCCGGCCCACCAGGAAGTCCGCCAGCGGGCCCGGCGCGACATGGCGCCGGGTCGGCTCCAGCGGGAACGAGGCGATCAGCAGCGCCGGAAGCCCCAGGGGCTCGTCCGTGGGCGTCGGCGCGTGCACCACCGGCGCCGTCCCCGGCCGCACCGGCGCGCCCGCCTCGTCCACCGGCACCGCCCAGGTCACCGACCAGACGGGCCGCAGCCGCTCCTCGACCGGGCGGTCCGCCAGCAGCGCCGGGTCCAGCGGCCCGCCGTCGCTCGCCACCCGCCACCGGGTCGCACCGCGCTCACTGTCCTCGATCAGAACGCAGTCGGCTTCCTGACTCCTCGTCAGAACTCGTACGCCCTCCGGCGTCTCGACGACGACCTCGGAGAGCCCCGGCAGCGTCAGCAGCAGCGCCGCGTCGATCCCGGCCAGCAGCCGCTCGGCCAGGTCCTGCGCGGCACCGTCGCGCAGCGGCAGCACCACCGCCGTGTCGTACCCCTCGGGCGCGCCGCCCTCCGCGGGCAGCGGCAGCCGCAGCAGCGGCACGTGCCCGTCGCGGCGGCGCAGCTCACCGCCCAGGCCGGGGCTGTGCGCGGCCACCTGCTGGGTCAGCCCGCGCGCCTCGGCGAGCGACCAGCGGACCCCGCCGGTACGCCCCACCAGCGCCGGTTCGTCACTGACCGACAGCACCGCGGCGAACCCGACGCCGAACCGGCCCACCGCACCGGTCGCCGCACTGCTCTCCCGCTTCGCGGAGGCGCGCAGCGTCGACAGCGACTCCACGCCGGTGGCGTCCAGCGGGGCACCGGTGTTGGAGGCGACCAGGGCGGCGGGAGCCCCGCCGTTGGCCGCGTGCAGGGTCAGCCGCAGCCTGCCGGGGACGCCGGCGCGGGCCGCCGCGTCCGCCGCGTTCTGCGCCAGCTCCACCGCGAGCCGGTCGCGGTAGCCGCCGAGCGCGAGGTCCTCCTCGGCGTTGGCGTCCTCACGGAACCGGGCCGGCGACGCGGCCCAGGCGTCCAGCACGCCGCGCCGCAGCCGGGCCGTACCGAACGGGTCGGCCCCTTCCTCCGCGCCTCGCACCCATGGCGTACCAGCCACGATTCTCGTCTCCCTCGTCCAAGCGACGTCTGTCCTGACGGTATCGCCCCACGTGGTCGGCTGCGGCGCCGCGGTGGTTGCTCGCCGATGGCGAAGGGGTTGTCGGGCGGGCCCGCCGCTCGCTGGGTGGTGGGTGCCGGGGGCGGGCCGGAGGGGGTGGGTTGCCGGACTGCTTCGC